>DATEWZ010000082.1:0-34616 GCA_035257485.1 Chthoniobacterales bacterium
GCGATCTTCATTTCTTTTCCTCCGCGATTTTCAAAACGATTTTGCCCACGGTGTGATGGGTCTCGATTTGCTCGTGCGCTTTTTGCGCTTCAGCCAGCGGAAAAGTTTGCGACACAATTGGTTTGATCTTTCCCGCTTCGATTAGCTTGGTCAGCTCTTCGAGAACTTTGGAATCGGGATGCGCGCCCAAACGCGAACAGTGAAGGTCACGTTTCCCGCATTCGGTTTGGTCCGGCTCATCAGTGATCGAAACGATTATGCCACCTTTTTTGACGACGCCGTAGGACCGACCAAGCGCATCCGCGCGCACGCAGTTCAGCACAAGATCGACATCTTTCACGACGTCTTCGAACTTCGCTGTCTTGTAATCGATCGCCTGATCGACGCCGAGTTGCTTGAGGGTTGATTGATGCGCCGTTGATGCAGTCGCGACGACTTTCGCGCCGCGTGATTTCGCGATCGGAATGGCAAAACTTCCTACGCCACCGGATCCGCCATGGATCAGCACCGTTTGCCCCTTGTCGATCTTGGCCGAATCAATCAGCGCCTGCCAGGCCGTGGTCGCGGCCAATGGAACTGCGGCCGCCTCTTGAAAACTGATGTTCTTCGGCTTGAGCGTGGTCTCCGATTCTTTCGCGACCGCGAACTCGGCGTAACCGCCGCCGCGCATTACCGACAAATAGCAATAGACCGCGTCGCCGGATTTGAACTTCTTCGCATTCGCGCCGGTTTTCTCGACCGTGCCGGCAATGTCGTATCCAATAATGAGGGGAAAATCGCGCTTCCCAAACATTCCTTTACGCACATAAGTATCGACCGGATTCACCGCAGCCGCGATGACCCGAACAAGAATCTCATCATCTTTCGGTTCCGGTTTTGGCGCGTCCTGATATTTCAAAACTTCCGGGCCGCCCGACTCATTGACCACGACCGCTTTCATCATGGCCGCGTTCGTTTGTGCGAACGCGATGTTCAGCGCGCAATCGATCGCGATGATTGCAATTCCGAGGAAAAGTTTCGTCTTCATAAGATCGAGAATCCCAAGCGCCTGAAACTCAAATAAATCCTGTTCATCCTGTCGAGAATTCTTCAAGCTCCGGCCCCATGAAAATACAAACTTTTGCCCTTGTTGCACTAGCCTGCGGGCTGCCGGCGTTTTGTTTCGCCCAAAGCTCGCCGGCGACCTCGACCACAACCACCACGACCCCTTCAACCGCCAAGGCTTCCGGTGGCGGCAGCGCGCCTTACACCGAGGGTTCGGTTTGGACCTTGACCATGATCAAAACCAAAACCGGTTTGGACGACGATTATTTTCGCCAAATCAGCGGCACGGTAAAGCCGATCTACGACGAGGAGAAAAAACAGAAAATGATCCTCGATTACAAAATCCTGATGGGCGATCCGCACAACCGCGATGAGGCGAACATCATTATCATGGTTCAATACGCCAACATGGCCGCGCTCGACGGATTGCGCGACAAGATGGAACCGCTCATGGAAAAAGTGATGGGTTCAGTCGATCAGCGCCGAGATTTGGCGGTAAAACGTCTCGACATTCGCGAGATCCTCGGCGTCAGAACGATGCGCGAGATCATGTTGAAGTAATAATTTTCGCTGGCCTGTCGAACGCGCCGGGCGCAAGTTGCGCGCGATGAATAGGCTGCTTTTTGTCGCGGCGCTTGCGCTGGCCCGAGTTTGTTTGGGGCAAAGTCCGAGTCCGTCCGGGCAAAGCGGTTTGCAACTCGGACAAGGTTTCGATCTAATGCAGCCGCAGAATTCCTCGCCTTCCGGTAGTTCGCTTTCGTCGCCGGCGCCGGTTTCGAGTCCGGCGACAGCCGCGCAAATAACGCCAGCGTCATCTTCAGAATCAAGCCCAATCCAGATGTCACGGGATTCTAAAAGTCCTGAATCGATGTCGTATGTCGAAGGTTCGATCTGGGTCCTGACCTTCGTGAAAACGAAACCCGGCCTGACCGCAGACTACTTCAAGTCGATCAGCGCTTCGCTCAAACCGGTTTACGAAGAAGAAAAAAGAAAGAAGATGATTCTCAATTACAAAATCCTAAACGCGGAGGCGCCGTACGATCGCGATTTTAATGTAATCATCATGGTCGAGTATCCGAACGCGGCCGCGGTGGAAGGTTCGCGGGATCGAATTGAGCCGATCATCGACAAAATCATTGGACCAGATAGTGCGCGTCGCGAGTTGGCGGCCAAGCGCCAGGATGTTCGTGAAATTCTCGCCACGAAAAAGATGCGCGAGATCTGGCTGAAGTAGGTCTGCGCGCTGCTTCAGCCGATACGCAAAAAAAAGGGCGCCATTGATTGGCGCCCGATTAACTTTTTAGCACGAATGAGCGATCCGGTCAGTGACCGTGGCCATGACCTTTAGCCGGCGCAGCTCCGCGTCCTGACTTGCCCTTACTTTTTACCGAAGCATTAACACCCGCGCTGCTCTTGCCGTGAGTCATGCCGCTCTTACCATGAGCGCTGCTTTGGCTGTGCATTGTGGCGTGCTCCGAGCGATGCGCCGCGCTAACGACTTTGCCAAGCTTCAATCCGTAGTCGTGCGCAATTTGACCCCAGCCTTCGCCAGCCTGTCTCTTGGCGACGATTGTGTCGAAACTCTGCCCCGAAGCGTTGGCCAGTAAGTTTGCATGTTCCAACTCACCGTAGCCGAACCCAGTTGCGTCCTTCTGAGTTTGAAGCGTCTCTACCGGAACGCCGGTTTCATCGGAGATTCTGTTTAAGACTTTCGTATGCCCGCTGGTGGCTGCCGGTAAAACAGCGGCCCCAAATGCGAGAAACCCTGCCGCGATTACTAAACTTAACGTCTTCATAACCCAATTTGGACGATCAATTGTTGGGTTTAATTCGAGATTACTTCCACGGCAACGCATCGAGATCGACGTTGCCGCCGGTCAGAATAATTCCGACACGCTTTCTACTGATGTCAATCTTGCGTTCAGCGATGGCCGCGTACGGAACGGCAGCCGACGGCTCAACGATGATCTTCACTGTTTCCCAGATCGTTCGCATCGCGGAAACGATCGCCTCCTCGGAAACCGTCACGACGTCATCGACATAACGCTGAATGATCGGAAAAGTATTCTCGCCGACATTGGTGCGCAGTCCGTCCGCGATCGTGAATCTCTTCTCGGTCACCAATCTCTTCTTAGCGCGAAACGATTGGACGGTGTCGTCCGCGTTTTGCGGCTCAACCGCAATGACTTTGATGTCCGGCTTCATCGATTTCGCTGCGGTCGAAATTCCGGAGAGCAAACCGCCGCCGCCAACGGGACATATGACAAGATCGACATCGGCGTCTTCGAGCAGTTCGATCGCCGTCGTCCCCTGCCCTGCCATCACATCTTCGTTCTCAAACGAATGAATCAAGGTCGCGCCGGTCTTCGCGATCACGTCGGCGCAGGCGGCTTCGCGCGCGGCGTCGTTCGGCTCGCAGAAAATGATGCGCGCGCCGAAGCTTTCGACCGCGCGCACTTTCACTTTTGCCGAATTATTCGGCATCACGATGTGCGCCGGAATTCCGCGGAGCTTTGCCGCACGCGCGAGCGCGGTCCCATGATTCCCGGACGAATGCGTGGCGACGCCGCGTTTCGCGATTGTCTCATCGAGCGAGAAAACGGCGTTGGTCGCGCCGCGCGCCTTGAACGCGCCAATCTTCTGAAGATTCTCGCATTTAAAAAATAATTTCGCGCCGCTGGCTTCATCGAGCCGCGCGCTGGTCAGCACGGGGGTGCGGTGAATGTGCGGACGAATCCGCTCATGCGCCGCGCGAATCCGATCAAGATCGAGAGACATAACTTTTTCTATCTCCGGTTCGACGTTGGATGTTGGACGTTGAGCGTTGGACGTTTCCTTCTTCCTACTTCTTGGATGGTTCGCCCTTGTTCATGAACGGCGTGAACAGATCGATCGGGACGGGAAGGAACGTGGTCGTGTTGTGTTCGCTGGAAATCTCGCGCATGGTTTGGAGGAAGCGCAGTTGCAGCGCGATCGGTTCCTTGCTCATCATCGCGGCAGCTTGCACCATTTTTTCGGCGGCTTGAAATTCACCTTCGGCGTTAACGATCTTGGCGCGGCGCTCGCGCTCGGCTTCGGCCTGCTTGGCCATGGCGCGCTTCATGGTATCGGGCAGTGCCACGTCCTTGACCTCGACCGCCGTGACTTTGACGCCCCACGGTTCAGTTTGCCGGTCGATGATCTCCTGCAGCTTCAAGTTGATCGACTCGCGCTGCGAAAGCAGGTCATCCAATGGGGCCTGGCCGAGCACGCTGCGCAGCGTGGTCTGCGACATCAGCGAGGTGGCTTTGAGAAAGTTCTCCACTTTCACGACCGCGGCTTGAGGATCGACGACGCGGAAATAAACAACCGCATCGACCGTCACCGGCACGTTGTCCCGCGTCATCACCTCCTGCTTCTCGACGCTGATGGTCACGACACGCAAGTCCATGCGCACCATTCGATCGACGATCGGGATGAGAAGAACCAGTCCCGGGCCTTTGGCGCCGAGTAATTTTCCGAGACGGAAGATCACTCCTCGTTCGTATTCGCGCAGGATACGGATCGCCTGAGGCAAAAAGATCACCGCCAGGATGATGACGGGTGCGGCCCAACCAGCTAACCTGATTAGTCCTTCGAGTAATGGCATGGCTTTAATTTCCTTTGGCTTTTACTTTTAAAGTTAATCCTTGCACCGCTGCGATCTCAACGACTTCGTCTTTCTCGATAGGGGTATCGCTGACCGCGTTCCAATACTCGCCCTCGACGAAAGTCCTGCCACCGTGCGAGTCGATTGCAGTCAATGCAGTCACAGTTCTCCCAATTAACGTCTCCGCTCCTGCTTTGATCGGCAAGAGCTGTGCGCGCAAACCTTTTCCGATAACGAAAATGAAGAAGGCCGCGGTGATGAGAGTCGCCGGGATAATGTAGCCCAGCGATAAACGAAAGAGTGGATCGGCACGGTTAAAGAGCATGAGCGAGCCGATCAGAAACGAAATGATCCCTCCCACCGTCAGCACGCCGTGGGTGGGCGCATAGACATCAAAAATGAAAAGCATCAGGGCGAACGCGATCAACACAAGCCCGGTGACGTTGACCGGCAGGATCGCCGCCATATAGAGCGCAAGGACCAGCGCAATCGCACCAACCACACCGGGCAGGATCGCGCCGGGCGTGGTCATTTCACCAATGATTCCGTAAATCGCGATGAGCATGAGGACGAACATGACTTCAGGCCGCCAGAGTCTTTGGAAGACGCGTTCCGACGCCGACATCTTAATCTCCGCGACCTCTGCGCCTGCGGTCTTGAGCGTCTTGCCATCCACGACGCGTCCATTCAATTGCTTTAGCAATTCCGTAAGATCGATAGCGATCAAATCGATAACTTTTAACTCGAGCGCTTTCTCAGCGCTGATGGACGCGCTTTCGCGCACGGCGGATTTAGCCCACTCGACATTGCGATGTCGCCTGGCTGCGATTGCCTCCATGTAACTCACTGAAAAATTCTCAAGCTTCTGTTTCATGGTCTCGTCGGGTTTCTGTTCCCCGCCGGTTGGATTACCGCCGAGCGTCACCGGATGCGCGGCACCAATCGTCGTGGCCGGCGCCATCGCCGCGACGCTTGCGGCAATGGTAATGAAACAACCGGCGCTGGTCGCGCTCGCGCCCGTCGGAGCGACGTAAACTACTGCTGGCACCGGCGACGCTAAAAAGCTTTGCACGATCGTTTGCGTCGAATCAAGCAAACCGCCCGGGGTGTTCAGTTGAATAATCAGACATTGCGCGTTCTGCGTTCGCGCTTCATCGATGGTTCGCGAAATGTAACTCGCCGTTGCCGGACCAATTGCGCCATCGATTTTAACAAGACAGACCTTTTCGGCCGCAATCGCAGTCGCGCATACCAACCAGAGAGCCAAGCATGTCGACGCAGTTTTCATCGCGGCCTCCGATAAACTATCACTTCCCTGGGCGATCTACAGTTGTGAAATGAATTCGACGGCGGCGCGCTAGTGATAAATTGAGCCAATGGAGCCGTACGCAAAGCGGAAGGAGCGCAAGATCGGCGAGAACCGGCCAAAGTTTTCCCATTTGCCGGCGGAGGCCGATCGTCGCAGCCGCAAAGATCGACAACGCGAGAAGCAGGCGGTCGTAGACGAGCGCCGAGCGATCAAAAAAGCCGCACGGCAGGAACTGAAACGAAAATTGCGCGACGAGCTGGCCGAAGCGGATTAACCCTGCGACGCAACTTTGGCGCTGCCGCAGAAGGTCGCGTTTTCATCCACGATCAGACGCGGCGCCTCGATATCTCCCTGCAAAGTGCAGCCGGCCTGAAGTTCGCAACGCTCGGTGGCAACGATATCGCCGTGGACCGTCCCGCGGACTTTGATCGACTTTGTCTTGATCTCGCCCTTGATCGAAGCGTGCTCGCCGACGGTGAGCGTTCCCGTCGAATCGATCGTGCCTTCGACTTCGCCGTCGATCAGAAGTTTATCGCGGAATTTCACCGTGCCCTTGATTGAAACACCTCTCGAAAGCAATCCGCCAGATGCGGCGGAGCTGTGAGCTCCATTGGACCGGACCGGCAACGGCGTCGGTGTTGGCGCTGCTGCCGGTGTCGGATCAGATTTGCGGGCTGAAAACATATTCATAAAAGAGTTCCTCCAAACGGAGCGTGGCTAAAGCTAGTCTTGCTCCTCATAGCAAATTAGATGCAAAATCGTCCTTAATTTCCAGTTCATTTGATGAGCACGCCCATTTTTCTGGACGAGGAGCAGGTCCGAAAGCACTTGCGGATGGCGGACCTGATCCCGGCGATGGAGAAAGCGTTGATCGAGTTCTCGGCCGGAAAAGTGAAGCAACCGGTGCGGCAAGTCATTCCAGTAGATCCGCCCGGTGGATTTTATGGAATCATGCCGGCGCTGACTCCGCGCGGGCTCGGCCAGAAGATTGTCACCTTCTATCCCCCAAATGCGGCCAAAGGAATCCACACTCACATGGCGCTGATCATCTTGAACGATCGGGAAACGGGCGCGCCACTAGCGGTGATGGATGGACGCTTGATCACCGAGATGCGGACGGCCGCGGTCTCGGCCGCGGCGACGAAACTGCTGGCGCCGAAAGATTCGAAAATCCTGGCCATTCTCGGAAGCGGCGTCCAGGCGCGCAGTCACTTCGAAGCCTTGAGTCTCGTTCGAAAATTCGAGGATATCCGTATTTGGAGTCAGGCCAAAGCGAACGCGGAAAAGTTCGCGCAAGAGATCGGCTCGAAAGTAACGTCACAAGAGGATGCGGTGCGCGGCGCGGACGTTGTCGTCACCGTGACGAGCTCGCAAACACCGGTCTTGCGCGGCGCGTGGTTGAAGCCTGGCGCGCACGTGAACGCGGTCGGAGCCTGTCGTCCTGATTGGCGCGAGCTCGACGACGACGCGATGCGAAACAGCGTCGTCTTCGTCGATTCGCGGGAAGCGGCAATCAAAGAATCAGGCGACGTGATTCTTTCCGGCGCGAAAATTTATGCGGAGCTCGGCGAAGCGTTTGCCGGAAAGATCGACAATCGCGCGAGCGAGACGACGATTTTCAAGTCGTTAGGTATGGCAGTTGAAGACGTTGCTTCCGCGCTGCTGGTTTATCGAGCGGCCCGGCACTCCTGATCGCTCAACCCCGCAAAATCTCTTCGGCCTCGGCCATGCTCTGGCAGGTGATGATTTGGGTGTCTCCGCCGTAGTGAAAGATCGACATGATGCTCAAGCCGATGTCGCGATGCGGATCGGGAATGACGCGCACAACCATCGACGTCCCCTTTTCATTGCAAAGATCCATCGCCTTTTCGATGAACTGTGCGCACTTCACATCCATCGATTCCAGCTCGCTCAAATCAGCAAGCAACCGAAACCCGGATTGCAATCGCGGCAGTCCGACGCGGAATTGCTCGAGACCATTTTCAGTTTCTTCGGGTGTGACCTTGCCCGAATAGCGAATCACGAAACGGTTCCGCGCTTGATCGACCTCGAACCTAATCACTCTTGGAACCGGTTATATTTTTTTAAGAGGTCGCGCAAGCGATCGTGGGAGAGCGCTTCCACGCGATGATTGTCCGCGCCGATCATTGTTTGATTATCAACCAGAGCGTTCACAACCGCTTCTTCGGTCGCCTGCACAACTCCGGTGAAAACGGGATCGAGCAGATCACTTGGAATCGTTTGGACGCTGTGGGTAATCGAATCCGGCGCCCACGAATTTTTGTTTGCGGTCGAGAACGCGACGAACAAATCGCCTGAACCATTTCCGGAAATCGTTCCCGTCCGGGCGAGCCCAAGCGACACGCGGCGGGCCAATCGTTTCAATTGGTTTGGGAGCAACGGCGCATCCGTCGCGACAACCGCGATGCAAGAGCCGGTGTCTTCGCCGTAAACCGACCCGGGAATTTCTTTTCCGACGGGAACGCCTGCGATCGTAAGCAACGCACGCCGGCCGAAATTCGCCTGAAGAAAAACGCCAACCATAAAACTTTGTGCCGGTTTATCTTTTCCGGTCTTGATCTCGATCTTGCGCGACGCACTTCCGTTGCCGCCTTTGAATTCGTAACAAATCATTCCCGTTCCCCCGCCGACACTCCCCTCCTCGATCGCGCCGCCATGCGCGGAGTCCAGCGCGCGAAAAACGTCCTCCGCTTTCACATGAAAGCCGTTCGTGTCGTTGAGAAAACCGTCCCACGTTTCAGCGACCAGCGGCAAGCTCCACCAATATCCGGTCGGGTCGGCCGCGCCGTGTTTGATTCGCCACGCAATCACCGCGTCCCGCGCGACGCCGACGCTGTGTGTGTTCGTGATCACAACTGGTCCTTCGAGGAATCCGCTTTCTTCAATCCAATTCGTGCCGGTCATCTCGCCGTTGCCGTTCAAACTGAAAACGCCGGCGTAAACCGGATCGTTCAGCGAATCGTGACCGCGCGGGATGATCGCCGTCACTCCGGTACGCACGGGTCCCTTGCCGACCACGAGTTTGCCTTCGCCGCTAATCAGCGTGGTGTAACCAACTTCAACGCCGGCGACGTCGGTAATTGCGTTTAGCGGACCCGGTGTTCCGTCGAACGGGACGCCGAGATCGCGCGCACGAACAACTTTCTGCGCAGTTGTCGATCTTGGAGGCAGCTGTTGCGGCTGGCGCGCGAAGAGGTCGAGACAGAGTAAGATTGAGAGGAAGAGGAAGAGCTTTCTCATTTCTTTGTCCATTTTTCTTCGGCGAACGTTACCCATTCGCCTTTTTCAGTTTGCCGAATCAACGACGTCCACGTTTTGGTTTGCGGATCGAAGGTAAACTTGTTCGTCAGCTCGCCGTCCTTCGGAAGAAATCGAAATTCAAGGCTGAGCAATTTGTCATCGAGCTTTCCATTGCCGAGTGCGGAATAAGTCGCGCCGAAAACATCGACCCAGTGGCAAACGTAACTTTTGGCGTTGTTGTCGAAGCCGATGAAAACGAATGCTTCATATTCGGGCTTCGAGTCGGCCGCGCCGTAGTGAAACTTTATGAACTGATGATTCAGGACCCACTCGCAATGCACACTCGTTTGCACCGCGGGCTTTTTGCGGACGGAGCGTTCAACTTTCCAATCGCCTACGAAGTTGTCCAGAAACGAATCTTGGAGCGGCGGCGGCTGGGCTTGGGCGCGAGCGAGCAAGAGTAAGAGCAAGAGAGAAAATGTCTTCATCAGTCGTATTTTTTCATTCGGGGCCACAATTGATGCAGATCGCCGGCTAACCCGCGACAAAGGAAAATATCGAAATGCTCGTCCCGCCGCGAGTACGGATGTTCGGCGTGGCCGGTGACTTCAACGCTTTGGAAATGTTCGCGATCGCCCGTCCCGTCACTGCCGAGAACGATCACGATACGGCCGTCATAATCGCGCGGGCCCCAAAGCCAATAGCTTTGATGATTGCAAATCGACTTCGGCAAACCAAGGCGAGGTCCGAAGAAATCGATCGCAGCCGCTTCTCCATAATTGTTTGCGAAGATTGCAGTGCGCGCTTGTTCTTCCGATGAAAGCGATTTGTAAACGCGCGCAGTTGCTTCGGCCATCTCCTTCCAACCAAACTCATCGGCAAAGTATTGCGGCAACGGCCCGGTCTGCTGGTTTTCCGCGCGCGGCGGCTCGAAGCCGAGTTTCCGCTGATACCCGGCCGCATTTTCGGGCGAGAGGATCGGCGAGACAGTTGGGGCGAGGATGATTATCGATCCAACGAGAAACAGAGTGTAAACCGTGCGGGTCCATTTCCAGCGCATGCTCGTGATTTTTTCAAACGCGATCGCGCCGGCGGCGAAGAGCAACGGATAAATCGAGGCGAGGTAATAATTTTTACCGCGCAAGAAAATGAACGTGGCCAGCAACACAATGTAAACGATTCCAAGCATGCGAAAGCGGCCGACCAACAGCCAAATGAGACCGCCGAGCCAGAGCGGAAACAGAACCGGATTCATGATCTGCGCTTGATCGAGAATGAAAGCGATCGGTCCGCGTACGACGTCGCGATGCGATTGTCGGATGTTGTGCATCAATTCCAGAAATGGAAAATCGTGGCGCGCGAGCCAGATCAGGTTCGGCAAAAAGATCAGGAACGCCAGCGCGGCGCCGATCCAGAATTCCTTTGCGATCAGGAATCGCCGCTCGCGCGTCAGAATCATTCCGATCACAACCGCGACGACAAAAAACGCGGTGCCGTATTTCGTTTCCATCCCGACGCCAACCAGAACGCCGAACCAAGTCCAATAGCGCGACTGGTCGCGATTGATCGCGCGGGCGATGCACCAGACGCAGCCGATCCAAATCAGCGGCTCGAACGCGTTCATGGTGAGCCAGTGATGCAAGACGAGATAAATCGGCACGCAGATGACTGCGAGCGCCGCTAGAACTTGTGCAAATGCGCCGCCGCCAAGCTCGCGAGTGAGTTTGCCGGTCAGCCAAACGGTTACCGCGCCTGCGAGCGCGGGAACGAATCGCAAACCAACCAGCCAATCGCCAAAAATGTGTCGCGCGATCCAGGTCACGAGCGCGATGAGGGGCGGTTGATCGACATAACCCCAGTCGAGATGCTCGCCACAGGCGAGGTAATAAAGTTCGTCGCGAAAAATTCCGTAGCGGGTCGCGGTCAGAAGATGGAAAAGCAATTTCGCGCCGGCCAGATAAAGAACGATTGACGGCCCGGAAAAAAACTTCGATCCCGATCTTGCATTCACAAGGATTCGGATGCTTTTCTATTTTCGTGCGCGACGCAACGCATTTAGATTGATTTTGTGAGTTACGAAGTTTTCGCCCGAAAGTACCGCCCCCAGACGTTCGACGATCTCGTCGGCCAAGCGCACGTCTCGCGCACATTGAAGAATGCGGTCGCGCAAAATCGCCTGGCCCACGCGTATTTGTTCGTCGGTCCGCGCGGGATCGGGAAAACTTCGACTGCGCGAATTCTCGCCAAGGCGCTCAATTGCGTGAAGGGGCCGACGGTCACGCCGTGCGGCGTGTGCGACCCATGCCGGGAAATCGCTGCTGGAAATTCGTTCGGTGTCTTCGAGTACGACGCTGCCTCAAACACGCAAGTCGATAAGATTCGAGAGCTGATTATCGAACGGGCAAAAATAGCAACTCCACAAGGCTACAGGTACAAAATCTATATCATTGACGAAGTGCACATGCTTTCGGCGTCGTCGTTCAACGCTCTGCTGAAAACGCTGGAAGAGCCGCCGCCGCATGTGATTTTCATCTTCGCAACGACTGAAATAAATAAGCTGCCACTTACAATCGTCAGCCGCTGTCAGCGGTTCGATCTCCATCGGATTCCAGCGAAACTGATTGCCGATCACCTGCAATTCATCGCCAAAAAGGAAAAGATCACGCTCGAGCCCGCGGCCGCGCATGCAATTGCCCGCGGCGCGGAAGGCGGATTGCGTGACGCAGAGTCGATGCTTGATCAATTGGTCGCGTTTTGCGGAGAAAAAATTTCGGAGAACGATGTCCTAAACGTTTTCGGATTTACGAGCGAGCAGACGGTTGTCGATTTAACCGGAAAGGTCCTTCGCGGCGAGACCGCGGCCGCGCTCGATGTCCTCTACGAACAATCGGAGGCTGGCAAGGACATGATGCGCCTGATGTCGGACCTCATTTCGTATCTGCGCGATCTGCTCGTTTTCAAAGCGAAACCGGACGCAGTGGCGGAAGATGTCGATCCTGAAACGCAAAAAGCGCTCGCTGCCCAATCCAGTTCAATTGAAAACGATCGGCTGCTCGATTTGATCGATCAATTCGCGCAAGCGGAAGGCCGGATGAAGTGGGCGCCGAATAAGAAATTGCATTTTGAAGTCGCGATCATCAAAGCGATCCAAAGCTTGAACCAGGCAACACTCGACGAAGTGATCGAAAAACTGGGCGAGCTACGGGACGGAAAAAGTTCTACGCCAAAACCTGCTCCAGCGGAAAAAAAAACGTTAAGCGTTGACCCGCCTTCGCCAAGCTCCGGCGTGGCAAGGGCCGCCGACTCTACAAACCCGCGCGTCGCGGAAACAGCGAATGGCGAAAGTGACGTCGACAAAATTTGGGAGAACGCTTTTTCGAAAATTCCCGGGACGAAGGCCTTTGTCCGAAACTCCGCCGCGGCCGCGCATGTTTTGCCGAGCGAAGGCCGCCATTTCGTTCTCGGCTTTTCGCCGGACCAAAAGTCGCCAATGGACATTTTGGGAACGCCCACGAATCGGAAACTGATCGAAACGCTATTACACGAAACGAGCGGGCACGATTGGACGCTGAAGTTGATCGTGGACGAAAATTTGCCGGTAAAAGGAGAACCGAGCACCGCGCAAAGCCCGTCCGAAGATTACACGGACGATCCGTTGATCCGCGAAGCGTTGGAGATTTTTAAAGGGGAAATGCGACGATGAATCTGAACAAATTAATGAAGCAGGCGCAGCACATGCAGGCGCAAATGGCGAAGGCGCAGGCCGAGCTGGAAGACAAAACGGTCGAAATCAGCGCGGCCGGCGGAAAAGTGACCGTGACTGCGAACGGCGCTGGCGAAGTCCTTTCGATCAAGATCGACAAGCAGATCGTCGATCCGAACGACGTGGAATTCTTGGAAGAGGCGGTGCTGAGCGGCGTGCGGCAGGCGATCGATGAGGGCAAAGCGCTCGCCCAATCCGAGATGAAAAAAATAACCGGCGGGCTTGGATTGTAATCAACTAGCCGGCTGAGGAGCGACCAGATCGCGCGTTTTGCGGCGCAAAGGGATCCAATCGAGCACGGCCGCGACCAAAAATCCGCACGCGAACAGGGCAAAGAAGAGCACGTCCAGATTGCGAAAATTGATGACGACTTGCGGCCAGTAAGGATGACCGGCGAAATCCCAGCTTCCGCGTAACCACGGATTGCCGCACAGCGTCCAGTTCAGTGAATAGACGTAAGCGCTGGTGAGCAGTGTCGCCGGAACAAAGAACCACCACGGGAGAAAAAACCAGCACGGCAAAGTCCAGGCGAAATATTGCAGGGCCCAATTGTCGGTGAAGCCGCATACCGTCACGTAAACCATCGCGATTGTCGCGCACAATTGCGGAAGCGAGGTGTGCCGTTGACGCAGGAGAGCTAAGAGAAATGCCAACAACAGCGCGATTAGCCAGTCATTCCGCAGAAAAAAAAACCGGCGCCTGCAATTGCACGGCCCATTGATCGGGCGGATCAATGATCGAGAAAAACAAAACGCGCGGTCCCCAAAGCGCGACACCGGCCTGGGTTTGCAGCATTCGACCATGGTATCCGAAAACATTGGTTGCAATTACGGCGGCGTCACCGATCAGCGCCGGCAAATAACCAAGCAGAGCGACAGCTCCAAAAATCAAGAGAAAGAGCAATCGCTTCTGCCAACCGCGGAGATACAACGTCAGCGCCGGGACGGCGAGGACGCCAGGCAATTTAATCCAGAGCCCGGCCCCGAGGGCGCTCGCGCCCGCGGCGATTTGCTCTTTCGACAAGAACCGAATCGAAAGCAAAACGAAGAACGCAACCGCCGAATCGGTGTTGCCGTGATATGCGGACAACAAAATCGCGAGCGGATTGATCCAGTAGGCGGCGGTTAAAACGAATCGCCAGCGATTCACTCCAAGTAGTCCGAAGAGAAGCAGCGTTGTGCCCGCATCCAAAATTGCGAAAGGCGCTCGAAACAAAATCGGAAATGGAATTCGACTGGCGACGGCAACGCGATAAACACCCGCTTCGAGCGCGAGGATGAGCGGCGGATGATTCGCGTTGTGGTTGGCGTGATAATAATTGAGCAATCCCAATTCGCTCGCTCCCGTCGAGTGCAATTGCCAAAGTCCCGCGTCGTAAGTCCCCTGAGTAAAAAGGACGAGGTAAATACGAAGCGCGGCGCCGAGCGCGATCAGAAGCCAAAACCAAATCCCAGCCCGCGAAAACCAGCGCGACTCAGTATGGATCGGTTTCGAATTTTCGGTGAGCTCGGGCATAGGACTAACCAGTCGCCACGGACGGCGGCCGAAATTGGCGGATCACAATCCAGATCGCGCAGGCGCAGAAGAGCAGATACGCGATGTTGCGCACGGCAATGATCGAGAGCGGCCAATTCGGGTGGCCGTTGAAGTCCCAAAAGCCAAGCAGCCACAGATTGGCGCAAAGATACGCGTACAAACAATAGATGTAGACGCTGACCAGAACGATTGCGGGAACGAAAAACCAACGCGGCAGAAAAAACCAGAACGGCAGAGACCAGGCAAAATATTGAAACGAGAAGCCGTCACTCAATGCCAAGACGAGGATGTAGATCATCGCGACGGTCGCGCAGAGTTGGAAAGGGCCGCGCTGTTCGCGGCGGAACCAGGTAATCAAAAGCGCGAGGGCGAGCGCGATCAGCCAGCTGTTTTCCAGGAAAAACAAAATCGGCGCGCGCAACGCGACCGGCCAGTTTTGCGGCGCTGCGATAATTGAAAAAAAGAGCACACGCGGTCCCCAGGCCGGAACTCCGGCCGTCGTGTGCAGAATTTGCGCGCGATAACCAAAAACGTTTTTCCAAATAATCGCCGGATCCAGAATCAACGCCGGCAGATAAGTGACAAGCGCGACGACGACCGCTATCGCCAGGAACTGAAACCGGCGGCGCCATTCCGGGATGAACAAACCGAACGCGGGGATCGCGAGGACGATGGGAAGCTTGATCCACAAACTCACCCCGAGCGCGATTGCGGCGGCGAACAATTTATTTTTCGACAACAACCAGACGCAGAGCGCGAGAAAGAACGCGACCGCGGAATCGGTGTTGCCGTGATAAGCCGAGAAAATTATCGACAACGGGTTCAACCAGTAAACGGCCGCGACAATAAAGCGCCATCGGCATTCGCCGAACAAACGGAGGAGAAGAAAAGTTGTCCCGAGATCGAGCAACGCAAACGGCGCGCGCAGCAAGACACGGAAAGGAATTCCGGTCGCGTCGGCCACGCGCAACGCGAACGTTTCGAGTCCGGTGATGAACGGCGGATGATTCGCGGAAGGATCGCCGTGATAGTACGCGATCAATCCGTAGTCACGAACGTCGCGCGCATGCCTTTCCCAGATCGCGACGTTCTGCGTGCCCTCGGTGAAAAAGACGAGATAAAAGCGCAAGAGCGCGCCGAGGGCGATGACCATCCAAAACCAAACGCCGGAAGACGCAAACCAACTCCGCTCTGTCATCGCGAGCGGAGAAAAAAAATCGGACGATGTTTCGAAAGGCGCAGCCACGCTGAAGCCCGTAAGAGATGTCTCTTCGCTCAAGATGACAAGCCCTTTTTAGAGACCGTCACTGCAGCTTCAGCGTTTGCCGTTCGTGCTTTTCGTAAACGCACACCTCGCCGATTCCGAAGATCGACATCTTTTCGGCGAGACGATCGAAATTCTCGGCCAGCTGCGCGTGTGAATGCGCGTCCGACGCCGTCGTAAAAGGAATCCCCTTTTCGATCGCAAGCTTGATGATCCCGTCGCTCGGATACAATTCATCCACTGGTTTGCGCCAGCCCGCGGTTGAAAGCTCGATAGCGAGATTACGCGAGCGAATAAAATCCAGCGTTTCGTTGATGATCGATCGAACGTCGCCGCATGGACGATGACCGTGAATTTTGATCAGGTCGAGGTGCGACAAGCAATCCACCAGACCGGTCGCGGCGATTTCGCGCACGCGACGAAAATAATCTTCGTAGATCTCGTTCACATTGCGTCCGACGAATTGACCCGCGCCGTCGGGGACACTGTCGAACATTTGCTCGGGATCGTCGAGGTAATGGACCGAACCGAGGACGAAATCGAGTTTGTCCCAATTTTTCTCGACCCAATTTCTTCCCGCGGCTGAAGTTTGAGGATCGTTGTCGAGCTCGATGCCTGCGCGAACCCTCACATCCGGGTTCGAGGCGTGCAGCTCCTCGAGCTCGTCAAAATCAACACCCTCGTGAAAACGATCGTGGTCGGTGAACGCAATGTCCTTCAGAGCGCGGGCGCGCGCGCTGTCGATCCACGGTTGCAGAAGTTTCTGCGAATACGGCTGCACCCGATGTCCTTGCGGGTGCATGTGGTAATCGCTGAAGAGTTGATAGTTCTTAGTTGATTGTTGATTGAAAGACACTTTCGCCTCTATCAACCATCAACAATCAACCATCAACTTTCTGCCTCACGGCTCGGTCATAAATTTCTGCCGGATTTTAAGATCGGGATATTTCGGGAAGAAAACTTCGGCAGTGAACACCCTTCCCGGCGCGAGATCGCGCGTGGCGATGGTTTCTTTGTATTCGACATGTTCGTCCGGGTTGATCAGCACGCTCGACGCCTTCTCCTTGGCCGCGTGGTTCTCCGACCATTTCGTCAAAACGACATCGCCCGCATTGCGCAATTGAATTTCAATTCGTTGGTCCGTTGGAAAATCAAGCTGGATCACGTGAGTGGCCTTGTTGGTAACGGTCAATCTCACTTCCATTTGCCGAACTTCGGACAGTCGCACTGGCTGGGGCGAGATTTGAAGTTCGAGGACCAAACCGCGCAACCTCTTATCGTTGTATTTCGGAAGGACGCCCGATGACGAAAAGGGATGAAAGACGCGGCCAAAGAACCCCCGCTTTTCCATCGTGGTCGTGCTTTTCGACGTTGTCGTCGGGTTTGAGGAAGGGGCGGCTGCGGCGGACGGTGGAGTTTGCTCGGGGACAGGTGGTGAGGCTTGCTGGGCCAAGAGGCTTGCACCGGCGAGAAAGGAGAAAATGATGGCAGAACGAATCATCGGCGGGTTACAACACGAAGGCTATCAATCGGTCATGAAATCCATTCTCGCGAGCCTGATTGTGGCATTTTTGGCCGTTTCCGCCACCGGGAAAGATCGGCACTGTATCTTCCGCGTCCACGCCGAGGCGAACCCGAACGATACCGCAACCTTCTCCAGCTCCGTGCGCGCCACCTATTCGGGCAAGCAAGTCGCGATCGAGCGGATGCCGCGATTATCGGAACGCGACGTGGTCGCGTTTTATCCATATGACGCCGGCAACGGAAATTACGGCGCGCTTTTTCAGTTGGACGACCATGGCAAAATCGCGCTCGACACGTTGAGTATCGAAAAGCGGGGTGGTTTACTTTTCATCATTATCAACGGCCGGCCGATCACCGAATTGCAAATCGATCAACGCGTTTCCGACGGGCGGATCTACATCGCCTCCGGCCTGACCAAAGCCGACATCGACCTGATGAAAAAAGATTGGCGCATCATCGGCGAAAAGAAAATGAAATGATCCGCGGATCCGTTTTGGCTCTCGTCGCCGCAATTTCGCTTCGCGTGATCGCTTTCGCGCAAACAGAATCGGCGACTGTCGATCTTGCGTTGCCGACCGACAACGATGCGATCTTCCACGGTGGCGGGCCGGATTTTTATCAAGTCATCGAACGCGATTATCACGGCGAGAAATCGACGCCGTGGGAAGGCGGCCAATATGGTTTCGTGCGCGATCCGGTTGAAACTTCGGGCGGAACCGCCTACACGCGCTTTCACGAAGGGATCGATATCAAGCCGTTGCATCGCGACGAGCACGGCGAACCGACCGATGAAATTCGCGCTATTGCCGACGGCAAGGTTGTCTATGCGACTCTGGTCGCCGGTTATTCAAACTACGGGAAGTACCTCGTGATCGAGCACAATTGGGGCGGTTCGCCGTATTACAGTTTGTACGGCCATCTGAGCAAGATCGACGTCCGCGCCGGCGACGTTGTGCATCGTGGTCAACACATCTCGGTCATGGGTTATACCGGAGCGGGAATCAATCGCGAACGCGCGCACGTGCATTTGGAATTGAATTTGATCCTCAATCACAAGTTCCAGGAATGGTACGACGTCGTTCATCCGCACGATCCGAATCATCACGGCATCTATAACGGCATCAATCTCGCCGGCCTCGACATCGCGAAATTTTATCTGGCGTTGCGCGAGAATCCCTCGCTCACGATTCCGCAATTTCTCAGCGAGCAGGAAATTTACTTTAAAGTGGCGTTTCCGAAGTCGCGCTCTTTCGAATTACCGAAACTTTATCCGTGGATGGTAAAAGGGAGC
Organism: Chthoniobacterales bacterium; assembly: GCA_035257485.1. GTDB lineage: Bacteria > Verrucomicrobiota > Verrucomicrobiia > Chthoniobacterales > UBA10450 > AV40. The sequence goes on from DATEWZ010000082.1 coordinate 18,621, forward strand.
GGCGACACAAAATCCTGGACGGTCAGCTTTGCGCGGAGCGGTCTGCCGCTGCGCATTGAACCCAGCGCTCGAAGCGTCAAGCAACTGGAAGTCGTTTACGTGAAGCCGAGCAAATTGAACGCGTCGTACTTAACAAACGGCATGGCAACCGGGCCAACATCGCGCGCGCATTTGACTCAATACGGCGAACAAACCCTTCGGCTCCTGATTTATCCTAACTGAAGAATGGGGCGCCGCGCTGTCAATGCCAGTCCGGCTCGGACCGCCCAAATATTTGGGACACGACGGCGCGGGTCCCTCCAATTTTCAGCAAGATGTCGGTTTTTTCTGCGCGACTGCGACGCCATGAGGAATCGCGCCGATGACGAAGCCGAGACATTCAATCGCGCCGCTCGGTTTTCCGGGCAGCGCGATGACCAGCGAATCATCAACCACCGCGGCGAGGTTGCGGGAAATAATCGCGTTCGGCGTGATCTTCATTGATTCGGCGCGCATCACTTCGCCAAAACCCGGCAGCTCTACGCGCATGATCGCGCGAATCGCTTCCGGCGTAACATCGCGCAGAGCAATTCCGGTCCCGCCCGTTGTCAGAATCAAACCGCAACCTTGTTTGGAAAACGACCGAACGGTTTCCTGAATTTTCTTCGCATCATCCGGAATCACCGCTTCACACAAGACCTGCCAGGCGTTTTTCTGCGAAAATTCTTTGAGCGCTGGACCGCCGAGATCCTTGTAATCGCCCGCGCTCGCGCGGTCCGAAATTGTGATGATGCCGCAAACGATTTGCATCAGACCTTCGTTTTCTTGATCAACCGCACGTCCGCTATCTGCATTTTCTTATCAACCGCCTTGCACATGTCGTAAATCGTAAGCAACGCGACCGCGACGCCGATGAGCGCTTCCATTTCAACGCCGGTCTGCGCGACTGTCCGCGCAGTACAAGTGATTTCAGCGCTATCGCGCGCAGTCACGATGTCGATCTTCACTTCGCTGAGCGGAATGGTGTGACAAAGCGGAATAAGATGCGCGGTTTGCTTTGCGGCCTGGATGCCTGCAAGACGCGCGGTGGCAAAGACGTTTCCTTTTGCGATTTGATCTTTCGAAATCAAATCGAGCGTTTTGCGATTAAGTTTTACTTTTCCTTTCGCGATCGCGGTCCGCGCGCTCATCGGCTTGGCGGAAACATCAACCATCTGCGCTCTGCCGTTGTCGTCCAAATGAGTTAAGCGTTTCATCTCTCGTCACTCGTCACCTGTCACTCGTCACTTCTTCTTAGCCACCGATCGCGATCATCTTGCGGTCAGGCTGATAATTGTTTCGAAAATCGTGCTGCTCCGGTTTGCGATCGACTACATCGAGGAAAAACTGGCGAAGCTCATCATCATTCGCGCCGGCGCGGAGCGGCTTCATGATGTCGAACTCCAGATAACTTCCGAGACACGGCCTCAGTTTCCCGTCGCAAGTCAGGCGCAATTTGTTGCAACTCTCGCAAAAATGGAGGTTCGTCATCGCGCCGATGAAACCAATCCGCTGATCGCGCCCGGGAATTTGATAATACGTCGCTGGCCCGTTCGTCCGAAAATTTTGCTCGGGAATCAAGTTGCCAAATCGTTGTTCGATCGCGCGTTTCGCCTCCGCGATTGGAAGAAAGTTTTCCTCGCTCAAAACTTCCGTGGTACTGACCGGCATCAGCTCGATGAAGCGAATGATCAAGTTTCGCTCGGCCGCGAAATCGACGAGCGAAATCAATTGGTCCTCGTTGCGCCCGCGCATGAGCACGCTGTTGAGTTTGATTTGGTCGAACCCGGCCCCGCGCGCCACGTCGATTCCCGCGAGAACTTGCCCGTGCAAATCGCGTCCGGTGATTTGCGAATACAGATGTCGATCCAAGGTATCGAGCGAGACGTTGATCGATTGCACGCCGGCAGCGCGCAATGCGGCGGCCATCGTTTGTCCGGCGACATCGTGCGTGAGCAAAGTTCCGTTGGTTGAAATCCCGAGGCTCGTGATACCGGAAATTTTTGGAATTTCGCGAATGAATTCGATGATGTTGCGCCGGACAAGCGGTTCGCCGCCAGTCACTCGAATTTTGGTCACGCCCAAATCCGCAGCGACGCGGATCAGTCGCAATGTTTCTTCGTAAGTGAGAATGTCTTCGCGCGGCAGCCATTCCTGGAGCTCGTGCGGCATGCAATACGCGCAGCGCTCGTTGCAGCGGTCAGTGATCGACACGCGCAAATACGAAATAAGATGGCCGAAGCGGTCTTCCATTTTTCAACGCAACGTTATCGGCATCGCCGTGTTCAATCAAGAAGCCGCACAATTGACCAACAAAGTCGCGGCTGTATCATTTTTTTCATGAAGATTTCCAATGCGCTGTTGTTAACCCTCGCGGCTGTCGGACTTTGCCTAACAAGTTGCGAAACGCTCGAGACCCGAATTTCGGAGCACCAGGGTATCTACAACAGCCTTTCCCCGCGCGACCAGGCGTTGGTCCGACAAGGGCAGATACGTTCAGGGATGTCGACGAACGCAGTCTGGCTCGCGTGGGGATCGCCTTCTGTGAAAACTGCCGGAGAAATGCGGGGCCATCAGACGGAAACGTGGATTTACGCGGTAAATCGTTACGCCGGTTACGGGTCGGCCTATTATCCGTACTATGGTTGGGGTGGGTACGGCCCGGGTTTTTATGGTGGCTTTGGCGTAGCCCATTTTCATCATGGCCACCGCTTCTTCTTCTACGGAGATCCATTCTACGACCCATTTTATTATTCTTATCTTGAACCGACCATCTCCGTTCCCTATCGAGTGGTCACGTTTATGAACGGACGTGTCATGTCGTTCCAGGTTCTGGCCTCGGGCTCTTACTGATCAAAATTCTGGTCGCCTAGCAGCGCCTAGCGCGTCAGTGTAGCGTAAGCAAATGGCTTACGCCTCTTTCCGCGATTTTCTCGAAACGCTCGAGCGCGCCCGCGAGCTCAAACGCACCGCCGAATCGATCGACACCGAACTGGTGATCAGCGAATGGGCCGATCGCGAGATGAAATCACCTGGCGGGGGAAAGGCGTTGCTCTTCGAACAACCAGTGATCGATGGAAAAACTTCGAAATTTCCAGTCGCGATCAATACGATGGGCTCGCGCAAACGCATCGCGATGGCATTGGGTCGCGACAGCATCGATGACGTCGCCCAGGAAATTCAGCTCATCCTAAAAGCGAAACCCCCGACCGATCTGCGTGAAGGCTTCGCTTTGCTGAAACAAGGAATTCATCTTTTACACGCGCGACCTAAGAGCGTCGGCAGCGGCGCCTGTCAGGAAGTAGTCCACTTCCTCGAACCCTCAACTCTCAACAAACGCCAGTCCGGCTCGGACCAACCATCAACTTCGGCAATGTCGCTCCGCGACATGCCGATTTTGAAATGCTGGCCGAAAGACGGCGGACGATTCATCACGCTGCCGCAAGTTCACACGCGCGATCCCGAAAGCGGCGCGCGCAATGTCGGTTGTTATCGGATGCAGATTTTCGACGAACGAACGACCGCGATGCATTGGCAAGTGCACAAAGTCGGCGCGCGTCACGGCAAGGTTTATTACCAGCGCGGCGAACGAATGCCAGTCGCGGTCACGCTCGGCGGTGACCCGGCTTTGTCGTTCGCAGCGACCGCGCCGTTACCAGACGGTCTCGACGAAATCTTGTTCGCGGGATTCTTGCGGCGAAAATCGATCGAGATGGTGAAATGCAAAACGATCGATCTCGAAGTTCCTGCAGATGTCGATTTTGTTCTCGAAGGTTACGTGCAGCCGGGCGAGATGCGGCCGGAAGGCCCATTCGGCGATCACACCGGTTACTACACCGCGGTCGAAGATTATCCGGTCTTCCATCTGACCGCGATCACGCATCGCAAGAATGCGGTTTACCCGACGACCATCGTCGGAATCCCGCCGATGGAAGATTTTTATATCGGCGATGCGGTCGTCCGAATTTTTCTCCCCGTGTTCAAAATGAATTTTCCCGAGCTGGTGGACATGACGCTGCCGGCCGAAGGCGTTTTTCACAATCTCGTGTTCGTCAGCATTCGAAAACAGTATCCGTATCAAGCGTTCAAGGTAATGCACGGTTTGTGGGGCATGGGCCAAATGATGTTCAGCAAATACATCGTGGTCGTGGATGAAGACTGCGACGTGCATAACACGAGCGAAGTTTTGTTTCGTTTGTGCGCCAACACCGATCCCGCGCGCGACACGACGGTGATTAAAAATCCAAGCGACTCGCTCGATCACGCGCCGAGCGAGCAAAATATCGGCTCGCACATGGGGTTCGACGCCACGCGGAAATTACCGGGCGAGAATTATCACCGGCAATGGCCGGAATTGTTAAAGATGACCGACGAAGTCAAGAAAATCGTCGACGCGCTGCAAAAGAAAACGCGTTGATCCCGCGGCCGAGATCAACGCGTTTGTGAGGTAATTTTTCGCTTACGGTCTGCGGAACAACTGATTGTTATCGACGTCGCGGGTCAGTCCGCCGTGCGGCACTCCGCGCAAATCGTAAACCCGTCCCGTGTAAGGACTGCTATACATTCCCGGTCCATTGGCCGGCTTTGCGTACGGATAACCGCCCTCCGGAGGCGGACCATATTGGCGGGCGCGATCTTCCTGGATCGCGTGACCAATCAACGCGCCGCTTGCGGCCCCGATGGCCGCTCCGATCGCGGCGCTGCGCGGACCGCCGCCTGCGATGCCGCCAATAATTGCACCCGCGCCCGCGCCGGCTGCGGCGCCTTGTCCAGTTGGCGTGTCGCAAGAGTTCAGACCAAGAGCGGCGAGCGCAATCCCGCAAACAATTGTGAAAAGCTTTTTGTTCACAAAGTTTTTTCGTTAGCCCATTGAACCGCGCAAACGAAATGACGTTGCGCGGCAATAATGATTCGGTTGGTCAGAACTGACTACGGCTTGCGGAACAGCTTCTTCGCGCCCTCGTCCAGAATCAATGTTCCGTGGCCCATGTGTCGGCAATCATAGATTCGGGCAGAGTACGGACTCTGCACGAATCCTGAGGCGGTCGCCGAGTGCGTGTTGGCGTTAATTCCCGGAGGGTAATCCTTTCCCGGGGGCAACGGATATTTCTTCGCGGCGTCCTCGGCTGTGACCACAACGGCTTTTTCCGCTTCACCAAAGGCGTAGACCTTCGTGAGTGGGGCAAGCGTCCAAGATGCAACCAACACGGCTGTAACCAACATCAAATATTTTTTCATACTAGTATTACGGTTTGAATGGCTCAGACGGATGGCGTTTTCCGCTCATTCAAAAAAGCTTGAGCAGTTGCGCGCCAATCCGGCCGGCCTTCTCCAATTTGTTCAAGCCGTATTCTTTTTCAAATACACGAAACTTGTCCAGCTCCATTCGGCGCAATAATCCGCGATAAATGGAGCCCATAATTTCGGCCGCAACCATCGATTTGCGATCTTCTTCCGGCAACGCGGCCGCTGCATTGCCGAAGAATTGTCGCGCGCGCGCAGCTTCAAATTGCATCAACTGGACGAAGCGCTCGTTGTATTGCCGATCCTGCAGCTCCTTTTCGGAATAACCGAACCGGGCCAGGTCTTCCCGCGGCAAATAAATCCGATCGACGCGCAAGTCTTTTCCGACATCGCGCATGATGTTGGTCGTCTGCAACGCGAGTCCGAGCTGAATTGCGTATTGTTTGCAGTCGGGATTGCGATAACCAAAAATCTCGATGCTAACCAGACCGACGGCGCTCGCCACCCGATAACAGTAAACGCGCAGCTCCTCGAACGTCGCGTAGCGTTTGATCCGCAAATCCATTTCCACCCCGGCGATGATTTCCTCGAGCATCTCAGGCGTGATGGCGTATTTCTGCATCAAGCCGCGCACGTCGACCGCGAACGACGATTCGTTGGGACCAGGCCCACGCAGCCATTTTCGCCAATCGCTCAACCGGCGCTGCTTTTCCTCCACCACAAGATCGACATCGTCCGCGATGTCATCGATCACGCGGCAGAATGCGTAGAAGGTCGTGATGTCCCGCCGGCGCTCGCGATCGAGCGAAATGAAAGCGAGCGCGAGGTTTGACTTACTGGCGTGAGTGATCTTCGCCGCGTTCATTCAATGGTTTGTGCGATCAATATTCGATCCATGTTTGCTGGTAAACGTCTCCCCTTTCGCCGCGACGAAACAAACAGACCCACGATGCGAGCAACCAGCCGGTGACGAATCCGCGCACCACAACAAAAAGCGATTCCCAGGCGATTTTTGCAAGCAAGCGATCGGCAATTGCTCCACGCACAATCGCATCCATCGCTGTGAGAAAGAAAAAGTGAAGCGCGCAAATCAACAAGAACCAGCCGACCCGGCTGAGATTGCTTCGAACGAACTCGCGATGCGCACGAATTGCCTCCCGCAAAGTTTCGTTGTGCAACGCGAGCGAAATTTGGACCGAACAAAAGGTGATGATGAGTCCGCACATGAGTGCGCGCTCGAAGGGAAGGTAATCGAGCACGTCGGGAATATTCATGAAATACGCGAGCAGCAACGGTAACCGTACGATCAGTGTGCTCACGAGCACAACGATCCCGGCCCATTCCAAAACGTAGCTGAATCGCCGCATCGCGAACCGAAACAGTTCGCCCTCTTCGAAACTCAGACCGCGGATCCAGGCGAAGCAAACCGTGATCAAATACACCTGAATGTAAACACCGAGAAGATATTCGAAGATGAACGCGAAAGCGTCGATCGACGCGGATATCTGCAAGAGTTCAGGCCCGCCGAGAAGGCCCCACGATCGCAGTGCCCAATAAACGATCGGTTTGATCAGGGCCGCGATCGCGCTGAACAGCATGACCACGTAAATCAAATAGCCGCCGAAGCGAAACCGTTTGTGCAATGCGCGCACCATTGCGCCATGCAGTCCCCGCCAGTTTAGCAACATCAGCACGGCCGCGATGGCAGAGAGCGGATAGGTCGTTGTCGCATTATCGAAAATTCCGGCGACGCCTTCGAGTGCGGGCAGCGGCGCTTCCGACCAGACTTCCAAGAAAGTCGGCCAATGCCAGCTCGCGATCGAAGTGATCTGCGTAAGATCTATATCCGACGTGCTTTGAATTGGAGTGAAGGTTGAAAATTGAAAAACAAAATAGGCGAACCCGAGGAGAACGAAGGTGAGCCAAACTCGTTTGTAACGAAGCAGGCACCGAAAACCGTCGCGCAACGCGAGACGGACCGGATTAAAGAGCAGAACGATGATGTAACCGCTCAGCAATCCGATGAACGGATAAAGGCGGGAGGCCGTGAACATGTTTTGGCCTAACGAATTAAGCCCCAATGCGGAATGAAAGGCCAGTAAACAAACAATCCGCGCCCCACCAGGTTCTGTTCCGGCACCGGGCCCCACCAGCGACTGTCGAAACTGTTGTAGCTGTTATCGCCCATCGCGTAGTAACTGTGCTCCGGCACGTGAAACGTCTTCGTCGGGTCCGACAGCGCCGAATGCCCCGGCCCATAACCGCGATATCCGTCCTTCGCGCTCATCACCCGCTCGAAACCGTAACCCTCGGCGATTTTCCCATTCGCGAAGAGCTGCGGCGGTTGAATTCGCAAAGTGTCGCCGGGCAGACCGGCCAGACGTTTGATGTAGAACTGAGTTTGGTCGCCGATGTCGGGAATATTTTTTGTGCGAAAAACAAAAACGTCGCCCCGATGCGGTTTGACGAAGTTGTAACTGAACTTGTCCACGAAAACCTGATCGCCGGTGTCGACCGCGCCGCGTGCGATCACCTCACCGCGCCGGTAACGGATTCCAGGCGAGACGCGAAAGTCGCCGGTCAATTGTTCGGGCGGACAATAGACCCAGTTGAACTCCTGGTGCTGGCATTTAATTCGTGAAAAGGTGAAGAAGAACAAAAACTTTCGACGTTGAATTTGCAGGACCTCGTCGTCCACTTTCGATACGATGTTGATGTAGTTTCGGCCCTCTAAAACGAATTCAGCCACCTGTTGCAAAATGTTCGGCGGCTCGGCCGTCATTGGACGCCCGATGATTCCGTTCAGCGTCGGCTGCATTGACCCGGTCGGAATCTTGAACGGCTGCAAAAAATACGAGCGAATGCCGACCGCGACGACAATTGCGACCAGAATCACCTCGCAATTTTCCCGCCAATGCGACTCCCAAGTCACCGGCAGCAGCTCGTGCAATTTCGCGTCCAGCGCTTCGGCGTAGGTTTCGATTTGCGGACGATCGCGCTGCTTCAACGCGGCTTTCAAACGTCGGATGTCGGCTGCGATCAGCTCGTAGCTCGCCGGCTCGAGAATATCGCGTTTATAGCGCAGATATTTTTGCGCGTGGCGAATGAGCAATTTGCTGTGTTTAACGTAGCGCGCCGTGAACATGTCGATCTTCTAGTCTCTTGCTCTTGCTCCTACCTCTTGCTCTGGCTGGTTCGATCAAGAGAAAGAGCATGAGCACGAGTAAGAGCAAGCGTTTACTGTGCTTTCAGCACCTCGATGAACGCTTCCTGCGGAATGTTGATCTTGCCGATGCTCTTCATTCGCTTTTTTCCTTCTTTTTGTTTCTCCAGCAGTTTGCGCTTGCGGGTGATGTCGCCGCCGTAGCATTTCGCGGTCACGTTTTTTCGCAAGGCGGAAACGCTTTCCCGGGCAATAATTTTTCCGCCGATCGCCGCCTGGATCGCGACCTGGTAAAGCTGCCGGGGAATTACTTCCTTCAATTTCGCGGCCAACTGGCGTCCCCTGCCCTCGGCGCGGTCTTTATGCACAATAGTCGAGAAGGCATCGACCGGTTCGCCGTTCACAAGCAAATCGAGCTTCACCAACTTCGATGGCCGATAACCCGCATGCTCGTAATCCATCGAGCCGTAACCGCGCGTGATCGATTTAATCTTGTCGTTGAAATCCACGAGGATTTCATTGAGCGGCAGCTCGCAATGCAACATCACGCGGCGTGAATCGAGCGTCTCGGTATGGTCCATTGTGCCGCGCTTTTCCAAAATGAGCTGCAACAGGTCGCCGATGTTTTCGTTCGGACATAGCACGTAAGCGCGCACGATCGGTTCGCGGATTTCCTTGATCTGACTCGGATCGGGCAAGTGCGCGGGATTGTCGATCAAGAGAGTTTCGCCGCGCGTGCTGACCACTTCGTAAATAACGCTGGGGCTCGTCGCGATGATGTCCATGTCGTACTCGCGGCGGAGCCGCTCCTGAATGATTTCCATGTGGAGAAGCCCGAGAAATCCGCAGCGAAAACCGAAACCAAGCGCGACCGAACTTTCCGGCGTGTAGATAAAGGCAGAATCGTTGAGTCGCAGTTTCCCGATCGCCGTTTTCAAATGTTCGAAGTCGCCGGTGTTGATCGGATAAATTCCGCTGAAGACCATCGGATGAATTTCCTGGAAACCGGGCAGAGGCGTGCGCGCTGGATTTCGCTGATCGGTGATGGTATCGCCGATCTTCATATCGCTAACGGTTTTGACGTTTGCGATAAAGTAACCGACATCGCCGCCACTCAGCTTCGACTGCACAAACATCTTCGGCGTGAACACGCCCACTTCCTTGATCTCGTAGCGTCCATCGTTGCTCATCATCCGGATCGCCTGGCCCGGCTCCATCTTTCCCGAGACCACGCGAACGTGACCGATAACTCCGCGGTAAACATCGAAGACCGAATCGAACACCAGCGCGCGTAAAGTTTCGTCTTTCGGTTTTTCCGGCGCTGGAATCCGATGCACAATCGCCTCCAAAATTTCATCGACACCGGTTCCCATTTTCGCGCTCGCGGCGATCGCTTCCTCGGCTGGAATCGCAAGAATTTCCTCGAGTTGACGCTTCACCGACGGCACATCCGCGTTCGGCAGATCGATTTTATTAATGACCGGGATGATGGTGAGTCCCTGTTTGTGCGCGAGATGGACGTTGGCGACCGTTTGCGCTTCCACTCCTTGGGCCGCATCGACAATCAAAAGCGCGCCTTCACAGGCAGCGAGCGAGCGCGAAACTTCATACGCGAAATCGACGTGGCCCGGCGTGTCCAGTAGGTTCAATCGATACATTTGCCCATCTTTTGCGCGATAATTCATCGTCACCGGGTGCGCTTTGATCGTGATCCCGCGCTCGCGTTCGAGGTCCATCGAATCGAGCAGCTGGTCCTGCTTGTCGCGCTCGTGGATCGTGCCGGTGGTCTCGAGCAATCGGTCCGACAACGTCGTCTTGCCGTGATCGATGTGCGCGATGATGCAGAAATTGCGCGTGTTCTCGATTCCCATGAAAGCCGCACTATGCGAGTGCGCGGCTAATGGGTCAACGGTTCACGAGGACCGAGCCACTCGCGATGATGTTTTTCCAACCAATCCAGCAACACTCGATTATAGCGCTGTGCGTACGCCCGAGCTCTCACGTTGATGTCACGAGGATCGTTGCCATGCTCATCGCTGGTACCGCGAAGGACCTTAAATTGCGAAATAAGATCTTTCGCGAAGCGAGAATACACTCCATCTACTGCCGGAATCATATAAGCGATGCCGTACAGGCCTATGAAACCGAAATCCTTTTTCTGAATTGCGCGAGTTGCGTCTCGTTCGGGACGCGATGCGTCGTTTGGCAAATCAATTTCCTGAAGGTTCGCGGTCGCACTTGAAAGACTCGCGATCAACACGGCGATGACCCCGATTGACGCCACATATTAATAATTTCCCTCAGTTATTTGCTGGAGCAAGAACAGTATTGTTCGCTAACCTAAGATCGACGTCGTGCCGAAATTGATTCTCACCACCGAGTCGCAGGGCAAAGTCGCCTACGAGTTTGCCGAACGCTCGATTACCATCGGCCGCGCGCCGGACAATATGATCGTGGTCGACGACCCGTCGGTCTCGAGCCGGCACGCGCAACTGGAATTGGTTGGCGAAACTTATCGCCTGAAAGATCTCGGATCGACCAACGGCAGCAAGGTCAACGGCGTTCCGATTACCGAAACGGTTTTAAAATTCGAGGACCGCATTCGTTTCGGCGCAATCGAAGCCCGGTTCGAACCCGATGTGCACGGCTCGCAGCCGTTGCCGGAATTGGAGTCCATCGAAGCGCACCCGGCCGAATCGAGCTCCGCGCCCGCGACGTTCAGCAATGCTTCGCCGTTCCGAGAAAGATCGACATCTCGCGATCCGATTCAGCTCGCGATTTTCGGAATCGCCGCGCTCGCCGCGCTGACATTTCTCGGAAGCATGATCGCGGTGCTATTCATGCACGCGCCCTGATCTTCGCTTGGAGCGGCGGTCTATGACCGTCGTTCGAATCAACAAAATAATGCGACGCTCACAGAGCGCCGCTACAGTGAAAGCAATGCAGAAGCGTCTTCTTCTTTTCGACATCGACGGCACGCTCATTCATTCCGGCGGCGCCGGCATGGAAGCGCTCAAGCGCGCGCTGAAGGAACGTTTTAAGATCGACGACGATCTTGAGGACATTGAGATCGCCGGCATGACCGATTCCGGAATTGTCATCAGCATTTTGAAGAAACACATGATCGAAAGGACGCCCGAGAACATCGCGGCGTTTCTCGACAGCTACGTTCATTTTCTCTCCAAAGAGTTGCCGCGCCGGAGGGGCAAACTGCTCCCCGGCGTTCTCGATTTGCTCAAGAAACTGAAGGGACGGAAAAGCGTCGTGCTCGGCCTCCTGACGGGAAATCTTTCACGAGGCGCGGAATTGAAACTCGATCATTACGGCGTCTGGCATTTTTTCGAATTCGGTGCCTTTGCTGACGATCACCACGACCGAAACGAGCTGGGCGCCTTCGCCCGCGCGCGCGCGAAAGAAAAGCATGGGCGGGAATTTTCGTCAGAGGAAATCGACGTGATCGGCGACACCCCGCGGGATATCGCTTGCGGGAAGGCGCTCGGCGCGCGAACAATCGCGGTTGCGACCGGGACCTGGAGCCGCGAAAAACTTGCTCAGCATAATCCCGACTATTTAATCGATGATTTCTCTGATGTTGACCGTCTAATTAATACGCTAGGTTGGTGATCGACCAGCGATGCCCCTGATGAGATGAAAAAAACAGCGCCACCCGCTACACCAATGCCAGGCAAAGATTCGCCCAACATTTTGCCGCTCGAGGGCGAGATAGATCTTCACATTTCGCCGGAGGTCGCCGAGGCACTGCGCGAAATGGTCGCGAAAAAGCCGACGGTCCTCGTTGTCGATCTCGCAAAGGTCCCGTTCATGGACAGTTCCGGGTTGGCCGCCCTGATCGAAGGCATGCAGGGCGTGCAGCAATACGGCGGGAGATTTGCGCTCGCCAACGTTCAGGAAAGCGTCCAGCACATCTTCGAAATCGCAAGGCTCGACCAGGTCTTTCAGATCTTCCCAGACGTCGATTCCGCCCTGGCGGCAAAATAATTCGACCGGGTTCGGTTTCGACTCTTGTATCGCACAAAATCTGCTGCAAATCCGGGTCCGATGACTCAACCCGACGCTGCAAATATCCTGCCCCTTGAAGGCGAAATCGACCTTGACGTTGCGCCCCGACTCGAAAGTTCGCTCGCCCGGATCACCAAAAAGCAGCCAGCGCACGTCGTTGTCGATCTTTCCGGCGTCACCTTCATCGACAGCTCCGGTCTCGCGGTTTTGATCCGCGCGAGGGAGGACGTCCGGAATTACGGCGGGAAGCTGATCCTCAGTGGAATCAAAGAGGACGTCCTGGCCATCTTTGAGATGGCGCGGCTCGACCAGGTCTTTCTGATCAATCAGCGCAACGACAAATTGTTGGCTGCCGATTGAACCAGAATTTGTAGCGTCTCCGCCACGTTTCTGGAAATATCGAACTGCGAGGCGCGTTCGATATTTTTTGATCTCGCTGACACGCGCCGTGAATCATCTGACCAAAAGCGGATCGCGTCACCCAAGGCCGGAACATTGTTCGGAAGGTCGACAATAGACCCGTGCACACCATCCTCGATGATTTCACTGAAGCCGTTGTCGCGCGTTGTGATCACCGGCAGCCCGCTTGCGAGCGCTTCAAGGCAGGCGTTTGAGAACGGATCGTAAATGCTCGCCAAAATAAAAATGTCCGCCGCGGCATAAATCGATCGGGTGTCGGCAATTTCACCGAGAAAACGGACCGGTTCTTCGGTGAAGAAGCGTTTCGGCTTGTAAGCGCGCGCATCGCCGCGACCGGCGACCAGCAATCGCAATTTGCGATCGCGGGAGAATTCAAACGCTTCAATCGCGAACCGAAGCCCTTTTCGCTCCCAGCCCGAGCCGGCGAAGAGCAGCGCAATGTCATCTGGTTTCAATTTCAATTCGGCGCGCGATTTTTCTCGCAACGCCGGATCGAAACGAAATTTATCGAGCGGCACGCCGGTCCGGATGATGTCGATCTTGTTCGCAGGGTAACGATAGAGATCAACAATCTCGCGCTTCACCATTTCCGAATTCGTGATGATTCGGCCGGCGCCTGCTTTGGCGAAAAGGGATTGTTCGAGCCTCAGGATCTCCGCGTGCTTTCGATTGATCCCGCGAACGAAGCGTTGCAGCGGCATCTCAAATTTCCGGCGACGATTCAGCCAGGCCTGATGCACGCCGTCGCCGGCTCGATAAACATCGCACCGCCAAACGCGTTCAAGACTCATCAAAACGTCGCAATCGATCTGCGGCCGAAGTTTCTCGAGTGCCTTGGCGAACCCGACCGCTGAGACGGCGCCCAAATGCTTGATCGGTCCGAACGACCATTCGTTTGCCGGCCAATCGTTGGTCGCGATCAACTGCACTTCATGGCCAAGATCGACAACGCCCTTGGCCAGCCTTTTCAAATACGCTTCCGCCCCGCCGCTTGGCGAGTAGCCTCGGCGCGCAAAAGCGATCCTCAGTTTGCGGTTCGACATCAAATCTAACCAATCTTGTCATTCCGAGCGAAGTCGAGGAATCTCTAAATGTTTCCCGGTTTGGCCAAAATGCCGCAAGGTTCAGAAATAGTGAGAGATGTCTCGACTCCGCTCGACACGACAAACGAAGCCGTCGGCTTGCCGCGCATGCTGCCGAAGAACTTGCTCTACTCGATTTTCGCACGAATTGGCGGGCACGGTCTGGACACCGACTCGTTCGAGGCGTTGAGAGCGTCGTATGGTGGGAAATTTCTCGGCAAAGCGGTCGCTTACGACAATCGCCAAAAGGAAATTCCCGCACGCTTCATTCAATCGCTCCGTTGGCACCCGGTCCGTCTAATGTCGTTCGTGGGCCGCCCTTATTATTATGGCGCGAAAAAGAAATACCTCGATTGGATCGCGTCGCGTCATCTTGAGAGTGGCCGTTACGATTTCTTCCACAGCTGGTCGGGCGATTGTTTGGAAACGCTGCGCGTCGCGAAGCGAAAGAAAATCCCGTCGTTGATTGAAATTCCGACCTGGCATCGGGGAAGTCAGAAGAAGGAGGACCGAGGACAGAAAACAGAAGACAGAAAGAGTTGGAAGTCGCGCTTCCGCTTAGAACCGGAAAGATTTCTCGAAGAATACGATCTCGCGTCACTGGTGGTAGTTCTCTCCGAAAAAGCGGCCGAATCGTTTCGCGCGGCGAATTTCCCGGACAAGAAAATGTTTTATTTGCCGCGCGGCGTGGATGTCGATCGATTCAAACCAGCGGCGAAGCAGCCGGCAGTCTTTCGCGCGATTTTTTCCGGCGCGTTAATCGAGCGAAAAGGGATCCACCATCTGCTCGAGGCGTGGCACCGGTTGAATCTGCGAGATGCCGAACTCTGGCTGCTCGGAAGTGTTCATGAGGAAGCCAAACCGCATCTGAAAAAGTTTTGGCGAGAGAATATTCGGATTCTTGGTTTCAAGCGCGACCTCGAGAGTTATTTGAATCAGGGATCGGTTTACGTTTTTCCAACGCGCCTGGAAGGCAGCGCGAAAACAATTTACGAAGCAGCCGCATCTGGTTTGCCAATGATTACGACGCGTGAAGCAGGCGACGTAGTGCGCGACGGCGTCGAAGGAATCATTGTCCAACCTGGAGACGTCGATGCAATCGCGGCCGCGATCGAGCACTTCTATCGGCATCCGGAAATCGTCGCGAGCATGGGCGCAGCCGCGCGCCAACGGGTGGTTGAAAATTTTACCTGGGACCATTACCGCTCGCGTTTGCTTGGCGCCTACGAGCGCGCGATCCAATTGTCGAACTAATTGAATATCTTGTTTATCCAGCTCAAACGGATCGGGGATCTGATCCTGACCACGCCGGCAATCGCGGCTGCGCGAAGACAATTTCCTGACGCGAATATCACCCTCGTGATTTCGTCGGATAGCAAAGCGCTGGCGCCGGCGATTGTTGGCGTAAACAAAATTCTCGTGATGCCTCGCGGAATCGCTGGATTTGGAGCGGCGGCGGCGATCGCGGGTGAAAAATTCGACTACTGTGTGGACTTCACGCGAAACGATCGTTCGGCGCTGCTCGTGTTTCTTTCGCGCGCGAAAAAACGGATCGTCTCGTTCCGGATCAAACAACGCTCGAAATTTAGAACGCGATTCTACAACGAATTCGTGCCGCATCGGATGCGCGACATGCACACGATCGATTATCATCTCGCGTTGCTTGCGCCTCTTGGAATCTCGGAGGCGTCGCGCGCGGCCCAGCTTCAACTGCCAAAAAGCTCGCGCGAGACCGCTGCCGAATTATTGGGAGCACAACAGGTTCGGAAACCATTCATCGTTTTTCATCCAGGCTCCGCGCGAGCAGAGAAATTCTGGAACGCACAACGCTGGGCTAACGTGATCAATCACACCGCCGGCAAACACGATGTTGATCTGGTGATTACCGGCGGTTCCTCGCCGCTCGAACAAACGCACATTGGCGACATTAAATCGAAAGTACGCCACCGCGTCGTCGATGTTTCCGGCAGAACCGATCTGCTCGCGCTGGCGGCGCTGATTGCAAGAGCTCGCCTGCTGGTCACGGTCGATTCCGCGCCGACGCATTTT
>DATEWZ010000083.1:0-8075 GCA_035257485.1 Chthoniobacterales bacterium
GAATCTGCCGGCAATGCCCGCCGATCTGTCGCGCGAGGAACGGTTTAAATTAATCGAGCCAGCCAAGCGAAAGATCATCGATCGTTTCGCAAAAGAAGAGCCGAAGAGTTGGCGAGCGCCCGCGAATGTGGCGTTGAAAAATTACGGCGAATTCTGGGCCGACGATATTTTGCCGGTTGCGCGCGAAGCGCACGAACGCCTGCAATTCATCAACGTCCACGAAACGGAGGATCAGGGAAAAACTGTCATGGCAGGCGATGCGCGCGAGAAAAATACGCCAGACCGCGTCGGTTATTTGGATTGGACGAAAAAAGTTGTGGCCGACGAGTTGCACAAGGCTGGTTGGCGCCTTGCCGATCTGCTGAGCCAGGCCGTTGGGTCGACATCGACGAACGCGACGGCGCCGATTGCGTCACCGGAACCGATCATCGGGCCGCCGGGAAAAGCTGAAGAGACGCCCGCTTCCACTGAGAAACCGCCAGCGGCGCCCTCGCCGCCGACCGCGACTGCGCCTCCGCAGTCGGACTTCGGATCTTATCCCGCCAACTACCAGGAGATCGTCACCACTTGGATGAAAAAATATTCCCTCAACGGATCACGCATTGAGTGGCAGGGCGAACCTAAACCCGGCGAGATGCCGAGGCCCGATGGTCGGAATTGGTCCGGTACCTGGTGATTTTCAACACGCCTGATCGCAATTCGAGAATGAAAACACGCAGCGTGCTGATCCGCGACGGCGTGTTTGTCGCCAACAAGGGGTTTCCAATAATCTGCCAAAAGAAAAACGCGCTCGATCGAGCGCGTTTTTCCCACAAACAAGTTTGTGTGACGATTTACGTCGAGGTCTTGGCTTTCTCTTTGTGCTCTTTGCACTCGGCCTGGAACTTCGCAAATTGGTCCTGGTTCAGGATTGTCTTCGCTTCTTCCATGTATTTGGCCTCGCTGGCTTCCGAGCAACCGGCCTTGTGATGTTCCGCCATCACGGCATCCATCTTGGTCTTTTGCTCCGGAGTCAGATTCAGACTCGCCAGCGTCACCGAGCAAGCCGGTTTTTCCATGTTCCCGACTTTCTTGGTGCAGTCGCCGTGTTCGCCCGCGAACACCGCCCCCGACACAAACATTCCCGCTACTAGTAACGCAATGAATTTGGTCATAAGTGAAATGTGAGACAGCCACTTACGGCAGGTTGTTCAATCTTCCTCCTTCGCGCGAATTTTAGTTAACAGACTAAGATAAATAGCTTCGCTCGGCCGAATACTCGATCGGGTTTTGATTAAAATAACGCTGGAGCTCGATGTAGAGCCGCGGATGCGCGGAACGCAACGCCGCCGGCCGTTCGAAGAATGCTTCCACCGAGACCGCGAAAAATTCCGCGGGATTGGTCGCGCCGTAAGTATCGAGCAACGTCGGAATCCCGGTGTCCCCGGCCGCGCGCAGCGACGCGAACTCCGTTTTCATCACGTTCCGCCACGATGTTTGTTGTTCGCGCGTCGCCAACCCCGGTGTTCCATCGGCCGCCAGATTTTCGTAATCGAGCTGATGCGCGAATTCATGGAGCACGACGTTCTTCGCATCGGATGGGTCAGCCGCGCCCGCTTGCACCGCGTCCCACGCGAGCACCATCGATCCCATCACGCGCGCGGTCTCGCCCGAGCGAAATGTTTTGCCCTCTTCCCAAATTTCTGCGGTGATCGGCCGGTTCTCGTCCGCCAGATAACTCGACGGATAAACGAGAATTGTCAGCAACCGCGGAAAATAATCGGTCTTGCGATGCAGCAACAACAGACCCGCCTGCGCCGCGATCGTGACGCGAATTTCGTCCGTGATTTCCACGCCGGCGCAGCCTTCGAAATTTTTCTCATGGAGAAGAATCTGAGCGTGACCGAGCAACTCAGCTTGATCAGCAACCGAGAGTCGGACGAAAAACGCGACGTTACGTTTGATGATCTTGAGCCACTCATCCGGAAACGGCCGCCCCTTCAAGCGCTGGCGGCGACGGTTCTTCAGGAAGGGAGGCATTGCGCAACGTTGGTGTAGCCGTGCTTGTTCTCAAGGACCGAATTGATTGCCGGCCACTCGTTGTGGTGAGCGCCCTCGGCAGCTCACGTCGCCCCGCCCAACATGTTACCTTTCCGAAATTGGCGGCTCCACAACAATCGGTTGAGGTAGCGGCTTCAATTCTAGGACACTTACCTTGTGACGGTACCCGTGCGTATTGTTGCTAGAATCGACGAGCACTGAGGACAAGCGATATCGCAAGGTACCGACCCCGGAATTCGGCGGCACGTCATAATGTATATCGTCAATCCACATGCCGATCTCTTTCACATGATGATCGTCACACCCGTACCACTGCTCCCATCCCGTCAGCATGGGAATCGCATAAGTATAGGGAATATTATCGATGGTGACTTGTTCCGTTTTTATTCCAGCTGGACCCGACTCCCCGAGACATGCCCCAAAAAAACCTGGTCCTGCGATCGGCAAAATTCGAAATGGCGGTTGCAACACGTCCACGTCATTGCCTGCCATACCCGATACGAGTTCAGCAAACATGTAGTTTCGGCGGTCATCGTTATCCTTGAAGATTGCGGATGTATTCCAACTTACGAAACCCATGCCGGCGCGGCCATTTGGAGTCGCTAGCGGCGCAGCGTCTGTGTCCGCCTTTTTATACTTTTGATTCGTGATAAAAGTCTCATCTGCATCGAGATTGCAGGCAACCTGCAGAACGTGATGGTCACCTTGCCAGCCGAACCCAAACCCGCGGGGAAGGATCGCCGCTCTGCGGCTGGCGAAGGCATTGTTTTGCAGAAAACTCACGAAACCGGAAAGGGCCGTTGAGGTGCCAGAGTTAGTGGTGACAAAGAAATTGTTCGGACCTGTTCCGCCTTTGCAAAACTGATCCGCGTCTCCATTATCGACCACAGCTTGAATCTTGTTCTGGTTCCAGCCGACTACCGTGTAGTAGTAACACAAGCCATAAGCTCGATGCAGGTTGTCGTCCGCGAGAACGCCAACGGCTTCCCAGCTCAGCTTTTTTGCGCCCCGAGGTTGATCAAATTTTATCTTCCCCAAGGCCGCCGCCAGCACCAACAGGTGATGGTCATCGCCGTCGTAGTTCATACGCCAGCCATTCAATATTACTGTGGCTTGATTGACGTAGTCTGGAAGTCCTAGGCTTTGCTCTACCTTAATAAATTTTCCGTTCTGACTCCGAGCACAGCCGAATCCATGTTGAACGACAATTGTCCCAGGGGTTTCAAAAACAACGCTTACGCCCTGGTCAATCTCTTCTACGGGCGGAATTTTCTCGAATTCGCCGCAAAAATCTAAAAATGGCTCATCAAACCAACAGGACGACAAGCTAAACAACAGCAGCGATCCACAGCACCGAAACAGACAACGGGCGGTTTTCATGTCACAGGCCTCCGGCCCTCTTTTAGCGAGAACCACAGCACTTTGAAAGTCCTAACTGTTGTAGCGGTGGTCTATGACCGTCGGACGAATAATGCATGGCGCTCATAGAGCGCCGCTACAGAAGAAATTCGCGCTCGCGCGGACGCCACTTCGAGCGCAAAGTCCTCTCTCGGAGGCTCTCCTTATGAAAACTCACTCTATTTCCCGTCGTCATTTTGCTCAATTGCTCGGCGTCGGCGCTGCGGCTGCCATCATCCGACCCCGCATCACCGTTGCCAAACAAACCGCCACTGTTCCCGCGCCAACCAAGGCCGGCATGGTCCGCCTCAGCGCGAACGAAAATCCTTACGGGCCTTCGGCGCACGCGCACGAAGCGATGAAGAGCGCGCATCCGCATTGTAACCGTTACCCCGACGAAGCCAACGATGTGTTGATCGACAAGATCGCGAAGATCAACAACTGCGCTCGCGAGCAGATCGTTCTCGGCGACGGCTCGAGCGAGATCCTGAAGATTTGCGCCGAAACATTCACCGGTCCGACGCAAGGCAAACTGATCGCTGCCGATCCGACGTTTGAATCGATCTTGGAATACTCGAAAGCTAATGGCGCCGAAGTCGTGAAAGTTCCTCTGACTTCAAGTCATGCGCACGATCTCGAGAAGATGACCGCCGCCGCTCAGAAGGGTCTTATTTACATCTGCAACCCGAACAATCCGACCGCGAGCATCACGCCGAAGAACGATCTCCGCGATTTCATAACGAAAACTCCGCCGGAGACGATGATCCTCGTCGACGAAGCGTATTTCCATTACGCCGACAGTCCCGATTACGAGAGCGTGATCCCGCTGGTGAAAGATCATCCGAACCTGCTCGTGGCGCGGACATTCTCGAAGATCTACGGCATGGCCGGATTGCGTTGCGGGTATTGCGTCGCGCAACCGGAAACGATCAAGCGCATGCACGGCTTCCAAATGTTCGACAGCGTGAACGTCATGGCATTGGCTGCGGCGAGCGCGAGCCTGGACGATGTCGATCAAGTAACCAACGGGCGCAAAATGAATGCCGCCGCGAGAAGCTACACGCTCGGCGAGCTCGACGGGATGGGTTACAAATCAATTCCGTCGCAGGCCAACTTCATCATGTTCGATTGCAAAAAGCCGGTCGTGCCGCTCATCCAAGCGATGAAAGACAAAAACGTCGCCGTCGGCCGCTTGTTTCCCGCGTATCCAAATCACATGCGCTTAACGATTGGCAAACAATCCGAAATGGAAGCGTTCGTCTCGGCGTTTAAACAAATCATGGCTGCGTGATGGAGGGCGCCGCGCTGTCGGCGCCCAAATTAGATCCTTCCCCCCAGATGGAAGAACCAGGTCGGAAACATCCAGTCCATCATCCGTTCGTTGAACGTCACAATGCACCGATCATTGTGTTCCTGACCGTCTGTAGCAAAGACCGAAAACACATTCTGGCATCAGCAGACGTCGTCCCGGTTCTGGAGAACGCGTGGGCAGATGCCAAATCGTGGATTGTTGGGCGTTACGTGATCATGCCGGATCACGTTCACCTATTTTGCGCACCCGGCACAATACCGCCCGAACCCTTGGAGCAGTGGGTTCGATACTGGAAGAATGTGGCTTCAAGAAATTGGCCGAGACCAAACGAACATCCCATTTGGCAACGCGATTTTTGGGATACCCAACTCCGGCGTACCGAAAACTATGAGGAAAAATGGAATTACGTTCTCGAAAATCCTGTTCGCGCCGGACTCGTCACGAAATCTGAAGATTGGGTTTATCACGGCGAACTCGATGTCTTGGACTGGTAATTAATGGGACACGACGGCGCGTGTCCCTCCAAGCGAGACGCGATTCGACAGATTATTTCTCTCGAAATTCGAGCGCGCCGTTCTTGGCATCAATCTTGACGGTCTGGCCTTCGCGGACTTTGCCTTCGAGGATGTCGATCGAGAGCGGGTCGAGGATTTCTTTTTGGATTGTGCGGCGGAGCGGGCGCGCGCCGTAAATGGGATCGTAACCTTCGCGCGCGAGTAGTTGTTTCGCTGAATCGGTCAGATTCAGCGTGATCTTTTGTTGCTCGAGTCGTTTCGACAAACGGCGGAGTTGGATTTCGACAATCTTTTTCAAATCGTCCTCGCTCAAGCGATCGAAGGTGATGATCTCATCGACGCGGTTGAGAAATTCGGGACGGAAATGCGCGCGCAACGCGTCCAGGATGAGCCGCTCGCGGGCTTCGCGCGATTGCGTTTCCTCCATGATGTATTGCGAGCCGATGTTCGAGGTCATGATGATGACCGTGTTCTTGAAGTCGACGGTGCGTCCCTGCCCATCGGTGATCCGGCCGTCGTCGAGCACTTGCAGGAGCACGTTGAACACGTCCTGGTGCGCTTTCTCGATCTCGTCGAAGAGCACGACCGAATACGGCCGGCGCCGGACCGCTTCACTCAATTGGCCGCCTTCCTCGTAACCGACATAACCCGGCGGCGCGCCGATCAATCGCGCGACGGTGTGTTTCTCCATGTATTCGCTCATGTCGATCCGGATCATAGCATTCTCGTCGTCGAACAAAAACTCCGCGAGCGCGCGCGAGAGCTCGGTTTTGCCAACACCGGTCGGGCCGAGAAAAATGAACGAGCCGAGCGGACGATTCGGGTCTTGCAAGCCAGCGCGAGCGCGGCGGACGGCGTTGGCGACGGCTTTGATCGCAGCATCCTGACCGACAACGCGCTGATGCAAATGATCCTCGAGTTTTACCAATTTCTCGCGCTCGCCTTCCTGCAATCGCGAAACCGGAATGTGTGTCCAGCTCGAAACAACCTCTGCGATGTCTTCCTCGGTGACTTCTTCTCGCAGCAAAGTTTTCTTGCGGCCTTTCTCTTTCGCGGCGGCGTCCGCGAGTTTCTTTTCCAGCTCGGGAATTTTTCCGTACTGAAGCTCGCTCGCTTTCGCCAATTCTCCGCGACGAGTCGCGCGCTCGAGCTCGGTGCGGAACTGATCGAGCTGCTCTTTCCATTTCCGTTGCTCGTCGATGAGCGCTTTCTCTTTTTGCCATTCGGCTTTTAGCGCGCCGGATTTTTCTTTCAGCTCCGCCAATTCCTTCTCGAGTTTCTTCAATCGCTCCTTGCTCGCGGGATCTTTTTCTTTCTTGAGCGCCTGCCGCTCCATCTCGTGCTGCATGATCTCGCGCTCGATCACGTCGATCTCGGTCGGCATTGAATCGAGCTCGATCTTCAATCGCGACGCAGCTTCATCGACAAGATCGATTGCTTTGTCGGGAAGGAATCGATCACTGATGTAGCGATTGGACAAAACTGCGGCGGCGACAATGGCAGCGTCGGTGATACGCACGCCATGATGAACTTCGTAACGTTCTTTGAGTCCGCGCAGAATCGCGATGGTGTCTTCGACCGTCGGCTCGTTCACCATCACCGGTTGAAACCGGCGTTCGAGCGCGGCGTCCTTCTCGATGTATTTGCGATATTCGTCGAGCGTGGTGGCGCCGATGGTGCGCAATTCGCCGCGCGCGAGCATCGGTTTCAACATGTTGGACGCGTCGACCGAACCTTCGGCCGCGCCGGCGCCAACGATCGTGTGGAGCTCGTCGATGAATAAAATGATTTCGCCCTGCGAATCGGTGACCTCTTTCAAAAACGCTTTGAGGCGGTCCTCGAATTCGCCGCGGAACTTCGCGCCGGCGACCATCGCGCCGATGTCCATCGCGATCAGTCCCTTGTTCTTCAGCGACTCGGGCACGTCGCCCGAAATAATTCGCCGCGCGAGTCCTTCGACGATCGCGGTCTTTCCAACGCCAGGATCGCCGATCAGGACCGGATTATTTTTTGTGCGGCGCGAGAGAACTTGCATGATGCGACGGATCTCGTTGTCGCGGCCAATGACCGGATCGATTTTCCCACGGCGCGCGAGCTGAGTGAGATCGCGACCGTACTTTTCGAGCGTTTGATATTTTCCTTCCGGATTCTGATCGGTCACGCGCTGCGATCCCCTGACCTGTTGCAGCGCTTGAATCAACTTGTCGCGCGTCACGCCGAGATCTTTCAGCGCCTTCGCGGCCGGCACATTGGCGCTCGTGAGCGCAAGGAGATAATGCTCGGCGCTGGTGTATTCGTCCTTCAGCTTCGCCATTTCCTTTTCCGCGCCATCGAGCACCGAGCGAAGCTCATTCGACATGCGAAGATCGACATTCCCGCCGGTGACTCTTGGTTTGCGATCCAGCTCAGTCTGCAATCGATCGCGTAGTTGATTCGGCTGAACGCCGATCTTCTCGAGCAACGGTTGCGTGATTCCGTCGGATTGATTGAGCAGCGACAACAGAAAATGTTCGTTGGTGATTTCCTGTTGGTTCGATTGGGAAGCAAGGTCCTGCGCCGCCTGGAGCGCCTCCTGCATCTTCTGCGTGAACCTGTCGATCCGCATGCCTAAAAATAGCGAATGGCTGCGCGTGAGCAATTACGCTCCCGCTAGTGCATCCATAATGTTCCCTTTGAATTAGATGTTGCCTCAACGCTTTGCTTTTGAGGCAAATGATTGCGCGCAAACCATTGCGGCGTCGCGCCTGACCGCGTATCAGTCTCTGCGATGAGCGCGGAAGTGAAACTGACCGCCGGCGGCAAGTTGAGCG
>DATEWZ010000084.1:0-7611 GCA_035257485.1 Chthoniobacterales bacterium
CCAGCCATTTGCTCTTCCGCCTTTTTCATCGCGGCTTGCTTTTGTTCTCCGGTGGCGTCCTTAGTCAGACCACCAGTGGGGAAGGGATAGACGCCCGGAGTTTCTCCGAGATTGGTTTGAAAGGCGCTCGTCACCGCGTCCTCGTTCGGCATTAGCTTGACGCCCATTTCGCCGATCGGCAAAAGATCGTGCGCCACGAAGTTCCAGATAAACATCACTACGCCACCCACAATTCCCGCTAAAAGAATACGAGTGCTCATCCCGCCTAACTACGAAAAAAACCTACCGTTTTGAAGGAAAAAAACTGACTATTTTCTTGCTTGCTCTGAGGGACACGGATCGACATTCTCGAAGCGTTAAGCTTAACCAAACTATGAAAACATCCGTTTTGACTTTGATCACCGCGCTAACGTTGACCGCGTTCCTGGGCTGCCAGACCCAGAAGAAGGAAGAGGCGATGACGACGTCGGCGGCGTCCACGACGAGCACGAAGAAGACCTCCTCGACGACTAAGAAGTCGACCTCTGCTTCGGCTCAATCGTCGCCCACAAAGAAGACGACCACGAAGAAGAAGGCTGAAGCTTCGCCTTCTGCTAGCGAGTCTGCTTCGCCGTCCCCGACTCCGTAAGCGTTCGGTAAAAGGAGAAATTAAAAAGGCGGAGGATAAGTCAGACCGCGAAGCTTTCGCCGCACGAACAGTGCGCGACGGCGTTCGGGTTAGTGACTTTGAATCCGCCTTTTTGCAAATCCTCGCTGTAATCGAGGACTGATCCGCTGACAAAGAGCGCGCTTTTCGGATCGACCACGATGCGAACGCTCGAGGTCGGGACGAGAATGTCGCGCTCTTTTGGCCCGTCGACCAAATCCATCGCGTACTGAAGTCCGGAACAACCGCCGCCGACCACCGCGAGGCGCAACGCACCGTTCGGATTTCCTTTTTGCGCAAGCAACGACGCGAGTTTGTTCGCTGCTTTGTCGGTCACCCGAATCAGCTTCTCATTCCCGACCTTATAATTGGGTGTTGCGGTTTCCGTGCTCATCAGAAATTGAATCAGGAACCCAGGAAAACAGGAATTTGAGTTTCGATCTTTCCTGCGTTCTTGCTTTCCTGATTCAAAATATTTTCTTCCGCGATCGCCTCCACGTTGGCGAGCATCGACACCTGCGAAAATTTCTCGCGCAAACGTTTCGCTTCCGGCATCGCTTTCGAATACGCCATCAACCGCGCGCGCATCGAGCGGATCGCCGGTTCTTCCACGCCCCAATCGCGGACCGCGAGCTCGCAATGGCGCAAAATTAATTTCCAGCGTTCCTCCAGCGTCGGTGGATCCTCAATCGCCCCGTTCGCGAGGAAAGCTTTTGTTTCCCGGAAAATCCACGGCGTGCTCATCGCCGCGCGACCGATCATTGCGCCGGCAATTCCAGTTTCGCGTTTGCGCTTCGCCACATCCGCTGCGCTCGCGAGGTCGCCATTGCCAATGACTGGAATGGCAACGGCGGCGGCGACTTCACCGATCACGTTCCAATCGGCCGCGCCGGAATAACCTTGCGCCCGCGTGCGACCATGAACGGTCAGCGCTGAAATTCCGTGCTCTTCCAAAATTTTGGCGACGCGAGCTGCGTTTACCGAATCGGCGTCCCAACCGATCCGGATTTTCGCGGTCGTTGGCAACGGCGCGATCGCGCGCACGACAGATTCGGCAACGCTCGCCAGCGTCGGACAATCTTTGAGCAAGGCCGAGCCGCCGTTCTTGCAGACAACTTTGTTGACCGGACAACCGAAGTTTAGATCGACAAAATCGGGCCGGACCCAATCGACCACTTGTTTCGCCGCTTCCGCCATGTGCGCCGCGTCCCCGCCGAAAAGTTGCACGCCAACCGGTCGCTCGATCTCGTCGAAGTCCAAATACTCGCGCGTGCGCTCGTTGCGGCGAAAAATTCCTTCCGCAGAAACAAACTCAGTCGTCAAAACGTCCGCGCCGTATTCCTTGCACAGTTGCCGGAAAATCTTGTCCGACACGCCCGCCATCGGCGCGAGGAAAAGCGGAAACTGATTTTGAAACCACGGCAGCGCTTTCATGTTAATTTTAGGCCGCGCTTTTCAGCAATTGCGCCACTTCGTTCTGGACCGACTCGAGCTCGTCGAGCTTCAAACCCGGGTCCGGCACGATGAACACGTCGCCCGTCGCGCCGTGCTCATATATTAAGAGGCGGCCTTTTTCCGCGTTTTCGGTTTTGATCTGCTTGAGGACCTTCTTTCGCTCGAGCATCGCAGCCAAAACGTAACAGGCGTTGGCCGGCGGCTTCTCCGAAGTGATCAGTCGGCGAAAGAGCTCTTCCGCGTTTTCCTTGCCGAGCGTTTCCGCTTCGACCGGTAACGGTTCGTAGCGGGTTTTCCAAAACGAAAACGGCTGGATGTTTGAGTTCCGATTTTTCCAGGCGTCCTCGCTCAAATCTTCACGGCGAAATCCTTCCGCATCGCGAAAGAGCAGGGTGTAAAAATATTCGCCCGGCTCGAACGCTCGCTGCGTGGCGGCGCAGGCATCGGCGCGCTCCTTGATCGCCCAATCGTTTGGCAGCGGATTCATCGGGCGAATATACGTCGCACTCCGGCGAGTTGAAAGCGCAGCCCTTCGCGATTAGTCGCGCGGAGATAAAGCAGGTAAAGGCCAATGACGGCGAAAATGAGATTTGGCGTCCAGGCCGCGACCATTGGCGAGATGCGGTCGCCTTCACCCAGCGCGAGAAACAGGTGAGTAAGAAAATTCATCGAGAAAACGAGAACGACCGCGCTGGCAACGCTGGCCAGAACGCCACGGCGGGAATAACCGATACCAAGCGGCGCGGCGATGCACACGACGACCAGACAAGTCCAAGGCAACGCGATCCGATATTGCAAATGCGTCCGAAACGGCGCGAGGAGCGTCGCTGGGAAATCGGAGTTGAAATGAAGATATTCTCGCAGCTCCGGAAGGCTCAGGTATTCCGCGCGCACGTTCGCGCTGCCGAGACGATAGGGCGTTTCGCTCCAGTGCTCTATCTTGAGTGAATCGTAAAACTTCTCGTCGGTGATGTTTCCCGCGGCGTCGTATTTGACGACTTTCACCTTTTCCAACTCCCACGTCTTGTCTTCCGGGTGATAGGTGGCGTGCGGCGCGAGATAATTTTCGACAATGTTATCGTGCGCGTCTTGTTGCAGCACTTGAACATTATTGAAAACGTTATGCCCGGGTCGAAAACTTTGGATGAACCAGGTGCGCAAATCAGTCCGGTTCCGGAAAATCTGGCCCTGAATGCTGTACTGGTGCGCGCGCGCGGTCGCGACGAAGTTCTTCTTCGCCATCTCGGCATGCGGCGCGAGCGAATAATTGAGAGCAAAGCTCGCGGCGACTGTCAGAATACCGATCGCGATCAACGGCGTGAGCACGCGCGGAATGCTCACCCCGGCGGTCAGCATCGAAACGATCTCGTTCGCGCGCGACATTCGCCCGAGGGCAAACAAGAGCGCGAGGAGAAGCGCCACCGGAAGGAGAATGATGAACACCTCCGGCACCTGGGTCGCGTAATACTTCACCGTCAGCGCGAAGCCGAACTTTTCGTCGATAAAAGTCGAGATGTTGTCGCTGATGTCGAAGATGAGCCAGATCGAGAGAAAACCGGCGATGCAGTAAAAATAAGCCTGCAAAAAATTGCGAATGACGTAGCGGTCGAGCAGTCTCACGGTTTAGATTAGGTCAAAATCTAGATGATCGCGCTGAAAGATTCCCTCGGAACAGAATTTGTCGAACGAGTCCGGACGATTTTCTCCGAGAACGGGCTGCTCTCGAAGGCGAAAAATTTCGAGTTTCGCCCGCAGCAACAGGAGATGGCGGTGGCGGTGGCGCAGGCGCTTGAGGAAGATCGACATCTGGTGGTCGAGGCCGGCACCGGCGTTGGCAAATCACTAGCTTATCTCGTCCCGGCGATCCTGTTCGCGCTCGAGCAGCACAAAAAGGCGATCATCTCGACCCACACGATCAATCTTCAGGAACAACTCCTTCACAAAGACATTCCGATTTTGAAGAAGGTGTTGCCGGTCGAATTCGAGGCCGCGCTCATGAAAGGCCGGCAGAATTATGTTTGTCCGCGCCGGCTCGAGCGCGCGCTCCAAAATTCGAAGGAATTATTCACCGGCCCGGAAACGAACGAGCTCGAGCGGATCGCGGACTGGGCGAGCAAAACGCGCGACGGTTCGCTGAGCGATTTGTCGATCGAGCCCGATCCGAAAGTTTGGACGCAGGTTTGCAGCGAAGCGCACATCTGCACCCAGAAAACTTGCGGACAAAATCCGCGCTGTTTTTACCAGCAGGCGCGCAAACGATTGCTCGCCGCGGACGTGATCGTGCTCAATCACACGCTGCTCTTCATGTTGCTCGGCTCGCCGCAAGAACAGGAAGGACGCGAGAGCGGTTTTCTTTTCCCGAACGATTTCATCATTTTCGACGAAGCGCACACCGTCGAACAGGTCGCGTCGAAGCAGATCGGCATCGGCGTTTCGCAATACGGACTGAGATCGACCATTCAGCGGCTCTACAACGCGCGGACGAAAAAAGGTTTGTTCACGGTGATGCGCGACGCGGCCGGCGTGCGATTGGCCGCGGAGTTGATCGACGAGGTCGAGAAATTTTTCGATGCGGTCGAATCGGCATCCGATTTTCGCAAAGGCCGGGAGTTCCGCGTGCGCGATGTCGATCTTGTCCCGGACACAATCACCGGTCGCCTGGTTGCGTTGCAGGCGCGCGTAGCCGAAGTGGTGAAGCGTGCCGACGACGAAATCTTAAAAGTGGAGCTGCAGGAATTCGGGCGCCGAATTCGTGACGCGCGCGACGGGATCGCGATTTTTCTAGAGCAAAGCGCGCCGCAACACGTTTACTGGGTCGAGCGCACCGGCAAGACGGCGCAATTTCTTTCGTTGAATGCCGCGCCGATCGATCTTGCTCCGCACCTGCGGAGAATGTTGTTCCGAGACAATTGCTGCTGCGTCATGACGAGCGCGACCCTCGCTGTCGGTCGCGAAGATCTCGCGTATTTCCGCGAGCGCATTGGCGCGACGGAAGCCGAACCATTGCAGCTGGGCAGCCCGTTCGATTTTCAGAAGCAGATGAAAATGTTCGTCGTTCGAAAAATGCCGGACCCGCGCGATGCCGGCTACGCGAAGGAGCTCGAGCGCTGGATCGCGCACTTCGTGAAACAGAGCGACGGCGCGGCGTTTGTTTTGTTCACCAGCTATCGCGACATGAAAACGGTCGCTGGCGAGATGGAAAAGTTTTTCGCGGAACAGGGGATGAATTTGCTGGTGCAAGGCGGCGGCGCTCCGCGAACCAAATTGCTCGAGCAATTCAAATCCACGCCGCGCAGCGTGCTTTTCGGCACGGACAGTTTTTGGAGCGGTGTGGATGTTCCGGGCGAAGCGCTCTCGAATGTCATCATCACCCGCCTGCCATTTGCGGTTCCGGACACGCCCTTGATTGAAGCAAAGCTCGAACTCGTTCAGGAACGCGGCGGCGACGCGTTCACCGAATTCTCGTTGCCGGAAGCGATCCTGAAATTGCGGCAAGGCGTCGGGCGTTTGATTCGAACAAAGACCGATCGCGGGATCGTGGTGATCCTGGACAATCGGATCGTGACCAAGCCTTACGGGCGCGCGTTCATGCAGGCCTTGCCGAAATGTCCCGTGGAAATCGTCTAAATCGCTGCCGGACGTGCACGAAGCGCAGCATTGAGCGCCGATACAATGCGGAATGAAGCGATGAAAGTTCCGGTCGACATTTGGAAAAGACTGTCCGGCGCGCATTGGGAAATGCTCGCGTTGACCGCGGTGCTTTTTGTTTTGGTCGCGGTTTTTGTCGATCTAAGACCGGTGGTGGAGGAGAATTTTTTCTTTGCCGCCACTGATCCGGCCTTTGGCCAATCCAAGAAAATCGAACAACGTTTTCCCTCCGAGCCCGACTTGCTGTTAGTCGCTTCCGCGCGCGACATTTCCTCGCCGCAATATCTCGCGAGAGTGCAGAAATTGACGCAGCGCGTTGAAAGCGTTGGCGGCGTCAGGGCGGTAAAAAGTTTGTCGAATGGCCCCAAGAGTTTTCAGGACGCGATCAAGAGTCCGTTCTGGAGCCGGTTGCTGATCGCGAAAGACAGGAAATCGAGCAACGTCATCATCTTTAGTCACACGAAAAATCCCGGGAAACTTGTCCGCGGCCTCGAGCGCGTTGCGAACGAATCGGAGGAGCGCGATTTCCACGTTCACATTGCTGGCAGTCCCTACGTCGTCGAAGTGCTTCAACGCAGCATCGCTCACGATTTTCGCTACTTCAGTCTTACCGCGATCCTTCTGTTCGGCCTCACGATGGCGGCAATGTTTCGCTCGCTCCGCATCTTCCTCGGAATGTTCGCCACCTGCGCGAGCGCGGTTTTGTTGACGCTCCTCCTTCAACAACTGTTTGGCCGCCGCATCGGCATCCTGACAGTGAATCTTGGCACGATCGTGTTCGTCGTCGCGATGTCGCACCTCGTTTACATGACTTTCAACTGGCAGGTCCTGGCCGATCGCAGGCGGAAACTGGAGAAACAAGCGCCCGATCTCGCAGGTGACGCCCTGCGGATGACTTTCCCGCCATCATTCTGGTCGATGGTTTGCGCCTCGCTCGGCTTCGCCAGCCTCTTAATAGTACAAGCGAAGCCGCTACGCGAGCTCGGGTTTGGCGGAGTGCTCGGCTCCATCGTCGCTTTCATTTGCGCGTATGCGATGTATCCGCCGTTTTTGCGCTGGGCGGTACCGCGCGAAAGCAAAATTATCGAGGCCGAGCCGCCGCGAAGATTTTGGGCGCGGCCCTTTCCGATTCTTTCCGCGGCCGTGATCATTGCCAGCTGCGTCCTTGGATTTGGTCTGAAGCGGGTGGAAACCGATCCGAGTCTGCTTGATTATTTCAAACCGCACCGCGAATTGCGCGACGGCCTGGAGTATGTCGATCAACACGGCGGCTGCAATCCGCTCACCCTCGTCGTTTCGTCCAGCGACGGCAGCAAATTAAACACCGACGCGGCATATCAAAAAATGTGGACCCTGCACGGCGCGCTCGAAAAGTATGAAGACGTCGGGACGGTCATTTCGCTGCCGACTCTTTTAGCGGAAGGCGATCGGACACCGTTCTCCTTTCTCCTCAGTTACGAAAAGATGATCGAAATCATGGAGCAACCGAAGTACGCGCGCGTGGCCAAGAGTTTTGTCACGGACGATCGCGAGGAAGCGATGTTTCTGGTGCGGATGGTCGAATCGCGCCGCGACAAACCCAGGCTCGAAGTGGTGGACGATCTCCGCTCGATCACAAAGAAGAGCGGATTTACTCCGCGATTGGTGGGAGGCATTTACTATTTGCAGGGTCAGTTGGCGAAGTTGGTCGCGTCGAGTCTGGTGACCGGATTATTCTGGCTGAATCTTTTGTTCGTGGTCATCGCATGGATTGTGGCGAGATCGATTCGGGGCGCGTTCGCGATGATGGTGAGCGTCATGATCATGCCGTTGTGCATGCTTGGAGGCATCGGCTGGTTTCATGTGCCGGTGGACGTCATTTC
>DATEWZ010000085.1:0-1993 GCA_035257485.1 Chthoniobacterales bacterium
GGCGAAACTGAAATGGTTTGTCGTGCGCGACATGGTCGAAACCGAGCCGGCCAGGTTTTGGCGTGACTCGGCCGAAATCGAGCGCGGCGAATTAAAAACGGAAGAGATCGAGACGGAAGTCTTTTTCTTTCCCGCGGCTGGCCATGCGGAGAAAGAAGGCGCGTTTACGAACACGCAGCGTCTTTTGCAATGGCGCGAAAAAGCGGTCGAGCCGCCGGGGGATTGTCGATCCGAAGCGTGGTTCATTCACCAATTGGCTTTGAGATTGATTGCGAAAGCAAGGGCGTCAGACGATCCGATGGACGAACCATTGCGCGCTCTCGACTGGTGGTATCCGGAAGACGAGTTCGGCGAGCCGAAAATGGAAGCGGTGCTCGCTGAGATCAACGGCTGGAAAACAGAGCTGCAATCAAACGCAGAAGGAATTGTTTTTGGGAAAGATCGAGAAGGGCGCCCCCATCATGGTCCGCAGGTCGCCGATTACAACGAATTAAGACCTGACGGATCGACCGCGTGCGGCGCCTGGATTTACTCGGGCGTCTTCAATCGTGACGGCGTGAACAAAGCGAACACGCGCCAGTCGAAAGATTATCTCGGACACGGCTGGGGCTTCAGTTGGCCCAGCGATCGCCGCATCATTTACAATCGCGCAAGCGCGAAGCCAAACGGCGAACCGTGGAGCGAACGCAAGAAACTTGTCTGGTGGGAATCGGAAAAATGGACCGGCATCGACGTTCCTGACTTTAAGCCAAACAAACCTCCGAATTACCGGCCGCAAGGCAACGAGGCTGGGCTTGACGGCCAGCGCGGCGATGCGCCGTTCATTTTGCACGAGGACGGCCTCGGCTGGATGTATGTGCCGAAAGGTCTGCAGGATGGTCCGTTCCCGACGCACTACGAGCCGCTGGAATCGCCCGTGAGAAATCCGCTCTATTCGCGCGACACCAACCCGGTGGTGAACTGGTTCACACGAAACGAAAACCGTTTCGCGCCCCCGGGCGATCCGCGTTTTCCGTACGTGCTCACTACTTATCGGCTGACCGAGCACCATACCGGCGGGGGGATGTCCCGTTTCCTGAGCCATCTTTCCGAATTGCAGCCGGAAATGTTTGTGGAAATCTCGCCGGAGCTGGCGAGCGAACTCAAGATCAGCAATAGCGACTACGTTTGCATCGTGAGCTTGCGCGGTGGTATCGAAGCGCGTGCTCTCGTTAGCCGCCGGATTCGACCGATGAACTTGAATGGAAAAACCGTGCATCAGGTTGCAATTCCATTTCACTTCGGAGCGGCCGGTCCGTTGCGTGGCAATGCTGCAAATAATCTCGTCGCCATTTCGGGTGAGCCGAATGTCACGATCATGGAAAGCAAAGCGCTTGTCTGCAACATCATCCCGGGACGCTTGCCGCGTGGCGCAGCATTTCTCTCCTGGATCGAGCGTTACGCGCCGCAATCCGGACAACCGCCAAATTTGCATCCCGAGCAACCGCCACCCGGCGCGCCAACCGGCGGAAGATTTTCGCGTACTCGCGACAGGCAGGGCAAAACAGGATGAGCGGCGGATTCTTCCGGGTAACGCACGCATCCCGCGTGCTCGCGAGCGCGTCCTCGCGGGGTAATGGTGATTTCGATTCTCCTGCCCATCGTCGTCAGGCCTCCCCCGAGGCGAACGGTCCGGCTGAATACCTGGGCGCCTTTTTTGCTGGCTTCGTTCGCTGCATCGTGAAATTCTCAAGCGACCAGCAGTGACTTTGCATACGAAGAAATTGAGAGGGGATTTATGATCGGTCTGCTTTCGAAATGGCCGCTCGTTCGACAGATTCGTGAACGCAAAGATGGTACTGGTCTTGAAGCGATGTCAGACAAAACGCGCGCGATGCACGCGCGCATCGATGATGCCCAAGTAGCGCGATCGATTTGCCCTTACTGCGGCGTCGGTTGCGGGCAGCTCATTTACCACAAGGACGGAAAACTTGTTTCGATTGAAGGCGACCCG
>DATEWZ010000086.1:0-10083 GCA_035257485.1 Chthoniobacterales bacterium
TCTCCGCGTCGCTCAGGTCCGGATTTTTTTCCTCGATGATTTTGCGCGCGCGAGTGCAGGCTTCTTCGAGCAATTGTCGCAGCGGCACGTTTTCGCCGGAGCGCGTTTTCATTAGCTTGCGGTCTTCGCCGAGCACGTTTCCGAACGGAATGTGTCGGAAGTCGGCTTCGTAACCCTCGCGTTGCGCAATTCCGAAAATCTGTTTGAAATGCAGCGTCTGCGGCGCGCCCACCACGTACCAAAGCGTGTCGCGCTTCAGATCGTTGATTCGATATTCGACCGTCGCGATATCGCTCGTGGTGTAATTGAATCCGCCGTCGCTCTTTCGAATAATCGACGGCTTGTCCGCGAGCTCCGGAAGGTTGGGAAAGAAAACCACGACCGCGCCTTCGCTGACTTCGGCGATTTTCGATTTAAGCAATCGCTCAACGACTCCCGGCAATCGATCGTTATAAAAGCTTTCGCCGCACTGGATGTCGTAATGAACGTCGAGGATATCGTAAACGTGCTCGAAGTCCTGCATCGAGAGAGCGACGCACTCGTTCCAAATATCGGTGTTCTCTTTGTCGCCGGCTTGGAGTTTGACCAATTCCTGACGGCACGCTTCGCGCACCGCCGCGTCCGAGGTCGATCTCGCGTTGGTCTCTTTATAAATGCGGACGATCTCGGCGAGCGGACCGCGCGCGAGGGCGTCGCGGTCGAGCAGATTTTTCCACCCCCAGATCACCATTCCGAACTGTGTTCCCCAATCGCCGATGTGATTGTCTCGAATGACATCGTGCCCAAGGAAGGCCGCAATCCGCGCGAGCGCATCGCCAAGCGCGGTGCTGCGAATGTGACCGACGTGCATCGGCTTCGCCACGTTCGGCGAACCGAAATCAATCACGATTTTCTTTGGCGATGTCGATCTTGCAACCCCGAGACGTTCGTCCGTAAAGATTTCACTGGCCTTTTTTGCAATCGCATCGCCGCGCAATTTGAAATTGATGAAACCGGCGCCGGCGACGGTTGGCGTTTCGGAGAGATCCGCGACATCGAGTTGTTTCAGAATTTTCTCTGCGACATCTCGCGGCTTTTCGCCGCGTTGTTTCCCAAGCACGAGCGCGGCGTTCGTTTGGTAATCGCCAAAGCGCGGATCGGTCGCCTGGGTCAGCTCACCGGTATTTGAAAATCCGGCTTTGGCCAACGCATCGGCCAATCGCTTCGCAAGAGTCGCCTGGAAAGTTTCCATTCGTGTGCACTGTAGCCGCTTCGCTGCGCGAAGCGAGAGTCTCGCCCACAGGGCGACAGCTACACTTTTTGCGCCGAGGCGCGAAAGATCGACAAAAT
Source organism: Chthoniobacterales bacterium (assembly GCA_035257485.1). Lineage (GTDB taxonomy): Bacteria > Verrucomicrobiota > Verrucomicrobiia > Chthoniobacterales > UBA10450 > AV40. The sequence goes on from DATEWZ010000086.1 coordinate 1,330, forward strand.
TTCGCCGGTCGATTTCGCGTTGCCGAGCTTTTCCCGCGTTCCACGATCGTTCAGGAACTTCGCGATCGAAGCGAGGGTGCGGAGGTGAGTTTGGAATTGGTTCTTCGGCACGATGAAGAGAACGACAAATTTCACGGGCGCGTTGTCGAGCGCGTCGAACTCGATCCCGGAGGTCGATCTTCCAAAGGCGGCGACGACGTCGTTGATCCGATCGGAGGAGCAGTGCGGGATCGCGATCCCGAACCCGATGCCCGTGCTCATCGTTTCCTCGCGTTGTTTGAGCGAGCCGAGAATGCTGTCGCGGTCTTCGGCTTTAATTTTGCCCAGGCCCACGAGTAGATCGATCAACTCGACGATGGCCGGCCAGCGCTCGGTCGCCTTCATTTCGGGGATGATTTGCTCAGCCGAAAGTAAATTACCCAGAGACATGCGGATTCGCGATTGGGACGGCAAGCTTACCGGTGGCGGTTACGTTGACAAGAGCATTTCAGGCTCACGATTCGCGGATTTTGTAATTCAATCGCCGCGAAAGCAGCCATCGGACGCCAAACATATCCATTGTCGCCCGCACCGCGCGGCTACCGAAGCCGTATTTCGTCTGCCCAAATCGCCGCGGTCGATGATTGACCGGGATCTCGATTAATTTGTAGCCCGCGCCGCGGACCAGCGCCGGAATAAAACGATGCATTCCCTTGAATGGCACAAGCGCGTCTGCGCACTCGCGCCGCATCGCTTTCAATGTGCATCCAGTGTCGCGCACGTAATCTTTCGTGAAACGGCTGCGAACGAAATTCGCGATCCGACTCGTGAGACGTTTCGTGATCGTGTCTTTGCGCTTGGCACGATAACCGCAAACGAGATCGGCGCCGCGCGAAACTTCTTCGACCAAACGCGGAATGTCCGCCGGATCATTTTGCAGATCGCTATCGATCATCACAATCGTCTGACCGCGCGCCGCTTTTACACCCGCATACAACGCCGCGCTCTGGCCGGTGTTTTTTTCGAAACGAAGAACGCGAACGTTTGGCCGGCGCTCAATTTTTTCCGCGCTGCGATCGGTTGAACCGTCGTCAACAAAAACGATTTCGTAATCCAACCCGGCGAGCGCGGCACGCAGCTCTGACTGCAGGATTGGCATGTTCTCCTCTTCGTTGAAAACAGGAACGACGATCGAAACGGCCGGACGTTGAGTTGTCTCGTTCATAGCGGCAGCGTTTTGTAATTGCGGCACAGGAAAATCTGCCAGTAACGCACGTGATGGCCAAATCGGCGCACTTCGATGGTGCCGATCGGTTCGATGGATTGAAACGCAGCCCGAACATTATGCGAAGGGCCTTTGGCGTAATTGCGAATCAGCAACGCGCTTCGGCCAACGAAAAGATTTACTCCCTTTTGCTCGGTGAACGCTTCGTCAGGCGACTCGGCCGGCTTCGCCGGCGCATCGACAAATTGATCGTAGCGCGGCCAGAACGAGAACTGATTCAGCAAATCCTGCGATTCGACGAGATAACACGCCGGGTGTCCCGGTCCTTCGACGCGTTTGTCCTTCAAGTAAAACGAGACCTCCGACGCGCGATGGCGCTCGTCCGCGATTAGAAATAACTTCTCGCCCAGCTTCGCTTCCTGTTCGGTCCGGATCCGCTCCACTTCCGCGACCATCGATTTCCAGCCGCGCAGTCGATCGCTTGGATCAGTTCGGAAAAACGGAATCCCAACGCTGCGAAGAATATCGGTATCGAGGGAAAAGAAACTGATCAGGAAGCCCAGAACGACCGCCGAGGTCACGAAAACCCTGACGCTGCTTTTTCCGATCCGCTCGTTCCAATAATTGACCGCGAGCAGGCCGAGACTAAGGAAAGAAACCGCGTCCCAATTGGGAGTCGCGTCCTGATTGAACGAAAGCAGCAGATAAAACACGAAGACCGGCAGACCGAACCAGAAGAGAAAGAGAACTTTGAACTGCTGATTCACCCGGCGCCAGCTTCCGATCACCGCCAATGCCAGAGCGGCAAAAAGCAACGGCGAGTAAAAAAGAAAATGCTGACCAAAAAATTTCAGCGGCTCGAGAGGCCGAAAGCCGACCTCCTCGGCGAGACCGCCGCGTGTGCGCAAGTGCGTCGTCGTGATCCACGCGTGTTGCGCGTTCCAAACGATCGGCGGGATCGTGCAGAGGACGAAAACGCCGAGCAGCCAATATAATCCCGGTCGTTTGAATTCCTGACGCAGCCGCGGCGCGAACGCGAGCACGAGCAGAATGCAGACGATTTCGAACGCGTTGGTAAATCGGCTGAGAAAGCCGAGACCGATCATTAATCCGCTCAACGGCCACCAAAATGGAAACCGCGGACTCTTTTCGATCGCCAGCCAGAAGGTAAACATCGCCGCAACCCAAAAGAAGATCGACAACCCATCGGTCGTCATCACGAACGCGCCGATGTTGAAGATCGGCGTGACGTTGAACGCGATCACGGTCCACATCCCGACGTTTTCGTTGAACAACCGTTTCCCGAAATAAAAGAGGAGCAGGCTCGTGGCGCCCGCGAGCACTGGACTCCAAAAGCGCACGCCGAATTCGGTTGGACCGAAAAGCGCGGTGCTTGCGCGGATCGCGAACGCGATTCCGGGACCTTTGCTGAAATAGCCAGGCGCCAGGCGCTCCGACCACATCCAATAATGCGCTTCATCGAATTCGAGATCGGTCGAACCCAACATCGACAATCGCACAAGCGTCAGCGCGCCAATAAAAACCCAAACCGCTCGCGTCTTACTCATGCGCGGGATTAATCACCAGCCCGGGATGCCGCTCGTAAATTGCCGGCGCGAATCGTTTGGCTGCCCGCCGCCAGATTATTTCGAGCACTGCCAAAATTAAAAACGTTTCGGCGGCGGCGAGAAAAATCGTGCCAATGATGTCGCTCGGCCAATGCGCCCCGAGATAAATTCGCGAGTACCCGACAAGCGCGGCGAAAATCCAGTAAAGCCAGCCGCGCCGGTAGAAAAGCGTCAGACAAATTGCCGCGATGGTGTTGTTCGTCATATGCCCGGAGGGAAAGGACGGATCGCCGCGCCGCTTGTCCGATTCATCGGACCGACGCACGACTGGCCTTTTGAAGATCGACATAAATTCGGGCCGGCCTTTTTCGAGTCGCACCATCCGCACCGACATCACGTGTTTTGGTCGCGGGCGGCTAATCGCGAATTTTAACCCGTTGGTGATTGGTTCGGCGATGATGACCGTGATTAACAAGCAAGCAATGCAGGCGCGTGCGCGAAAACCGCCAAAGACAAGCGCGGCAAAAATCAGGATGATCAGCAACGGCTTCCAAACGTCCGCGTCGCTCACCGCGGCCATGAACAAATCCAGGGCCGGGCTCGTCAATCGCTCGTTGATGAATTGAAAAAGCTGCTGATCCATTTGCGCCAGGGCAGACGATAAGTGATTCGTGAAGCATTGAAACCCCAAAGCCTCCTCACTGTTGCTGTTGCTGTTGCTCTTGCTCTTGCGCTAACTCGACTTAGCGCCGCACCCGCGCCGACCGCGAAGGAGATCCTCGAGTCAGTTCGCATGCTCGAATCTCGGCAGCAGATCGATTTGGACGGGCAACTGCGCGAAGACGGCAAGGTCATTCCATTTCACCTGACTCAAGCCGGACCGCTGATTCGCTATTCGTTCACTGACCCGGATGAGGTCCTGCAATTGCGGCTCGGCGAAAACGGCTCGCGGCTGGATCTGGTCGCGGGCGAGAGCGCGCAAAAAATTCCCGACGAGAAATTGAAGGAAAAGGTTCGCGATACCGGCATCACTTACGAAGATCTGACTCTCGAATTTTTATATTGGGAAAATGCGCGCGTGCTCGGCGATGAAACGATTCGGACGCGCAGTTGCTGGAAGTTGCAGGTCGTCGCGGCCTCGAAGGGGTCGCAATATTGGAACGTCGTCATCTGGGTGGACAAAGAGAGCGGCGCGCTCATGCGAATGGACGGCTACGATTGGGACGGCAAAGTGACGAAGAAATTTGAAGTCGTGTCCGCGCAAAAGATCGACAATCGCTGGTTCTTGAAACAAATGCGGGTCGAAGAAATGAAGCCCGGCACGAATAAGGTCGAATCCCGGACGTATTTGGAAATCAAAAAGCCCGTCGATTGACGACGTAGGTCGCTTTCGCGACGTACATCGGAACGGCCATCGCGTGAGTCGGTACGTGCCAGGTCGCAACCGCATGCCCGGCCGCGCGCGCGGCAAACCTTGCCCCATCTGATTTTGCACTACGCGCCGCGGCATGCGCATCGAGGGAAAGTTTTCTCACTTCGCGCATCCCCGATTTTCTTCTTCCCATCGACCAGGCCTTGATCGCTGCGATCGCGCGGCGCGGGCGTTTGTCGCGCGGATTTTCTTTTTCAAAAATCGCGAGCACGCGTCCGGCTTCCTGCGCCGCTTTTTGCGCGAACAGTCGATGATAACGCGACTCGCGCGGGATCGAGTTCATGCAAGCGCGACTACTTTTCGTCGCGCGCTGCTTTTACGATCTGTGCGAAGCTGCGTGGATCGAGACTCGCGCCGCCCACCAGCGCGCCGTCGATGTCCGCCTGGCTCATCAAATCGCGCGCGTTCTCCGGTTTTACGCTGCCGCCGTACTGGATCCGAATCTTGTCCGCGGTCGCTTCGTCTGAAATTTCACGAAGGGTGTGACGAATGAACGAATGCGCTTCCTGCGCCTGTTGCGGCGTCGCGACGCGACCTGTCCCAATCGCCCAGACCGGCTCGTAGGCAACGACCGTTTCGTGAAGTTCTTTCTCGTTCGAATCTTTCAAGCTTCCCCGGAGCTGGATCGACAATATTTTTTCGACGTTGCCTTTATCGCGTTGCTCGAGCGTCTCGCCGACACAAACAATCGGACGCAGACTCGCGGCGTGCGCGGCCTTCACCTTGCGGTTCACAATTTCGTCGGTCTCGCCGAAATATTGACGACGTTCGCTGTGACCGAGTACGACGTAGCGCACGAGTAAATCGCGCAACAACGCCGCGCTGATCTCGCCCGTGAAAGCGCCGTTGGGTTCCCAATGCATGTTCTGCGCGCCGACTTTAATTCCCTGCGATGCGCCGAGCGCTTCCATCACTTTCGCGATCGCGGTAAACGGCGGAATGATCACCGCTTCCGGGTCGGTAATGTCGCCAAGATCGAGCAGGAGCGACTCGATGAACCGCGCCGATTCGGCCTGCGTCATGTTCATCTTCCAATTGGCCGCGACGATTTTCTTTCTCATGAATTTTTCTGACAGAATGAACAGAATTTACAAAATCGGTTTCAACCAAAATCCATTCTGATCATTTTGTTAATTCTGTCTAAGTCTTGTCGCTTAACGCTGCAACACCTGGGAGTTCCTTACCCTCCAATAGTTCGAGCGAGGCGCCGCCGCCGGTGGAGATGAACGTCATCTTGTCGGCGAGGCCGGCCTGTTTCACCGCCGTGACCGAATCGCCGCCGCCGATGACCGTCGTCGCGCCCGACTTTGCGAGCGCTTCCGCGATTGCAATCGTTCCACCGGCAAAATCCGGGATCTCGAAAATCCCGACCGGTCCGTTCCACAAAATCGTTTTGGCTTTCGCGATCTCTTCGTCGAACAACGAAATCGTGGCGCGACCGATATCGACGGCCTGCCACCCGTCGCCAATTCCACTTTCAGGCGAAAGGCGGCTTGTGTTTCGCGTTTTCGCGCCAGCTTTGATTTCCTGCGTTTCGACCACGTCGATCGGCAGCAACAGTTTCACGCCGCGTTTTTTCGCAAGATCGACAAGCTCGAGCGCGAGATTCGTTTTGTCCGCCTCGACGCGGCTTGCGCCAATCGGAATTCCCTGGGCTTTGAAAAACGTGTTGGCCATCGCGCCGCCGATTAAAATTGAATCCGCTTTTTGCATCAGCGCTTTGAGCACGCCGATTTTGTCCGAGACCTTCGCGCCGCCCATAATCACGACGAACAGCTTCGCCGGCTTGTCGAGCTCCTCGTGGAGATATTTCAGCTCCTTCTCCATCAAAAAACCCATCGCGCGAACATTCATGAGCATCGCAATGCCTGCGGTCGATGCGTGCGCGCGGTGCGCGGCGCCGAATGCGTCGTTCACGTAAATGTCGCCCAGGTCGGCGAGCGCGGCGGCAAATTTCGGATCGTTCGCTTCCTCGCCCGGCTGGAAACGCAGATTTTGCAGCATCGCAACGTCGCCATCCTTCATTCCGGCGACCATCCTCTGCGGCACGTCGCCTATCGTGTCGTGACTGAACATCACCGGTTGATTGATCAGCGTGTGCAAATGGTCGGCCACCGGCCGCAGCGTGTACTTTTGGACACGCTTCCCTTTCGGCCGCCCGAAATGCGACATCAATATCGTCTTCGCCTTGTGCTCGCGCAGATAATTGATCGTTGGCAGCGCTTCGCGAATCCGCGTGTCGTCGGTGATTTCAATCTTGTCGCCGTCTTCCTTGATCGGGACGTTGAAATCGACGCGGACGAGCACGCGCTTGCCGCGAACATCGACATCTCGGACTGATAACTTCGCCATTACTTCGAAAGCATCTCGAGCATTTCGACGCAACGATTGCTGTAGCCCCACTCGTTGTCGTACCAACCGACCACTTTCACGAACCGATTGCCCATCATGATCGTGAGTTTGCTGTCGAAGATGCAGGAATGTGGATTGCCGATGATGTCGTGCGACACCAGTGGTTCGTCACTGTACTCCAGCACGCCTTTGTAACTTTTGTCGGCGGCGGCTTCCTTGAACGCCGCGTTTACCGCATCGACCGTCGCGTCTTTTTCCAACACCGCGGTGAAATCGGTGACCGATCCGTCCGGGGTCGGCACCCGAAACGCGCCGCCATTCAATTTTCCTTTCAACCCCGGAATCACTTCGCCGATCGCTTTGGCCGCGCCGGTGCTCGACGGAATGATGCTGATCGCCGCCGCGCGCGCCCGTCGAAGATCTTCGTGTGGAAGATCGAGGATGCGCTGGTCGTTAGTGTAACTGTGGATCGTGCTCATGAATCCGTGAGCAATGCCGAACTTGTCGTTCAACACTTTCGCCAATGGCGCGAGACAATTAGTCGTGCAGCTCGCGTTTGAAACGATGGTGTGCTTCTTCGAATCGTAAACGTCGTCATTGATCCCGACGCAGAGCGTTGCATCCGGATTCTTCGCCGGCGCTGAAATCAGCACCTTCTTCGCACCGCCTTTGCTGATGTGGAGGTCAGCCTTGTCGCGAGCGGTGAAAAACCCGGTCGATTCCAAAACCACGTCGACGCCGAGTTTGCTCCACGGAAGATTTCCCGGGTCGCGCTCTTTCAAGACCTTAATCTTGTGACCGCGCACGATGATATTTTCCTCGTCATGACCGATTTCGCCGTCGAAGCGTCCGTGGACCGAGTCCCATTTCAAAAGGTGGGCGAGAGTTTTCGTGTCAGTGAGATCGTTGATCGCTTGAATGCGTGTGACTTGTTTCTGGTTCATCGCCCGCAAAACGTTGCGACCGATTCGCCCGAAGCCGTTGATTCCGTAATTAGCCATAAGCAGGGAAAGGTTAAATTTTGAAGGATTTACACCCTAGCGTTCAACGTCCAAGGTTCAACGTACAACGTTAGGCCAATGTTTTTCGGCCAGGGCGATGAAAAGGGTTCTCCAATTCGCACTGATCCAGCTTATTCTTTTCGCTCACGCGGAATCTGTTCCCGCGGCACCGCGCGGTTCTCCACCGATGAAGCGCATTCTCGTCCTCGGCGACAGTCTCTCGGCCGGCTTCGGTCTGAAATCGAGTCAGGCCTGGCCAGCGCTGGTCACCGGAAAATTGCGCGACGCTGGTCTGACGAATTTCGAGATCACCAACGCCAGCCAGACCGGCGGGACTACCGCCGGCGGATTGCAGCGATTGCCCGCGCATCTCAAACGCAAGATCGATGTCTTCGTTCTCGAGCTTGGAATCAATGATGCCTTTCGCGGCGAGCCGGTCGCGCAGATCAGAAATAATCTTCAGCAGATCATCGATTCGGTGAAAACGAAGAATCAAAACGCGCACATTATCGTTGTCGGAATGCAGATGCCGAACTACACAGCCGACGATTATGTTTTCGCGTTCGGTCAGCTCTACGCCGATCTCGCCACGAAAAATAACGCCGTGCTCATTCCGTATCTGCTCCAAGGCGTCGCCGGCGATCCGAATTTGAATCAACCGGACCACATCCATCCAAACGCGGCCGGCCAAAAAATTCTCGCCGAAAATGTCTGGCGCGTTTTGGAGCCGATCGCGCGCGAAGTCGCCCCCTCGAGCGAATAGACAAAGAGACTTGCGTAAAGGCGAAGGTTTTAGGACATCCTCGTTCCGTTTCGATGGTAACGCGTCACACGGAGAGAGCGATCGGCGTGCGATTTCGGATCATTACGACCGCGCTAATTCTAAGCGCGAACGCAGTATTTGGAATCGACCTAAGATATTGGGCGTGGCAACGGAACGAACCGCTGACCGAACAGGAGTCAGCAGAATTGAACGCGCAGAAAGTCGAAACCATTTACTGGCAAGTCGGTGAATTGGAGAACAGCGCCGAAACATGGCGATGGAAAGCCAGATTCCCTTTTCCGTCGTCGAGCAATGGCCGAATTCATTTCGTGCCGGCGGTGCGATTAGTTTCGCGCGAACGGCAACCGTTCTCGGAGGCATCGGTCACGGCGTTGGTTCGGACGCTAGGTTCGGCGGTTGCGAGACACGAAGAA
>DATEWZ010000087.1:0-27177 GCA_035257485.1 Chthoniobacterales bacterium
CTCGGCGATTTGGAAATGCTCGCCGATCTCGTCGCCTCCACTTTCGTGGACGACCCCCTCCGGCGCCAGCAGATGCTCGAGGAACAATCGATCAATCAACGCTTGCGTTTGCTCATCACTTTCCTCCAGGACGAAATCGGCTCCGCCGCCGCGTGAATGGACGTTGGGACTTGTTCCAAGACGCGGCGGAGGTTACCATTTTTTCCGCACGATTCCCCCGGCAATGAACTTCGCAACCAAGAATTCCAACCGTGATAGGTCGGAAAATCCCGTAATTAAAGGCGGGAAAAGTCGGCCTACTTCTCGTTAGACCTAATGCCCCGCTTAACGAAACGTGCGCTTCTTTTATCCGCCGCGCTCGCTTTTGCTCCAGCGACCGCGCGCAACATAGCTTACTTCAGTTACGACGATCTGTTCGCGCGATCGGACCTTATCGTCATAGCCGAGCCAGCGACCAAGACTCGAGACACCCGAGAGCACAAAATGTTGGCCGAGAATACTACGCCCGCCATCGCATCGATCGGTGTCGTCACCGAGTTCAAGAGCTTGTTAGTGTTGAAGGGACCGAAGCTGCAACGTTTTACGCTACATCATTACCGACTCGCCCCGACGGATGGCGTCGTTATCAACGGCCCAGATTTCAAGACGTACCAGCCAAAAGAATGGGGAAAATCATTTTTGATGTTTCTCATCAGGGAGCACGATGGGCGATATTCTCCGACAGCAGGGCAGATGGATCCAATTCTATCGATCCAAGAAATCTCTCATTTGTGAAAATAGGTCTAACCATGCGATGGAGCGAACGGCGGACCGCTGTACGCCCCACTTCTGATATGACTTCCATACTGTTACTCCGACCGACGCGCGCCCTCGTCCGCCGTCGCTCATCTTGTTCTCGTTAGGCGCTATGCCCCTGCTCGCTTGTGCTTCGGCTTTATCGGCCCCGGTGCAGTGATATTACGGCACCGAGCTTGGTTGTATCGCCAGATATTCCGGACCGCCATTACCGTTCGGATCGCCAATCCCGGAAGCAAAGACTGTCTGTGTGCCGTCCGGTGCAATTTTTATGATCGCTCCGGCGTCAAACCCGCCGACGTCCGCGACAAAGAGATTGCCTGCGCTGTCGAACGCTAGGCCGCGAGGAAAATCGAGGCCGGTAGCAAACGTGCTTTTAACACCGCCCGGAGTAAATTCGAGGATTGTGTCGTTATTAAAAGGGAACGTTTCGTTAGACACGAAAAGGTTCCCGAAGGGGTCAAAAGCCAGCCCGATGGGGCCGCCCAACTGCCCGAAAGCGGATGGACCAACGAATACACTCGGCGAGCCATCGGGGGCAAACTTGTAGATAGTTTGTTCCCCGGTGCTTGATGCGAAGAGGTTGCCGGCACTATCAAAGGCCAAGTCGAACGATTGGAAGATATTAATAAGCCCAAACTGCTTGCGTTTGCCGTCGGGAGTAAATTTGTAGATTATGCTGGGGCCCTTCGGCGCTAGGGTGCTTTGCCATGTCATGACAAATACGTTGTCTGAGTGGTCAATCGCTACTCCTGTAGCAAAAAAGGCTGGTATCGTTGCAAACACACTCTGCGCGCCATTCGGCGCGATCTGCAAAATCGTAGAATCACAAAGCAAAGTCCCTCTGATGTTCTTGCAGAAATTGGTTGCCACAAACAAGTTGGCTGCACTATCGAAAGCCAAGCCGCGAGGGTGAGAAAGGCCAGAAGCAACAGTGCTTTGCACTCCGGCCGGGGTATACTGATAAATTGAACCGACACCGTTTCCGGGACCGTTATTAATGGACGCGAATATGTCTCCCGGCGCGCAATCGGCCGTGAGCGTGGCCATCACCAGAATCGCGACCGCGACGGCGGCATAAAGAATCTTCGTTATTGTCTTCATTCGTTACTCCTCTTAATCAATTTCCTGCATGATTTATAGGACTGCGTCTCTCTCACGCTTGGAACAATTGCCGTGTGTGTCAAGGAACAAAACGTCGGGTGTAACCTGATATTCACACACTTACGCACCGATTGTGCTTCGAAAAGCGCGCATGAACTCGCCTAACCAATCGCTGGAGCGAACCGCCGCCCGGGGTGAAAAGTTGAAATGTTGAGTCGTTGAGCTGTTGAGATGAAAACTTGCGCTCCCTCCAGCGGTCGCTCGATTCCCAATCTCGCTTCCCGGCTGCCCTAGATGCGCTCACTATGTTCGGCATCTCCCACCGTAAAGTTGGCGCCCGCCAACGACTCAGCTTATTCTCGTTAGGTCATGAAGCATTTGTTGGTTGTTCTGGTCGCGATTGTTTCGGTGGGGTGCGCTCACCGCGAGGCCGCTGAGCGCGAAGTCGCGCCGAACAGAAAGTTCGCATTGTCAGAGGCTAAGCTTGAAGTGGCCCAGCGGGAAGCGTTCGCCGGCGATAACGCGGCAGCGAGACGCATTGCTGATTACTACTATTTCACCAGGAACGATCGTGCTACTAGCATTTGGTGGTTGAAGTTGGCGGCAAAACGCGGTGACGAAGTCGCCAAAGAAAACTTGAAAAAACTTCAGCAGGAATAGGTGCCCTGGAGCGAGCGATGAAACGGATCTGGACGATCATCGGGGTGCGCGATGTTCCAGCTAGCTTCAAATGGTACCAGTCGCTCTTCGGCCAACCCGAGACGTCGCCGGGTCATGATTACTTTGGTCAGATCCTGGACACGGATGGGACCGCCTTGCTCTGCCTTCACCGATGGGGCGAGCATGATCACCCTACCTTGATGAGCCCGGCCGAAGCGACGCCGGGCAACGGGCTCCTCTTGTTCTTCCGCGTCGATGACTATGACATGGCGCTGAAGAGAGCGCGCTCGTTGGTCGACAAATTTGAAGAGGAGCCTCACCTGAACCCGAATACGCAAACAATGGAGTTCTCGCTCCGGGATCCGGACGGATATTACGTGACGATCAGTGCGCTCCAGGACCAATAATCCGCACGTATTCTTCCATTAAGTAGCGGTCGGTCATACCGGCCACGTAATCGCACACGGTGCGATGCAGACCTTCCTGCTCGAGCCGGCGCGTCGCGACTTCGCCGAGCTGTTTCGGATCGGCCACGTAACTTTCGAAAACTTTCTTCAACATCTCGCAGGCGCGCCGATTCACTTCGGCGACGCGCGGATGATAATAAACGTTCGCGTAGAGAAATTTACGCAGCGCCGCGTTCGCCTTGCGCAAGTCGTCGCTGTAATGAATCAGCTTCGCCGATTGTTTGCGCACGTCGTCCGGGTTCTTTGGTTTCGCTTTTGAAATCGCGCTCGGGCTCGTCGTGACGACGTCCTGCACCTGCACGTCGATGATGTTGCGAATGATCAATTTGTGCAGCTCGGGCTCGCGCGCGTCCGGATAATGCGCCAGCACGTGTTGCTGGCTGCGTTTCCAAACTTCGTTCTCCTCCAATTGCGCCGCGGTCAAAATTTCAAAATCGACCGCGTCATCGAGATCGTGGCTGTAATACGTGATCTCGTCCGCCAAATCGGCGATTTGCGCTTCAAGCGACGGAAATCCGTCTTTGCGCTCGTGCTTTTGCAAACCTTCGCGGACCTCGAACGTGAGATTCAATCCTGGAAAATCTGGATACGCGTTCTCGAGCAACTCGACCACCCGCAAACTTTGCCGGTTGTGCTCGAACCCGCCGTGCTCGCGCATGCATTCGGCGAGAACTTCCTCGCCGGAATGTCCGAACGGGGTGTGGCCGAGGTCGTGCGCGAGCGCGATCGCTTCCGCGAGGTCTTCATTGAGCGCGAGGGCGCGCGCGATCGTCCGGCTGATTGACGCGACTTCGATCGAATGGGTCAACCGCGTCCGCAAATGATCGCCGGTCCCGTTTAAAAATACCTGCGTCTTATATTCGAGCCGGCGAAACGCCCGCGAATGAATGATTCGGGCACGGTCACGTTGAAACTCCGTGCGGTAGGCGTGACTTTGTTCCGGAAATTTCCGCCCGCGCGATTCGCCCGACTTCTGCGCGAACGGCGCGAGGGTCGCGCGCTCGGTCGCTTCCATTTCCTCCCGGGTCTTCCAACCATCCTTCATTTGTTCGACGCGTTTTTCAATTGTTCGCGCAACGCGCGCTCGACGCGTTTTGCTTCGAGTCTGACTGCGAGCAAATCGAAAATGGCGAGCAGCAGCGCGGTCAGCGTCAGCCAAATGCAAGCGAGCCAAAAAATCAGGGCGCCGAGCAAGTGCTCGCGCGGGTTCAGCAGCGGCCCAAGGACCGTTGCACCCAAAATCAAAAGAAGCACCGCGAGCGCAAGCAGGACCGCGATCGCTTTTCGCCGCGTTTTCTGATCACGAATCACGCCGCGTGTCGCGTGGACGACAAACGACGTCGCCTGGAGCTGCTTTTCCTCGGGAGGCGTTGGCACACTTCATTTAACTCTAACAAAATAAGTGTGCCAACTTTACGCCGGGAGGCACTGAGCGGCAGCGAATGGGCCTAGGAAGGCGGGCGCCGAGATTTTCCACCGTGTCGATCTTACAATTCATCCAACCCAAGACAATCGGCTTCTCAGGAACAATCCGGGATGCTTTGATAGCGCCGAGTGAAAAAGAAGACGAAGAAGACAAAAGCGGCTGCGACCAAAAAGAAACCGGGCCGCGCGCCGAAGCGGAACAACCCGGCGCCGGCGCTCAAGGCGCGGCTCGATGCCGAATTTGCGAACGCGGTTGCGAGCGCCAAAACATATGTCGAGAACCCCCAGCGTTTAAGCGAGCTGTTCGATGAAGCAGTAAAAGAAGCGGCCTCGATGCCGCGAGGTCCGTTTGGCGAAAACTGGCCATATTTCCACGCGATGCTGCGCTTGATTCGCTCATACGCCGACGGCGATTACCGGGCCATTCCCGAGAGCACGCTCGTGGTCATCGTCGCCGCGATTATTTTCGTTGTGAATCCGCTCGATGTCATTCCGGACGCGTTGCCCGCGCTCGGTTATCTCGACGACGCCACCGTCATATCGCTCGCGGTCAAACGCAGCCGTGACGCGCTGGACGACTTCATGGCTTGGGAGAATAGAGCGCGCTAAACGAGCAGCAGCGCGGGATTTTCGAGAAGGTGGCGGAGTTCTTTTAAGTAAACCGCGCCGAGCGCGCCATCGATCACGCGATGGTCGCAGCTCATCCAGATCGACATCCGTTGGCCGACCGCGACCTGATCGCAATCGTCGACCACGGGCACCTTGTTGATCTTGCCGACGGCGAGAATGAATCCCTGCGGCGGGTTGATGATGGCGCTGAACGAGTCGATCCCCATCCCGCCGAGATTTGAGACGGTGAACGAGCCGCCCTGAAATTCTTCCGGCTTCATCCGCTTGTTTCGCGCGCGCGTCGCCAGGTCTTTCGCTTCGCCGCTGATCTCGCGAAGCGATTTGTTTTGGGCCGCGCGAATTACCGGCGTGAGCAATCCGTCTTCGATCGCGACCGCGATGCCAAGATCGACATCGGCAAATTGGACAACCGAATCGCCGTCGAACATCGCGTTCACCTTCGGCACTTTCACCGCCGCCATGACCGCGGCCTTCAAGACGAAATCGTTCACGGTAATTTTCGCGGTGTCGCTTTCTTCGCCGCCGGATTTCAATTCCTCGCGGGCCTCCATCAACGGCGCGGCATTGATCTCGATGTTGAGATAAAAGTGAGGGACCGGACCTTTGCTTTGGACAAGACGCTCGGCAATTCCACGACGCATTCCGGAAAGTTGAATTCGCGTCTCGCCTTCCGACGCTTTGCGAGCAGGAGCGGCCGGCGATTTTGCGGGAGCGGCCGAAGGCGCACTGGTTTTCGACTTTCCGGCCGCGCGAACATCCGATTCGGTCACGCGACCTTCCGGGCCCGTTCCCTTCACGCTTGAAAGATCGACACCGAGCTCCGCTGCAACGCGTCGCGCGACGGGAGAAGCCTTCACGCGCGCCCCATCATCTGTCTTCTGTTCCTGCGGCGGGGCGGTTTCCCTTTCTTTTTTCGCAGCGGGCGCGGGCTTTTCCGCTTCCTTTTGCGGTTTCTCTTCTTTTCTGGGTTGAGCCTTGGCTTCGGTCTTCGGTTTCTCTTCCTTCTTTGGCGCTTCCTCTTTCTTCGGAGCCTCTTCGCCCTCTCCGCCGATGAACGCGATTTTGTCGCCGACGTTCACCTTTTCGCCTTCTTTGACGTAAATCTCGGCCAGCGTTCCGTCCTCGGGCGATTCCCATTCCATCGTCGCCTTGTCGGTCTCGATCTCGGCGATCACTTCGCCGGCCGAAACTTTGTCGCCCTTTTTCTTTTTCCACGAAACGAGAGTGCCTTCGACCATCGTGTCGCTCAGCTTGGGCATTTGAATTTCCGGCATATCAGGAAGTGACCAGTGACAAGTGACCTGTGACCAGAACCGAAATCATGCGTAGCAAACCTTTTTTACGGCCGACATTAATTTATCGGCGTTGGGCAAAACGAACTTCTCGAGTTTCTCGTTGTACGGCATCGGCACGTCCTCTTGAGAAACGCGCAAGATCGGCGCGTCGAGCTCATCAAAGATGCTTTTTTGAATCCGGTAACAGACTTCCGCGCCGACGCCGCAGAACGGACGATCCTGCTCGACGATTACGACACGGTGCGTCTTCGCGACGGAATTAAAGATGGCTTGTTCATCGAGCGGTTTGATCGAGCGAAGGTCGACAATCTCGGCCGAAATATCTTCCTCTTCGAGCTGCGCGGCGACCGAAAGCGCGAGCGGAACGGTTTGCGCGTAGCAAATAATGGAGACGTCGCTGCCTTCGCGTTTCACTTCCGCCTCGCCGAGAGGAATGAGAAGTTCCTCGTCCGGCGGTTCGACCATTCCTTTCGAGCTGTAGAGAAGCTCGGCTTCGAGAACGAGGACCGGATTGTCGTCGCGCACCGCCGTCTTCAACAAACCTTTCGCATCGCGCGGCGTGGCCGGCGTGCAAACTTTCAGCCCCGCCACGTTTGCGTAAAAATTCTCGGTCGCGTGTGAATGGGTGGCGGCGAGCTGATGCGCGGGGCCATTTGGTCCGCGAAAGGTAATTGGAATATTAAATTGTCCGCCCGACATCATCAGCATGTTCGGCGCGTTGTTCACGACCTGATCGAAGGCGACCAGCGAAAAACTAAACGTCATGAATTCGACGATCGGCCGCAGACCGGTCATGGCCGCGCCGATTCCCAGTCCGGCAAAACCGTTTTCGCTGATTGGCGTATCGATGATTCGCTTCGGTCCGAATCGCTCGAGCAAGCCCTGGCTGACTTTGTATGCGCCCTGATATTCGGAGACTTCCTCGCCCATCAGGAAAACATTCGGATCGCGCGCGAGCTCTTCGGCGAGCGCTTCGTTCAGCGCCTGACGGTAGGTAATCTCTCTCACGATTTTCCTCCGTTGAAATAGGCGTACTTGAAAACGTCTTCGACCGGCAGCTCCGGACTTTCCTCGGCGAACTTCACCGATTCGAGCACGGTCTGCTTCGCTTTCTTGTCGAGCTCGTCGAATTGTTCGTTGGTCAATTTGCCTTCGCGAGTCAATTGCGCGCGCAATCGAAGGATCGGATCGTCCAGTCGGTACTTTTCGAGCTCATCTTTCGTTCGATAACTTGCGGGGTCGGACATCGAGTGACCGCGATAACGATAAGTTCGCACTTCCAAAAACGCGGGATGCGGCTCTTTGCGCATCGAAGTGACGACCTCGGCGATCTTGTCGCGCACTTCGCGAAAGTTCATGCCGTCCACAATGTCGCCCGGAATGTCGTAACCTTCCGCGCGCTCGACGATTTGTTTCAACGATGTCGATCTTTTCACCGACGTTCCCATCGCGAAAAGGTTGTTCTCGCAAATCAGGACGACCGGAAGTTTGTAGAGCGCGATCAGATTAAGCGCTTCATGAAACGCGCCCTGATTGATTGAGCCGTCGCCAAAGAAACAAAGCGTGACGCGATCTTCGTCGCGATACTTTGAGGCGAAGGCCAATCCGGCCGCGAGCGGAACGTGCGCGCCGACGATGGCATGCCCGCCGTACATGTGGCGTTGTTTGTCGAAAAAATGCATGGAGCCGCCGAGCCCAAGCGTGCAACCGGTCGCTTTGCCAAAGAGCTCGGCCATGCAGGCATTAGCGCTTGTTCCGCGCGCGAGAGCGTGGCCGTGATCGCGATAGGCGGTGATGATGTAATCGTCATCGCGCACCGCGGCGACTGCGCCGACGACGACCGCCTCCTGGCCGATATAAAGATGACAGAAGCCTCCGATCTTCTGCGCCTGATACTGTTGGCTGGCGCGTTCCTCGAAACGGCGGATCAACAGCATGAGCGCGAGCATCTCGACTTCGTCGCGTTGCTCGGGACGCTGCATGAAAAATTATGCGACGCGAGGCAATGCAGCTCCAGCCCGCCCCCGGCTGGTGTTGCGCCCAAAGTTCATGCACACCACGAACAGCAGCGTGAAGAACAAGTCACTGAGAAGAGTGTTGCGGAAAAACATCCAGGTCGGCGTCGCGCTGTATTGCGGCAGACCGACGGTGAGAGCTTGAATCAGTCCGGCGAAATTTTTCGCGTAACCGGGATCGCTCATCCACGAAGCCGCATTCGTAATGAAGTAGAAGATTGCCGATCCAAGAATCGAGGCCGGCAGCAAAGTCTTGAACGACGCGCGATTTTGAAGGGCGAGGCCGATCAATCCGGCAAGCGCGAGGGCGAAGTAACGGCTGACCATTTGCGCCTGAATGAGCGGCGCGCCGTAAACGTAATTCAAAACCAAGTCGGAAATGAAGAGCGCGCCGAGCGGGACGGTGAATTTGAACTTCGCAGGAAAATAGGCTGCGCCGCAGAGCGAGATCGCGGCCAGGGGGGCAAAATTCGCCAACCATGAAGCGTGACCGGATTGAATCAGGAAGACCGCCGCGATCCGATAAGCGACAGTCGACAAAATGAGTATGAGCGCCGGAATCATTGGAAGAAATTTAGCCGTCCTGCGAGAGAAGCAAA
Organism: Chthoniobacterales bacterium; assembly: GCA_035257485.1. Lineage (GTDB taxonomy): Bacteria > Verrucomicrobiota > Verrucomicrobiia > Chthoniobacterales > UBA10450 > AV40. The sequence goes on from DATEWZ010000087.1 coordinate 8,991, forward strand.
GCTGTTTTGCCTGCAGCCTCAGACTTTTACGCTGTCCCCGGTGCGCTGCTGCCAATCGTGGATCTGGTCGGTCAACCGTTTGATTGTGTCGAGCTGGCTGGAATCGGAATAAAGATTTTTCCGTTCCTCGGGATCAACGTGCAAATTGTAGAGTTCATTCTTGTCCTGGTCGCGCAGACACAGTTTCCAGCCATCAGGCGAAACCATTGCGCGGGTGTGCTCGGCCAGGGCTTTTTTGACGTCGTCTTTGCCCGCGAGCTTGGTCTGTTTGTTGATTTTTTCTTTCCCCGGCGCCCATTCGATAAAGACTGGATCGGCTGGCATCGATTCGCCGCGCACCAAAGCCGCGCGACTTTTTCCAACGCATTGCGAATCCGGAGTTTTTCCGAGCAGATCGAGCATGGTCGGCGCGAAGTCGATGTGGCTGACCGGTTGTGCAACGCGAACGGATTTCTGCTGACCCGGCATGCGCACGACGTACGGAACGCCGGCCGATTGATCGAACATGAATCGTTTTCCCAACAACCCATGGGCGCTCATCATGTCGCCATGGTCGCTCGTTAAAACGGTGATCGTCTTATCGGTCAGTCCGAGCTCGTCCAACTTCGACAAGATGCCGCCGATGCAATGATCGATTTCGGTGATCAATCCGAAATATTTTTGTTTGATCTCGCGGTAGCGCTGGGCGTCACCGTTGTACCGCTTACGATGAACTTCTTCGCGCAATCGATAATGCAGCGGCATGTCCGGACCGAAGCGATCGGCATTGGTCGCATCCACCACGATCGAATCGAGCGGGTGCTCGTCATTGAACGGACCGGTGTATGGCGGATGCGGCTCAATGAAAGCGACGAAGACAATGAACGGCCGCTCGCGGTTGCGCTCCAAAAATTCGCAGGCTTTGATCTCGAGAAACTTCGCCTTGGAAAGGTCGACCGGCAGATTCCGCGAATAGGTGCGAGTGAAATATTTTCCGTGATCGGGTTTATGCCCTTTTTCGATCAGGAACTTCGTGTAATCGCTGACGCCGTCGATTTTCTTGGCGCCAAGTGCACTCTTGAACGCTTCCTCGATCGACACCCAATCTTCGAATCCGCGCTGGGCCGAAAATTCATCACCGAGATGCCATTTGCCGATGTTGCCGCAACGATAATCGGAATCGGCGAGCATTTCGGGAAGACATTTAAATTTGTGCGGCAACGATTGCTGATTGCTCGTGCAGCCGTTCGTGTGCGGCCATGTTCCGCTGAATAACGACGAGCGGGAAGGCGCGCAGATTGGTTGGGTCACATACGCGCGCTCGAAAATCGTCGCTTGAGAAGCGAGCTTGTGAATCGCCGGCGCGTGAACCGCGTTCGCAGCTTCGCCAAAGACAGTGTCCGCGCGCAATTGGTCAGGAAGAAAAACGAGCAGGTTCGGCTTGCGTGGAAGTTTTGCCGGTTGCGCGCGCAGCCGTGCGCTAAGGGCGACGCTCACTGAACCGAGCGCGGCAGTGCGAATAAAACGGCGGCGCGTGACCTCAGTTTTCACAGGAATTGAAGCTTAGACGCCCGGCGCGATCTGCAAAGTGCATTCGCCGCGGATTGCGACGAAGCTGAATTACTTTTTGCCGACGAGGAGCGCGTTGAGCCGCGCTTTGCGGCGATTGGCCGCGTTTTGGTGAATAATTCCGCGCTTGGCTGCTTTATCGAGCGCCGAAATTAAAGCGCGAACCTGTTCGCGATCAGGCTTTGCGTTTCCGCGAACACGTTTCTGCAAATTGTGGAGGCGCGTTCTGACGCCACGGTTTTGCCGTGCGCGGACAAGCGATTGACGGGCGCGTTTCGCTGCTGATCGTGTGTTAGCCATTTTCTTCTAAATCGGGCGACGACGGTCGCGCAGACGGCACAAATGTCAAGATGTGGATCTTGCCTGCGATAAAAAGCGCTGTCTCCCAAAAGGGATCAGCTATGTGATTCGGAGGCGACCTTGACCTGCGAATCTTTGTCTTTCCGCAAACCATTGGCCGAAGCGGGACTGTCGTATCCGTAAACCTCGGGGTCGCCCATGTTCTTTTCCTTGGGCAATTTCTCCTGCACAATTTCGACCGGAGCGCCGAGCGGCAATTGATTATAAAGCGCGAAGACGTCCGTCGATTTCATTCGGATGCAGCCGAAACTCGCCGGCTTGCCGATCAGCTTCTCCTCGTTCGTTCCATGAATGTAAATGCAGCGCTTGTAAGCGTGCGCGTTCGAAGCTTCCAATCCTCGCAGCCAGATGATTCGGGTCATCACCGGATCGCGTCCCGGCGTGTTCGGGTGCAAAACTTCTCCGGTCCAGCGGCGATTGTGAAACACCGCGCCCATTGGAGCACGATCTCCGATTTTCTGGGCGACCTGCAAAAGTCCGAGCGGGGTCGCGAGACTGCCCCAGGCGTCGCCCAAACCGTATTTCGATGTCGAAATGGGGTAACTGGCTGCGATTTTGCCGTTCTCGATCAGCATCAGCTTTTGATCGCGAACGCTGATGACGACGCGAGTGGAAAGACTCGGGGCCGGAATCGAAACCGGGTTGGCGTTGACCGTCAGAACGCCTGCGAGAAACGCCAAGGCGAAGATGGAGGAACGAAACATCCGCGCTCTCATACTCCAAAAATGCGTTTTGTCATGCGGGAATTGGGGACGGTGAGCGGGAAGCGCCGAAGCTGAGCCTCGGCGACCAGGGCAGGAGCGACGAGAGGGCCACATAGAAAAATCCCGCTTGGAACATGAGCAGGAACGGTACCGACAAGAACTGACCGTTCACGATCGCGAACCAAACAAAGTAGCTGAAATAAATCGCGAACGCGAGCTCGGCGTACGGCAGTGTCGATTTTAACGCTCGATATTTGCAGCTGCGCCACGATTGAGAACGCCGCTCGATTCCGTATTTCGGCGTGCGCGTGAAATCCGATTTGTGATTGAAGATCGCTTCCAAGACCGCGCGCGCGTTGTTCAACGAAAGACCAATGCCGAGCGCGAGCAAACAGGGCAGGAGCAGCATCTGTTTCATCCACGAGCGCGGATGCAGCTCGCGTTGCGCGCAACAATAAAATACCGCGACCGAGACTGACGCGGTCAGAAAAATTGGAATGTCGATCAAGAGCGTGCGGACCCAACCGGTTTGCGGTCCGCCGGTTGATGGGTGCAAAAGCACGCAGAGACAGGCGAGAAGCAGGTAAGCGAAATTGGAAACGAGATGTCCGGTCGCTTCGGCCTTGATTGCAAACGGAAGATCGCTTCGCCAAATACTCGGCAATAGTTTTTTGCAGGTCTGAATCGAGCCTTTGGTCCAGCGATGCTGTTGCGATTTGAAACCGTTCATGTCGACCGGCAATTCGGCCGGCGTCACGACGTCGGGCAGGAAAATAAATTTCCAGCCGGCGAGCTGCGCGCGGTAGCTAAGATCGAGATCTTCGCAAAGCGTATCGTGCTGCCAGCCGCCCGCTTCTTCGATGCAGGTCTTTCGCCAAAGTCCGGCGGTGCCATTGAAATTGAAAAATCTTCCACTGCGGCTGCGCGCGGTTTGTTCGAGGACAAGATGGCCGTCCAGAAACATCGCCTGAACCCGCGTGAGCAACGAGTAACCGCGATTCAGATGGCCCCAACGCGTCTGGATCATGCCAATCTTCGGGTCGGTGAAGAAATGGATCGTGCATTGCAGCAAATCCTTCGGAGCGACGAAATCCGCATCCAGGATGCAAACGAAGTCGCCCGCGGCCGATTCAAGTCCAACCGCCAGGGCGCCGGCTTTGAATCCGGTCCGATCGACCCGATGAATCAATTGCACATCGAAGCCGCGTTGCCGCAACTCAACCGCGCAAGCAGCCGTCACTTCGCGCGTATCGTCGGTTGAATCGTCGAGGACCTGAATTTGGAGTAGTTCGCGAGGATAATCGAGCTCGCTGACCGAACGCAAGAGCCGCTCGACCACGTAAACTTCGTTAAAAATCGGGAGCTGGACGGTTACTTTGGGCAACTGATTGAAATGTCCAGCCGGGACCGCGGCGCGGCGGCGGTTTTTCAGGAAAAGATAAATGATGAAATAGCGGTGAATACCGTAGGCAGAGAGCCCGAGAAGCACCGCGAGGTAACAAGCCGTCCAGATTAAATAGCCGAGACTTCCTTGCATAAGGTGGCTGCCAGTCGTTAAAACCGCAGGTGCGCATGATGGCCGTACCGTCGCCAGCGTCAAATCAAAAATGGCGCGCTTCCCTCGGCAAAAGCAGCCGAAAGCACGCAAAGATTCATGCAATCTCGATCTTTTTCGCGGCGACGTTGGCCGCGACCACGATTACGCCAAATCCGGACGAGCCAGTGGAGGACAGTGACCACGAACGGGAAGAACTTGGCGTCAATCCCTACACGACTCCGTCCATCGAAAAGATTTTCGCCCAGCTCGATCAGCTCGGCGCGCTTCCGTTCGATCAGCTAAAACGCGAGCCGCCGAAATCGACGGCCACAAATCGCGAGCAGAAGGGATTGATCTTTGGTGGATTGATTGCCGATGGCTTTCTGGTTGTGAAAGCGGAGCGAAAAAATGCGGTCGAAAATCTGGGACGCGTTCTGCTCGAGCATGCCCGCGCGCTCGGGGTGGCAAATCGGGTGATGCGACACAGCGCCAGCCTGACCGAGCTCGGAAAACGCGGCGACTGGCAGCAAATGCGGCAGGAATTGGTCACGACGCAAGCGGACGTCGAACAAGCAATGGTCGATCTGCGTGATGAAAAAATGGCGCATCTGATCAGCCTTGGCGGATGGTTGCGCGGATTGGAAATTTCGGCCGGAACCGTGGAGGCGGATTTCTCGCCGCAGCGGGTGAAAGTTCTGGCGCAACCGGACCTGGCCGATTACTTCGAAGCGGAATTAAAAACGCTGCCGCCGTTGCTGATGCACGCGCCCTTGGTCGAAAAACTTCGCGTCGGGATCAAGAAGCTGCGCGTCATCTTGCGCAAGCCGCCTGAGACGTTGAATCGCGCGGACACAGCGGCGATCCATCTTGAAGCGCGCGAATTGAACGACGCAATTCGTCAAAGCGAATAATCCAAAGGTCTCACTTCCTGCGGCAAGCGGCCTGCTGCCATTAGTGCTATCCTTCTCACCGACCGCGTATGCCATTGCGACAGCTTCTCAAGAAAGGCCGCCACGATCGCTTTGAGCGCTTCAATATCGTGGTCTCGATCCTTTTGGCGGGCTGGGTGCCCTCGATCCTGACGGTCTGGTTTTCCTACACCTTTCTGACCAAAATGATGGAGTCGCGAATTCTGCGCGACCGGCAAACGTTCGTGCAATTGATCGGCCGGCTAATCGGCGACGATCTCAGCCGCACCGAAGGCGTCATCGAATATTATCAAACGCTGCCCGAGGTTGCGCGCCTTCTGAATTCATCGAATCCGCAGTCGGCGGCGCAGCAGTGGGTCAGCGATACCTTTTATTCGCATCCGCGCATTGATGGAATGTTTGTCACCAGTCGCGACGGGCGGCTGATCGCATCGATTCCTCACGACCCGGCGATGGTCGGCAAAGATTTCGATTCCAGCTCTTGGCGGCCGCAGGCGGAAAGAATTTCGGGCGCGTTCGTTTCGCCGGTGCATTCGCGTTTTACGGACAAACGGGTGGTGACCGACGTCGTCGGCGCAGTGCAAACGCCGGAGAAAAAAATCGTCGGCTATCTCGGCGTCTCGGTCTTGGTCGAGCGAATCGGTCGCCGGCTTTCCGCGATTCAGTTTGCCGATCAGTCGACCTGCCAGGTTGTCGATCAATCGGGAAATGCGCTTTTCACGAACGATTTCCGGCCAAATCCGGTCCCATCGCCCGAGCCCGAATCGATTTTGCCGAGTGAAATCTTCAAAACCAAAAGAGGAAATCTCGAGCGAGACGGAAATCTCTATTCGTTCAGTCCGGTGGAGTCGACCGAGTGGACGGTCGTGGTTAAACAACCGAAAGATGTCGCTTACAAGCCGGTGCACGATCTCGTCGGCCGAATGGCCGTGCTCGCGGCATGGTTGATGGCGCTGACCACTATCTTCGCCTGGCTCGGCGGAATTTTTTATCGTCGGCAAACCGAAGCCGCCCGTCGCATCGAACGCGAAGTCATCTTCAACGAAAAAATCCTCGCCAACATGCCGGTCGGGATCGCGTTTATCGATCCGAACACAAAAAAATTCACCCAGGCAAACGAAGCCTTCACCCAAATGGCGGAACGCTTTGGCGGATTTCCAAAGAGACGCGAGGTAATCGGCTCGACCTACGACGATGTGAAAATTGCCGCGCCGGACGCGATCGAACGGGTGCTGGAATTCGGGACGCCGTTTCAATTGATCGAGCAACCGTTCCAGGACGAGGGCGGCATGACCCATTTTGTGAATGTGACCCTAGTGCGCCTGCAAGCGGCGGATGAAACGATCCAAGGCGTGCTCTATTTCGTGGAGGACAAAACGCGCGACGTCACCTTGCGCCACGAGCTGATTAGCGCCAACACGGCAAAAGACCAATTTCTCGCGCTCCTCTCGCACGAACTGAGAAACCCGCTTTCGCCAGTCATCGCGATGGTCGGGGAATTGGAAGCCAGCGGTCCACGCTCCCCGAAGTGGCGCGAAGCGCTCGAAGTGATCCGACGGAATGTGGAATTGGAAGCGCGATTGATCGACGACTTGCTCGACGTGACCCGAATCGCGAAAGGCAAACTTCAACTCACGTTCGAATTGGTGGACGTCCACGAGATTTTGCGGCGCGCCTACGAAATTTGTCACGAAGACATGGCGCGAAAGAAAATTAACGCGCGATTCGAACTCACCGCCGAAGAAGCGTACGTGGAAGGCGATCCGGCGCGATTGCAACAGGTGTTTTGGAACCTGGTGAAGAACAGCGTCAAATTTACGCCCGAAGGCGGCCGCATCACCATGGCAACTTCGAATGTCGCGGACGACGAAATCGAAATCCGCATCACTGACACGGGAATAGGAATTGAGTCGGACAAGATTGAAAAGATTTTCAAGGCGTTCGAGCAGGGACAAACGTCGATCACCCGACGTTTTGGCGGGCTTGGACTTGGATTGGCGATCTCCAAGGCCATGGTCGATGCGCATCGCGGCAGAATACGAGTCGAAAGTCCGGGCAAAGACCAGGGCGCCACCTTCATTGTCGATCTAAAAACCGTTCCTGCGCCGGTTGCGGCCGAGAATGGAGCGGAAGCAGGAAGCCGCGATGCCGACGAGGCACCGGGAATTTCGCGGCGGCGGCGTTTGCTCGTGGTCGACGACCATGCCGACACCTGCAAGGGCATGAAGATGATGCTCGAGCGTCGCGGTTACGACATTACCGTCGCGCACTCGGCCGGTCAGGCAGTCGAGAAAACGCGCGAAGCCGATTTTGATTTGCTGATCAGCGACATCGGGTTGCCCGACAAGAGTGGCTACGAATTGATGAACGAATTGCGCAAGAGCAAGCCGTTGCCCGGAATCGCGCTCAGCGGTTTTGGCGCCGAAGCCGACGTGAACAAGGCGCGTGAATCGGGATTTTCCGAACACCTCACCAAGCCGATCAATTTCGATCGCTTGGAAGAGATCATTCGGCGCCTGCTAAAATCGACATCGTAAAATCGCGCAGCGCGAAGACGGTCCTTCTCGCCGCAGTGGATGCCAAGGCGGAGTCGATTTTGCGACGTTGATCTATTTCGTACCGACCGGCGTTGCAGCGTTGCTGGTCTTCTTCGGCGCGCCGTCCGGATTTTTCTTGGCCGCAGCGTCCTTCAATTCGCGGGATAATTTCTCCACACGTTGCCGCATCACTTTGCCGGCCTTGAACTTTACTGTCGCGCGCGATGGAATGACGAAACTGCTTCCGGGCTGATTTGGGTTTCGTCCCACCCGCGGTTTGGTCAATCGCGGCTGGAAAATTCCGAAGTTGCGCAGTTCAACAGGTACATTGTTGGCCAAACTGTCAGTGATCTTATCCAGCGTGCGCTGGACAATGTCGAAGACCTGGTGCTGCACCATTCCGGTCTGGTTGCTGATCGCAACTACAATGTCTCGTTTGGTAAGTTTTGCCATAACTCCAAAAGGGAATCGTGTCCCGAGGCACAATCGGGGGCATATTCGGCGAAGAAAAGTAAATTCTTTGGCCCGAGCCCTCTAGACCCCGCCCGCCGAATTTCGGTCAGTGGGCTGTGGCCGGCCGTCTGAGAAGGCGATTTAGATAGAAATCAAACACCGTTTGCTCGGCCAATTCCTTGCGCCGCGCTTTGAGTTGGCCCTGCATCAAACCAAGTTTCGTGAAGACGGAGTTCCAATCCGTTTCCAGCCGCCGCACTTCGTCGTTGGAAAGTTCGCGCATTCCACGGACCGACACGCCGCGCTGCAATACGCTCATCGCTTTGCCTGACGCTTCGGAAAGCATGCCCAACTCACGCAAAACGTACTCGATCTCCTGAAGGAGGTTTGCCCGAATGTCTGTGAACTGGCGTTCTTGCTCCGCCGAGATGATCGGCTTGGCTTTGTCCAGACCGTAGGTGATCAAATCATGAAGCTTTTTCCAGTTGTCCAACTGCAACGTTACTAGGCGAAGTTTGGTTTCGAGCTTTTTGTCGAGCATTGGGGCTTGGGGAGGTTAAAGGCTGACGAGCTCGAGCGTTTCATCGAGCTTTTGCAGATTGTCGATCAACAGGTGCGCCCAAGGACGGTTCACCGTTTGTTCCTGACTAATAATTCCCTCTTCAAAATAAAAACGGCCCTGCCGCCAGCGGAAAATCTCGGCCACCGCGGCCTCGCCTTCCACTGAGCCGAAAATAGCGTGGCGAATCGAGCCTTGTTGAAGATAAATCTCGCTGTTGCCGCGACCGGACTTGAAAGTGAAGCGTCCGCTCCGCTGGCTCAAACAGCTCATCTGCAGGATTTCGGCGGCGGAAAATTGGTTAAGATTTCCGATCAACGAGTGACACGGATCGATTCCTTCAGCGGCCGTGCCCGCGTGCGAGTCAAGCGAGGAGACAAACCGCGATAAGATTGCGCGCAACCGATGCATGCTCCGTGGCATCGTCAACAGCTCGAGCTCTTGTTCCCTTGCCCGCGAACGGATATCTGAAGAGCGGCCGCTTTGAAGCAAGCAAGCAATCCGAAGGGAAGGAAAGTGCTGGCGGAGATTTGTCGCCTGTTCGATGGCAAGCGCGGCATCTCCCTCAATAATAAGGCCGTCAAAGTTCTCCTCGAGCAGCGCCTGCACCGCCTCCGACAGATTGCGCACGATCTGCGTCTCCAAATCGTTGATCTCGTCCAGAATACCGAGCACTCGGTCTTGGAAGACCGGGTCGGCATTGACGGCTAAGAGGCGAGTTTCCACAAATCTCTGAATCGGTTCTAGCGGTTATAGCAGGAAGCTTGCCGGGAATGGGCGCAGCCGAGGGCGCTATTTTCGCCATTCTTCTCGCGGCGGCGGCTCGGCAAAGTGCTGGGGCGCAACCGCGTGCGCCGTCCGAAAATGAACCTTGGCTATCTGTCGGAGGCTGTCCGGCCCCTTCGTTTGGACCACCTTTTCCGCAGTCGCTTTTACGGCCGGAGAAACACCGCGCTCCAACCGCATCCCAAGCTTTTTCCCTTCTCGCTCCAGCCAGTTAATGAACCCCTCGCGGGCGAGGATCGACGCCGCCGCTACCGCAATGTCCGATTCAGCGCGCGGCCGTTGTTGGATCTCGATCTTTTGGCCGTGACGAAGCAGCGATTGCTCGATCAGTCGAGAATCGGCGAACTGGTCGGACAACGAGCGCAGGCAGTCCGGTTTTTTCGCGAGCAGATTTTCGATGACTCGGGCGTGGCCCCAGGCCAGCAGCTTGTTCAAGTTCCCGAACTTTTCGTAAAGCTCGTTGTATTTCGCGGGACCGATCAGCACAACCTCGAACAATCCCATCGAAGTTTTTCGAATTGCCTCCGCCAGTGCGCGAATCCGCGCGTCCGAAGTAATGCGCTTGCTGTCCTGCACACCGGCATCCATCAGTTTGCGCGCGATCCCGCGATCGACATAAACGCCGGCGATGACCAGCGGTCCGAAGAAATCACCCTTGCCGCTTTCATCCACGCCGAAGTGCGGCTCGAACATTTCGGGCGAATGCACTTCTTCGTAACCAAGTTTCGCCTCGCCAAGAATTTTCGGTTCGAGCTCGAACTGAACGAATTCTTCCACGCCCTTGCCCTGGACAAGCACCTTCGGTCCTTTCTCATAAACGGCGACGCTCAACTTGTTTTTGTTGGCGAAGAAGAGCGTGTAGGGCTTCGCCGAAAACTCGAAACCGAGTTCCTCAAGCAGCAAGCGGAGTTTGTTCGCCTGCTCGTTGGTGAAAGCATGTGTATAAGAGTTCATTCCCGAAAACGCTCAACGCTCAACGCTCAACGCCCAACGCTCAACTCAGAATTGGACGTTCGATGTTGGACGTTGAATGTTGAGCGTTTGCTGAAGGTCGACATCTCACGACAAAACGGGCCGGCTTTTCGTCGCGCACTCCTTCGTTGGTATTCGAAGCACGGCCGCGATCTTCCCTGGCGCCGCACCCGCGATCCTTACCGAATTCTGGTTTCCGAATTCATGCTTCAGCAAACGCAGGTCGCGACAGTGCTGCCCTACTATAAAGAGTGGTTTCGCCGGTTTCCCAACTTCGCCGCGCTTGCACGGTCTTCCGAGACCGACGTTATCCGCGCCTGGCAAGGCCTCGGTTATTACGCCCGCGGCCGAAACCTCCACGCGGCCGCCAAGCTCGTGGTCGATAAATATCGTGGGCGCTTTCCGAGAAATCTTCGCGAAATCCGTGAGCTTCCAGGCATCGGAAAATACACGGCGCACGCCGTTGCAACCTTCGCATTCGATCAATCTGTCCCGATCGTCGAAGCGAACACCGCCCGCGTCCTGGCCCGGCTTTTCGATTTGCGAATCCCGATCGATTCGACCGCCGGACAACGAATGCTATGGAATCGCGCAACTTCGATGGTCCCTTCGCGGAGAGCAGGCGCTTACAATTCCGCGCTTCTCGATCTTGGCGCACTCGTTTGCCTACCGCGCAATCCGACATGCGGCATCTGTCCGGTAAAAAAATTCTGCCGCGCGAAACATGCCGAAGCATTGCCGGTAAAGCGTCCTCGCCCTCAAACCAAGCGGCTGACCGAAAAACACGCGCTGGTGGTAAGCGAAAACAAAATCCTTCTCCAATTGGCAACTGATCGGTGGCGCGGCATGTGGATCTTGCCGGCCGCAAACGGCAACTCAAGAAATCAACGCCCGGTCTACCGCGCGGTTTTTCCATTCACGAATCACAGAATCTCTCTCGAGATATTTCGCGGATCGAATCGCAAGATCGACAAGCGGCATCGGTGGTTTTCGAAACGCGGAGTAAAGTTGATCCCAATTCCGTCCCCTCATCGTCGCGCAATTGAACAACTCCTCGCGAACGCCTAACTTCGCGCGTGAGCAAAACCGAAACGCTGCCCGACGTTCACGGCCATTTCGGCCCCTACGGCGGAATGTTTGTGCCCGAAACGCTGATGTCGGCGCTCCAGGATCTGGCCGCGGAATATGAGCGCGCGAAAAACGATCCCGGTTTTCAAAACGAATTGTCGATCTTGCTTCACGATTTCGCCGGCCGCCCGACGCCGCTGTATTTCGCAGAGCGGCTGACGAATCGTTTCGGCGGCCCAAAGATTTATCTGAAGCGCGAAGATCTGCTTCACACCGGCGCGCACAAGATCAACAACGCGCTCGGACAAATTCTTCTCGCTCAGCGAATGGGCAAGCGCCGCATCATCGCCGAGACCGGCGCGGGTCAGCACGGCGTTGCCACCGCCACCGTCGCGGCGCGCTTCGGCTGCGAATGCGTGATTTACATGGGGAAGATCGACATGGAGCGACAAGCGCTGAACGTCGCCCGGATGAAATTTCTCGGCGCGAAAGTTGTTCCGGTCACGGTCGGTCAGGCCACCCTCAAAGAAGCGATCAACGAAGCAATGCGCGATTGGGTCACAAACGTACGGACCACTCATTATATATTAGGGTCCGTCCTCGGCTCGCATCCCTACCCGATGATGGTCCGCGATTTTCAGAGCGTCATTGGCGTTGAAGCGCGTCGCCAGATTCTCGAACGCGAAGAACGCTTACCCGATCTGCTCGTCGCGTGTGTCGGTGGCGGCAGCAACGCCATCGGTTTGTTCCATCCCTTTTTGCAGGATCGACAGGTGCGAATGATCGGCGTCGAGGCCGGTGGTGAGGGAATTCGCGCCGGAAAGCACGCCGCGCGTTTTCAAGGTGGACGGCTCGGTGTTTTGCAAGGCACGAAAACTTTTCTGCTCGCCAACGAAGAAGGCCAGATCGAGTTGACTCATTCCGTCTCGGCCGGGCTCGATTATGCCGCGGTCGGCCCCGAACATTCGTACTTACGTGACCTCGGCCGGGTGGAATATACTTACGCGACCGACGATGAAGCGCTCAACGCATTCAAAATCCTTTCCGAGACGGAAGGGATCATTCCCGCGCTCGAGACCGCGCACGCGATCGCTTATCTCGTCAAGAATGCCCCGAAGATGAAACGCGACGAGATCGTGATCGTGAATTGTTCGGGACGCGGCGATAAAGATGTCGATCAAGCTGCAGCCGCCTTCGGGTTGAAGGAGAAGTCGAAATGAGATCGATGACCGGTTACGGCCGCGGCGAGACCGACCACAACGGCACTAAGTTCAGCGTCGAGCTCAATTCGGTGAACCGAAAACAGAGCGACATCGTGGTGAATCTCCCGCGCGATCTGGCCGAGCTCGAGCCCCGAATTCGACAGACGATCAACGAAAACATTTCGCGCGGGCGCACCAACGTCGTCGTCAGTTATCACAACGGATCGAGCGCACCGCGCAAACTCGCGCTCGATGTCGATCTTGCCCGCTCTTATCACGACGCGATGCGCGCGTTGCAGAAGCAATTAGACGCGCCCGGCGAAATCACCATCGGCGCGATTTTGCAGGCGCCGGGCGTGATGCGCGCACCGGAAGAAGCGTTCGACGCGAGCGCAGCCTGGCCCGCAATTGAGCGCGCTTTACGCGCCGCGCTCACTGAGTTGATCAAAATGCGCGAGCGCGAAGGCAAACATTTGGCCAAGGATTTGATTCGTCGTCTGAAAGCGATGCGCAAACAGATCAAGGAGATCCGCGGATTGCACCCGGAGGTGGTGAAAAAATATCGCGCCGTCTTGCTCGAACGAATTCAGAAGGCGGGTTTGCCGATTTCAGCTGACGATGAGCGTTTAATGAAAGAAGTCACGTTCTTCGCCGATCGCGCGGATGTTTCCGAAGAGCTGACGCGAATCGAAAGTCATCTCGCGCAATTCGCGCATCATCTGCGCCGACACGAACCGGTCGGCCGCACACTCGAATTCATCACCCAGGAAATCTTTCGCGAACTGAACACGCTCGGCGCGAAAGCGAACGACGCCGCGATTTCACAGCGCGTCGTGCTTTGCAAAGCCGAGCTCGAAAAAATCCGCGAGCAAATTCAGAACCTTGAGTAGTCGATTCACCCGCAACGGAATTCTGTTCGTCCTTTCCGCCCCATCGGGCGCCGGAAAAACGACGCTGGTCGACGCTCTGCGCAAAACTTCCGAGTTCGTTTACTCCGTCTCGTGCACAACACGACCGGCGCGCGCGGGCGAAGTCGAAGGCGAAGATTATCGATTTTTGTCCGATGAGGAATTCAACGCGCGCGCGAAGGCCAACGAATTTTTGGAACATGCGACTGTGCACGGCTATCATTACGGCACGCTTTTGAAACCGATCGCCGAAGACTTGGCGAACGGCCGCGACGTTTTGATCGACATCGACACGCAAGGAGCGGCCAACATTCGCAATTCAAAAGACCAATTTATCCGCGACGCGCTGGCTGATATTTTCCTCATGCCGCCAGACGTGGACGAACTTCGCCGCCGTTTGACCAAACGCGGCACGGAGACGACCGAACAAATCGAGACGCGCCTCGGGAACGCAATTCGAGAAATGGAATCGTGGCCTCAGTATCGTTACACCATCATCAGCCGCACCACCGAGGAGGATTTGGAGAAGTTTCGACACATCATGAATGCCGAGCGATATTTGAGCCGGCGCTTGATCCAAAAGTAATTGGCGATCTTTCATGAAACGAAACTCAGCCAAGCGAGTTGAAAAACCTGGCCCGCGCAAAGTTGTGCGGATGCGCGGCGCGGGAAAAACAATTGTTCTCGGCGTGACTGGCTCGATCGCCGCGTACAAATCGGCCGAGCTCGCAAGCCTGCTCGTTAAGCAAGGCCACAATGTTTTTGTGGTGATGACTCAGGACGCTGCTGAATTCATTACGCCGCTCACGTTGCAAACGCTTTCCAAAAATCCCGTGATGACCAGTTTCTTCGACGAAAAAGACAACTGGCGTCCCGGTCATATCGAATTGGCCGATCGCGCGAATCTTCTTCTCATCGCGCCGGCGACCGCGAACTTGATTGCCGAGCTCGCGCACGGGTTGGCGAATCATCCGCTCGCCGCTATTGCTCTCGCCACGCGCGCTCCGATCCTCATAGCGCCGGCGATGAATGGAAAGATGTGGGCGCACCCCGCGACCCAGGCGAATGTCGATCTTTTGAAGTCGCGAGGCGTCGAGTTCATCGGGCCGGAAGAAGGAATGCTCGCCTGCGGTTACGAAGGACTCGGGCGCCTTTGGAAAGTCGAAGACATCGCGTTCCGCGCCGAATTTCTGCTCGCGCGCCAGGAAAATCTGATCGCGTGAGATTTCTCATCACGGCCGGGCCGACGCGCGAGCCGATCGATCCCGTTCGTTACCTTAGCAATCGATCGTCTGGGAAAATGGGTTACGCGATCGCAGAGGCAGCGATCGAGGCCGGGCATGAAGTCGTTTTGATTTCCGGACCGGTGCAGCTCGGGCGTCCTCGCGCCGTTGCGCTCGTTCCAGTTTCGACGAGCGACCAAATGTTCGAGGCGGTGCAACGTCAGGTTCGCAACTGCGACATCTTGGTCATGTGCGCCGCGGTCGCGGACTACAAACCGGTCGCCGTCTTCACCAAAAAAATAAAGAAGCGCGACGCGAAGCTGTCTCTGGAGTTGATTCCGACCCGCGACATTCTCTCGTCGCTTCCGAAAAACCGGAAATACCTTGTCGTCGGCTTTGCCGCGGAAACCGAAGACCTCGCGGCAAACGCGCAGAAAAAACTCTTGAAAAAAAATTGCGACATGATCGTGGCGAACGACGCGCGCATTGGAATGGAAAGCGACGAAAACGAAGTTGAAATTTTTGTTCGCGGCGGCGAAACGAAGAAAATTTCACGCGCGCCGAAGAAAATAATCGCGCGCGAGCTCGTAAAAAGTTTTGAAAATGTTTGTGAAAAACGTTTGACAAAGAAAACGCAGTGATGAATTCATCCGTTAAGTGAAGTCATTCCACTCTTCACGAATTTCCGCGAAAGCGGATTGAAAGGGGGGAATAGAGTCGATGGCAAAAAAAAGAAGGAAAGCAGCAAAACGGAAAGCGAAGAAAAGAAAGAGGCATTAAGCCCATTCGCTTAATCACGACTTCGAAAATATTTTCGGAGTCACAACCCCAAACTTCAACCCGGGAGGAGAATTTATTTTCCTCCCGGTTTTTTATTTCGTTGAGGTCCGAGCCGGACTGGCATTGTTGAGTTGTTGAGAGGTTGAGGAGAGAGGCTATTCTGATTTCATCTCAACGACTCAACTTCTCAACCGCTCAACCTCTTCATGAAGCATTATCTCGACGCCGCCGAGAACGCCGCGCGCAAAGCAGGCGAGATGCTTCGCAAAAATTTTCATCGCTCGCAACACGTCAACGCGTTTACCGCGCACGACATCAAGCTCGCCATCGACGTGCAGACACAGGAGCTGATCACGAAACAACTGCTCAAGAAATTTCCCGAGCACGCGCTTTACGGCGAGGAAGGAATCGTCGGCGATCAATCGAGCGAGCATCAATGGGTGGTCGATCCTCTCGACGGCACCGTGAATTACTTTTATCAAATCCCGCACTTCTGCGTTTCAATCGCACTCCGTCTCAAAGGCGAGATCATCGTCGGCGTGATCTACGATCCGATGCGCGACGAAATGTGGAGCGCGCAAAAAGGTGAAAAGCCGCGATTGAACGGCCAACATTTTCGCGTGAGCGATCGCAAGGAATTGTCCGAAGCGGTGATTTCGGTGGGGCTGGCGAAAACCGACAAGACCATCGATTCGAACCTGCCGCTGTTCGAAGCGATGCTGCACAAAGTGAGAAAGTGTCGCGTGTTAGGGAGCGCTGCGCTCGACATGGCGTATCTCGCATGCGGCCGGCTCGATGCCTATATCGAACGCGGAATCAGTTTGTGGGACATCGCCGCGGGATGGATTTTGGTGGAGACCGCCGGCGGGAAAGTCGACTTGCGCCCGCGCCAAGATATGAAAGACAAATACGCCATCGTCGCTTCTAATGGTCTGATCGATTTGAAACTGTGAGCACGACACGTTCAGGAATCGGATACGACATTCATCGGCTGGGCCAAAATCGGAAACTGATCTTGGGCGGAGTCGAAATTCCATACCTGCTCGGCCTCGAAGGACATTCCGACGCGGATGTGCTTTCGCACGCGATCGCAGACGCGTTGCTCGGCGCGATTTGCGCCGGCGACATCGGCCAACATTTTCCAAACACCGACGAATCGATTCGCGGCATCAGCAGCGCAGAAATTTTGAAACGCGTCGCAAAAATTCTCGCCGACAAGAAAGCATGCATTGCAAATGTCGATGCAACCGTGATCGCGGAAGCGCCGAAGCTTGTTCCGCACGTGCCGGAGATGCGAAAGAAAATTGCGGGCGCGCTCGGCATTTCTGATTCGCAAGTGAGCATCAAGGCCACCACGAACGAGCGGCTTGGCCCAATCGGCCGGGGCGAAGGAATTTCCGCGATGGCGATCGCGACGGTCGAGCAGGATTAAACTCCATTGTCATTCCGAGCGAAGTCGAGGAATCTCTTGCTATTGTCTGGCCTTGGTTTGCTCGGAAATATTTAGAGATGTCTCGACTCCGCTCGACATGACAAAAGATGGCACTCCGCTTTTTTAACACCTATTCCCGAGAACTCGAAGAATTTCGGCCGCGCGGCGGGAACAAAATCGACATCTACACATGCGGGCCGACGGTTTACAGCCGCGCGCACATCGGAAACTTTCGCGCCTACATTTTTGAGGACCTGCTTCAACGTCACCTCGAAGCGCGCGGATTCAAAGTCCATCGCGTGATGAACATCACCGACGTGGACGACAAAACCATCCGCGGCGCGCGCGAGGCGAAAGTCCCGCTTCAAAAGTTCACCCAACAATTCAAGGACGCGTTCTTCGAAGACGCTGAGAAGCTGCGAATCAAACGCGCGGACGATTATCCTTCCGCGACCGACCAACGTTACCTCGACAAGATGATCGCGATGATCGGCACGTTGATTTCAAAAGGGCTCGCCTATCAGGCCGACGACAAATCGGTTTATTACCGGATCAATAAATTCCCGAACTACGGCAAACTCGCGCACATCAATCCCGACGAATTGCAATCAACCGGCCGCGTCAAGAACGACGAATACGACAAGGAGCACATCGGTGACTTCGCGCTTTGGAAAGCGTGGGATGAAGATGATGGCGACGTGAAATGGGATTCGCCGTGGGGCCCGGGCCGTCCCGGCTGGCACATCGAATGCAGCGCGATGGCAACCGCGCTTCTCGGCGATCAGATCGACATTCATTGCGGCGGCGTGGATAACATTTTCCCGCACCACGAAGCGGAGATCGCGCAAAGCGAAGGGGTGACCGGGAAAAAGTTCGTAAACTATTGGCTGCATTGCGCGCACTTGCTAGTCGACGACCAGAAGATGGCGAAGTCCCTCGGAAATTTTTATACAGTGCCCGATGTGCTGGAGAAGGGTTATACCGGCCGCGAGCTCCGCTACGCGCTGATGCGCGTTCATTACCGAACGCAGTTAAACTTCACCTGGGACGGAATGAAGGAAGCGCGCGAATCGCTCGGGCGCATCGACGATTGGGTCGAACGCCTGCGCGAGACAGCAAAAGAAAATGGTAGGGACGCCGCGTTGCAACGCCAGTCCGGCTCGGACCGTCCGCGGACATCGCAGCGCGA
>DATEWZ010000088.1:0-14829 GCA_035257485.1 Chthoniobacterales bacterium
GATACAACTACCCGTACAACTACAACTACGGGTCCTACACGTACAACAACTACGGCTACGGACATGGTGGTTCGGTCGTGATCACCGTCCAATCGCGATTGGCCCGCATGGGCTACTATCACGGTCCAATTGACGGAGTCATGGGACCGGAAACGAGCTTCGCCATTCGCGCTTATGAGCGCGACCACGGACTGCGCATGGACGGCTCCATTAACGGACCGCTCATGAGAAGCATGGGTATCCGTTACTAACGGAAACTAAGACAGACAGATTAATTGATTGGTTGGTTGGCCGGTGAGTCCGAACGGGCTCCCGGCCAAACTTCTTTAGCGCGTCGGCGGCGTAATCGTCACTCCGCCATCATGGAAGTTCACGCCCGCCATTTTCGCCATCAATTTGTGTTCGCGATCGAGCGCGAACCGGAGATCAGCAAAAATAATATCACCGTATTTCATGATCGCGGGATGGACCGGCAATCGGCCGAGCCAGCCGCCAACGTTCGTGGCCGTCATTTTTCCGCCGGCCGATTCAACGCGATAGGATGATTGGGTGAAAAGAGAATAGCCGAACAGCGAGCGTTCCATTCCGATCGTGCATGTGCCGTCGCGAAACACCGCGGTCGCGCGCACAAAATCAAGCAACGGTTGGTTCAGGATTTTTTTCTTGCTGGTTAATCGGTAGACGAGATACGCGTTCACCTGATCCTGCGAAAATTCGAACGGACCGGCCTTGTGGAAAGTTGCTGCGTTTTCGAGCTCGAGGTCCATTTGCGGCGCCGGCGTCTTCGTTGGCGCCGGGACGTCCGGCGGCAATGCGATCTCGACGAGCGCTGCCGCGACCGCCGCCGCGAGCGCGAGTTTGCTCACCGTAAAGAAATTTTGGCGAAGTTTGCTCGGGCCCTCCATCATTCGCTGGAGACGTTTGCGTTCGTCCTCGGCGGTCTGCGGTTTTTTCTGGGCCGTTATCGCGGAGCGATCGAGCCGCTGGCCGCACTCGTGGCAAAAGATGCGAGCGGTTTCGTTTTCGCGCCGGCATTCCGGGCAAATGAGTTTTGGCCCTTTCTCTGTCGCAGTCGTCGTCGTGGTCATGCAGCCGAGTCTTTTTTCGATTTACTGGGTGAGTCGGATTTTGAGGGTTTTGTCGTCTTCGACTCCTTGGCAGTAGCAGCTTTTTCGCCAGCAGGGGCCGGAGACTCCTTTTTTGCCGCTTCCTGGTACGCCTTGCTCCGATAATCGGTGATGTAAAAACCGGATCCTTTGAAAATAATTCCCGCCCCGGTGCCGAGGAGACGTTTCACTTTGCCGTGGCCCCATTTTGGAAGACGGCAATGCTCTTTCGGACAGGTCGCCAGCGGCTTATCTCGCATCGATTGAAACATCTCGAAATTCTGATCGCATTTCTGGCAGTGATACTCATAGGTCGGCATGCCCGAACGCTGCCTCGTAGAGAGCACAATTCAAGCCGCCGCCCGCGAACAAAATTCCCGCCCGAACCTCGGCCGCGCTTTCACGCCGTAGCCTTTGGCGGAGGCGGATCCCTTGACTTTCGAGTCGCTAACGGTGAAGGGTTCGAGCGAAAACTTTTTATGCGGTGTCCATTTAATCGGCTGTTTCTTCTTTCGCTTTTCTCAATCTCCGCGTCGCTCTTCACCAGTTGCCAGGAAGACGTTCGCTATTCGGGCCAAACCCAGTATCTCGGCGGCGTTTACGGCAATCAGCCGACCAGTGGAGCGCCCACTGACAACGTTTCCTACTGGGACGGTGACCACATTGGCGGCAAGCCGTCAGTGAAAATCAGTCTCAAGGAACAACGCGCCTACTTTTACAAAAACAATATGCTGGTCGGGATTTCACAGCTCTCGACCGGTCGCGAAGGTTTGAACACGCCGGCGGGAAAATTCAGCGTCCAGCGAAAAGATATCAATCACGCTTCCAGCCGTTATGGCGATTTTGTCGATGATGCCGGCAACGTCGTGATGCCGAACGTCGACGTTGAAAAAGACAAAAAGCCACCGGGCACGAAATACAAAGGCGCGTCGATGCCATATTATATGCAGATCGCGCCGGGGTTCGGCCTGCACGCCGGTTATCTTCCGGGGTATCCGGCTTCGCACGGTTGCATTCGAATGCCGGAGTTCATGGCCAAAGAATTTTTCAAATCTGTTTCCGTTGGCACTCCGGTCACCATCTCGAATTAGCGGACAACTTTGAACCGTCGCTAATTTCGGCGACGTTTGCTGGTGGAGAAACCGTTCGCCAGCGAATTGCTCGATCGCGTCATGCAATCCAACACGATTGCGCGCAAGCTCGAACAGATCGCCTCTTCGGGCTCAGCCGTAAGATTTTCTCATGTCATCAAGCCGGCTCAGGCGTTTTTGAGCGCAATCATCGCGCGCAACGGTCGCAAGACGATCTGGATCCTTTGCCCGACGGTGCGCGACCAGGATTCGCTTTACGAAACGATTCTGAACTGGCTTCCGAGCGCGCAATTTCTTCCTGAAGCGGAATTCGCCGCGATCGAAACTGTCCTGCCCGATCCCGAAATCGCGGCCGAACGTCTCGCGCTTCTCGCCAAGATCGATGGTGAGCCTGGGCCGCACGTCATCGTCACGACTCGCGCGAGCCTCGATCAACCCGCACCAAAGCGCGGCGCGGTTTCGTCGGCCACGTTGCAAATCAAACGCGGCGCCTCAACGACGATGGAACAACTGCTCGAGAAATTGAGTGGCGCCGGGTACGAGCGGGTAGCACAGGTCACCACTCGCGGTCAGTTCGCGGTTCGCGGAGGCATTGTCGATCTTTATTCGTGGCAATCACCCCTGCCCGTGCGCGTCGAATTCTTCGGCGACAACGTCGAATCGCTCCGCGAGTTCGATATCGACACCCAGACTTCCGTCCGCGATCTGCGCAAGATCGACATCCTCCTCGGCGCGGCCGACGACAAGAGTGGAATCGTTCGCGATTACAGCGGCGAAGACGATCTGACGATCGATATCGAGCCGGAGGAAACATCAGACGCGCGAATTCAAATCAGCGAAGGCTGGATCGAAGACGGTCCCGAAGATTTCAGCGGCGCGTTCCAGGACTCCGACATTGGCGAATTCGCGGTCGGCGATTTCCTTCTCGCCGAAGCGAAGCGCGATCAATTCATCAAGCGGCTCGAACAATGGAAGAACAACAAAGCCCGCGTCGTCGTTTATTTTCAAACCGAAGGCGAGATCGAGCGCTTCCGTGAACTGATCAACGCCGACGCCCTCCAGGATGTCGATCTTGTTCTCGGCACATTGGCGCGCGGATTTTGTTTCCCGGACGCGGACCTTGTCATTCTGTCGGCCGCGGAATTGTTTGGGCGGTTCGCGCCGCACGCGCGCCGTCGACTCTATCACGCCGAGCGTCATCGCGCTCAAATCGACTTCAGCGAGCTGAACGAAGACGATCTCGTCGTTCATCTCGAACACGGCGTCGCGCGGTTCGCTGGATTAACTCGCATTCCAATCTCAACGACAGAAACAACTGCCAGTCCGGCTCGGACCGAACAGGAAGTGCTCGCGCTCGAATTCGCCGACGAAGCGAAGCTCTACGTTCCGCTCGAACAGGCCTATCTCGTTTCGCGTTACGTCGGCGTTGGAAAACGTTCGCCGAAGCTGAGCTCGCTTGCGGATTCGAAATGGGCGCGCGCGAAAAAGGCCGCCGCCTCGTCCATTTTCGATTACGCCGGCAAAATGCTCGCGGTCCAGGCCGAACGCGAAACAGTTCCAGGCTATGCGTTTGGGCCAGACACAAAATGGCAACGGGAATTCGAACACTCATTTCCGTTCCGCGAAACACCGGACCAGGCGAAGGCGATCATCGATTCAAAGATCGACATGGAGCGCCCGAGGCCGATGGACCGCTTGATTTGCGGTGACGTCGGCTTCGGCAAAACCGAGGTCGCGATCCGCGCCGCGTTCAAAGCGGTGATGGACGGTCGACAGGTCGCGGTGCTCGCGCCGACCACCGTCCTCGCGCAACAACACTTCGAAGTTTTTCGCCAGCGCATGCTCGACTATCCGGTGCGGATCGAGATGCTCAGCCGCTTTCGATCGCAAGGTGAGCAAAAGAAAATTCTCGAGCTGCTGCGGCAGGGCGGCGTCGATATCGTGATCGGAACGCATCGCTTAATCTCGGGCGACCTCGTTTTCAAAGATCTCGGCCTCGTCATCATCGACGAGGAACAGCGCTTCGGCGTTTTGCACAAAGAAAAATTCAAGGAGCTGTTCAAGCTGGTCGATGTCCTCACCCTTTCCGCGACGCCAATCCCGCGCACGCTCTATCTTTCGCTCGTCGGCGTGAAAGACATGTCCACGATCGAAACGCCGCCGCTCAACCGTTTGCCGGTCGAAACGATCGTTTCCGGTTATGACGAAAGAATCATTCGCGACGCAATCAAACGCGAGCTCGAGCGGCAGGGTCAGATTTATTTTTTGCACAACCGAGTAATGTCGATCGAGCGCGTGCGCGAGAAGATTGTCGATCTTGTGCCGGAAGCGCGGGTCGAGATCGGACATGGGCAGATGGGCGCGGACGAGCTCGAGGAAGTGATGGCGCGTTTCGTTGCCGGGAAGATCGACGTCCTCGTTTGCACAACGATCATCGAGAGCGGTCTCGATATTCCAAACGCGAACACGATCGTCATCGACCGCGCCGATCGCTTCGGCCTCGCCGATCTTTACCAACTGCGCGGCCGCGTCGGACGCGCCGAACATAAAGCCTACGCCTATCTTCTGCTGCCGCGCGAGATGATGACGATTGGCGCCGCGCGCAAACGGATCAACGCGATCAAGCAATACAGCTCGCTCGGCGCCGGTTTCCGCATCGCGATGCGCGATCTCGAGATTCGCGGCGCCGGCAGCATTCTCGGAACCGCGCAAAGCGGCCACATCATGGCGATCGGCTTCGATTTGTATTGCCAGCTCCTCAAGCAGGCGGTCGCGCAATTGAAGGGCCGGAAATTTCAGCCGCGGCTCGAGGTCGATCTTCGCCTCGATTCTGTCGCGACGAACGAGGCCGAGTTCGCGCAGGCTGGTCCCGAGAAGCGCTTGCCGGCATTCGTGCCCGCCGCCTACATCAGCGACACCGGGCTCCGGATTAAAGCGTATCGCGAAGTGGCCGAGGTCAGCACGCGCGAGCAGTTCGATCGCGTTCGCAAAGAATGGCGAGACCGGTTCGGAAAGTTTCCGCCGCCAGTGGAGAACCTGTTTTTAATGGCGGAACTAAAGCTGGTTGCGGCCAAGACCGGGATCACACGCGTGGAGGTCAAGGAGCGTAAGCTGATGCTGACCCGCCGCGGCGAATTTGTTCTTGTGAACGGAAAATTTCCCCGTTTAGTTGCCAAGCCCCCAAATCTCACGGAAGTTCTGGAGCTAACCCGAAAATTTACATGATCCGCCCAATTGTGCTCGCGCTTGTCGCAGCCTGTCTCGCGAATTTGTCCCCGATCTGCCAGGCCGCCTATGCCGCCCAACAGGACGCTGAGGTGGTCGATGGCGTGGCCGCGGTCGTAAATGGCGAAGTCGTCACCTATTCGCAAGTGCGCCAGGTGGTCGGTCCGCGCGAAAAATTGCTGCGCTCGCAATTTCAAGGCGAGGAGCTCGTCCAAAAAGTGAAGGAAGCCCGTCAGGCAGCGTTAAGCGATTTGATCGACCGGCAGCTGATTATTCAGGCGTTCAGGAAGGAGAACTTCCAAATTCCCGATCACTACGTCGAAGAACGGGTGAACGAAATTATCCGGACCGACTTCGGCGGCGACCGGAACACCTTCATCAAAACGCTCGAGGCGCAAAATTATACCGAAGGCGAATTCAAAAAGATGGAGATGGAAAAAATCATCGTCCAGGCGATGCGGAGCAAAAACGTAAGGCTCAACACCATCGCTTCTCCCGTGAAAGTGGAAGAATATTACAAGCAGCATCGCGACGAGTTCACCAGCAAGGAACAGGTCAAACTGCGTTTGATCATGGTTCCCGGGCATTCGAGTGACGGAAACGCGGCCGCGCAAAAAGCAATGGCCGATGAAATTTTCGGCAAGCTCGTCAACGGCGCCGATTTCGACCGGATGGCGCAACTTTATTCCGAAGATAGCACTCGAGAGAAAGGCGGCGATTGGGGTTGGGTCGATCGTAAAACCCTAGCCGCGCCGCTTGAGAAAGCCGCCTTCAGTCTGGGTACGGGAAAGGTCAGCAAAGTCATCGATTTCAGCGGTAACTATTACATTCTCAAAGTGGAAGACCGCCACGGCGGCGAAACCAAATCGCTCGCCGACGCGCGTCCCGACATCGAAAAGAAGTTGATGCAGATCGAAGCGCAAAATCTCCAGCAAAAGTGGATCACCAGCCTGCGCTCGAAGGCCTACATCAAAACCTTCTAAGCCAAGCGCCTCTTCCGCTTCCTCTTAATCTTCCCTGTCTCTTGCTCTTGATCTTAATCTTGCTCCTGCTCGATTGAGCAAGAGCATGAGTAAAAATAAGACGCTTCGCATCGGAATCACGCTCGGTGATTGCGCCGGGATTGGGCCGGAGATTGTCGATCTTGCGCTGAAGTCCAAGAAAATTCCGGACCGCGCGGATTACGTCGTGATCGGCCGGCAGCCGAAGTGCAAACCGGGCGCGCCGACAATCGAAACTGCGCGCGGCGCTGCGGCCGCGCTTGAGGAAGCGGTCACGCGCGCGCGACGTGGCGAACTTCATGCGGTCGTGACGGGACCGATCCACAAAGCACGGATGTACGAAGCCGGATTCAAATTCCCCGGCCAAACCGAATTCTTCGCCGAGCGCTGCGGTGTGAAAAATTTCGCGATGTGTCTGACCGGCGGCAAACTCACCGTCGCGCTCGTCACGTCTCACATCCCGCTCGCGAAAGTTCCAAGCGCGCTCAAACAATCTGAAATCGTTCGCGTCGGTTTGTTGCTCGTCGATTTTCTGCAACGCCGCGGAATCAAATCGCCACGAATCGCTGTCGCCGGACTAAATCCGCACGCCGGCGAATCGGGAAGAATCGGCAACGAAGAAATCGAGATCATCGCGCCGGCTGTCGCGGCGCTGAAATCTGAAAGCGGAAAGCGGAAAGCTGAAATTTCAGGACCCCACTCGCCGGATACAGTTTTTCATCGCGCGGTCGAAGGCGAGTTCGACGCCGTGCTTTGCATGTATCACGATCAAGGATTGATTCCGCTCAAACTTCACGCATTTCATAGCGGCGTGAACACGACGCTCGGTTTGCCGTTCCCGCGCACCAGTCCTGATCACGGCACCGCTTTCGAGATCGCCGGCAAAAAGATCGCCAAACCCGACAGCATGATCGCGGCGATCAATCTGGCGGTTGAGCTCGCGACTTCGACGAAATGAAGAAAGCCCACATCGCGTTGTTAATCGCCGTCGCGCTCGTCTTCATTTGGTCGGGAATCAATCCGCACGATCGCCTCACCTGGTGGCTCGAGGTTTTTCCCGGAATCGGCGGACTGATCATTCTCGCTGCGACGTATCGGCGATTTCAATTCACTACCCTTGTTTACACGCTGATCGCGATCCACATCTCGATCTTGTGCGTCGGCGGACATTGGACCTACGCGCACGAGCCGATCTTCAATTGGCTTCGCGATTATTTTCACTGGAGCCGGAACCACTACGACCGCCTAGGCCATTTCGCGCAGGGATTCGTGCCGGCGATGATCGCGCGCGAATTGTTCATTCGGCTCAACGTTCTCAATCGCAAACGCTGGCAGCCGTTTCTCATTATCTGTATCTGCATGGCGATCAGTGCCACTTACGAATTCATCGAATGGTGGAGCGCGTTGGTCGGCGGTAACGCTTCAACCGAGTTCCTTGGAACCCAAGGCGATGTTTGGGACACGCAGGAAGACATGTTCATGTGCCTGATCGGCGCCGTCTGCGCTCTGGTGTTCATGCGCAAATGGCAAGATCGACAACTGCGTCAACTGGGAGCGATTCAATGAGCGCGCGCGTCGCCAAGTACGCTTCGGTTTTCAATATCGGGCTCCAGAACACGTTCGTTTATCGCTGGAATTATTTTTTGCGCGCGGCGTTCGGATTGATCCCGCTCGCCGGCACGGTCTTTCTCTGGAGCGCCGTCTTCAAAGAGCGCGGCAGCGGAGTCCACGGCTATGATTACGCGTCGATGATCTATTATTACCTGCTCACAATCTTGGTCAGCAATCTGGTCACGCCGACCGAGGACGAATGGCAAATCGCCGCCGACATTCGCGAAGGCCAGATCAACGCGCTCCTGACCAAGCCGATGAGTTATCTCGCCTATCGGTTCAGCATTTTTTGCAGTGGACGGCTCGTTTACACCTTCGTCACCCTGCCACCGATCGCGCTCATCTTTCTCTACTACCGCAGCTACGTCACGCTCCCGCACGATCCGCTGACCTACGTTCTCGCGACGATCTCGATGTTGATGGCGGCGTTCATCCAATTCTTCATCACCTATTCGCTCGCGATGATGGCGTTCTGGGTTTTGGAAATCACCACCATCGTGTTCATCGTTTACTCGTTCGAATATTTCCTCGGCGGCCAAATGTTCCCAATCGACATCATGCCGGCCGGAATTCAGGCGGCGTTGAAATGGATGCCGTTCTATTACGAATTGTTCTGTCCGGTCGCGATTTTCCTCGAACGCTTGAAAGGCGCCGAGCTTTGGCAAGCCCTCGCGATCCAGACCGGCTGGCTTTTCTTGACCTGGTTCATCGCGCGCGCGATGTGGCACCGCGGCCTGCGGCATTATCAAGCGGTGGGCGGATAGAAATTTATTCGTCGAATTTGCGCTGATATTTTGTCGAAATCGCGCGCCACTTATGCTGCGACACGTTCCACGCGACTTGCGCTTTTCCAATCACTGGCTCGGATCCCCACTCCACCGACACAAGCAGCTCGTCGCCGTTCCATCCTTTGATTTCAGTAGTGAGCGGATTCGGTTCGTCGGTCTTCCCTTTTGGGTGAAGCAATTTGATCAATTCCGAACGATTTAGTTTTTCAATACCGTGTTGGTGTTCCCAAATCCAAACACTCGTGGCGCGACGACTGATCCCAACACTGAGAGCTACGGCTTCTTTGTCAGGATGCCAGCGAGCCTCATTTTCGTCGATAGGGCTATTGCCACCAAACAACCAAGGAGGCATTTCTACGTCGCGCTTAGAACCAGGTGACCAACCAATCAATTCTTCAGTCGAGGTCGTCGTATCGATCAAACAGGGGAAGCTGTATCGTTCGTAAATGACCCATCGGCCGTTTGGGCTGCGGGAGAACATCTTGGAGTCATACTTTTTCGTCAGAAGTCCGATCGCGCGCTCGGCCATATGCGTTTCATCTTCATAGTCGACTTCAGTTTTCAAGTTGGACTGAAGCGCGGTGACGTAACTGTCGGTTTTCTCTTTCGGAATCTGCCACCAGCGACTGCCAATCGCGCGCGCGGCGAGTCGCCGAATCGAATTTCCTTCATCCGAAAGAAGTGGAAGCATCGCGTCGGGAATTCTCGAATCGAGGCTTGTCAGAAGTTGCCGTAACGCTTCGACCCGGACGTCCGGATCTTTATCTTTCAACTGCGGCAAATAGACATCAGCGGGATTAACCGAAGAGCCGGAAATACAAAACGCAACGAGGATCAGCACAATTGCAGCAATCGGCGTCGAAACGTGTTTCTTGTTGCTCACGGCTTAAATCGCGAGCTTAGAAGAGTTCAACGAACGAAGACAAGCGCGCGTTGCAGCGGCGTTTGTTCTCAAACGCCGAACTAAATAAACAGGCGCTCGCCGCGGCGAGCGCCTCTACAACCTACTCGCTGCGCTGCCTAGTCAGTTCTGAACGGAGAAATGTCAGCGTGTATGCGCCCATCTTTTCAAGCTTGGCGTCAACGTCGCGAACTTGCGTCGGCGAAAAATCTTGTGTGGCTTCGATGTTATCTGCGATCGCGACAATCAATCCGCGCCGTGCCTTCGCCATGCTTTGCTTTTCCATCCGTTCCAAAACGCGGAGCGGATGATTCTCAGGAGTCAGAACTTCCTGCGGCACATATCGGTCAACGAAAAACCCGAGTGACCTCTTGAGCTTTTCGTAGTCGAGTTCTTTAACCACGATTATTTCGTGGTTGGTAAACCGGCGGCTTTCCAGGCTTTGAAGCCGCCGGCCATGGATTTTATGTTTTTGTAACCCATCTTTTGCAAACTCTCCGCCGCGAGCGCGGAGCGTCCGCCGCCGCCGCAATGACAAATGATCGTCGTGTTACGATCGGGAAATTTTTCCTCGACCTCAAGCTCGACCATTCCGCGGCTCATGTGGACCGCGTTGGGAATGTGCGATTCGTCGAACTCGTCCTTTTCGCGAACATCGACAATCACTGTGTCGCTGCTGCTCTTCGCTTTCTGCGCGGCGTCGGTCGGCGAAATTTCGGCGATCTTCTTCTTCGCGTCCGCGACCAAATCCTGGAAACCCTTGTGCTCAGCCATATCCAAAATTTAGACAGAATTCACAGAATCAAACAGAATTCTTCTGAACCGATTCCGTAAATTTTGTTAATTCTGTCTAGTTATTCTCACTCGTAGCGAAGCGCTTCGATTGGATCGAGGGCGGCGGCTTTGCGTGCGGGATAAAAGCCAAAGAAGATCCCGACCGCGGCACTGAACAGGAACGCGACGATGATCGAGCTCAGCGAAATCAACGTCGGCCAGTGCGCGTAGCTCGAAAGAATCTGCGATGCGCCGATTCCAAAAATAATTCCGATGATTCCGCCGACCGAGCTGAGGGTGACAGCTTCGATCAGAAATTGCATGAGAATGTCGCTCCCATGCGCGCCGACGGCCATGCGCGTTCCGATCTCGCGCGTGCGCTCGGTCACGGAAACCAGCATGATGTTCATGATTCCAATTCCGCCGACCACCAGCGACACGCCGGCGATTGAACCGAGCAACACCGTCATCACCGCGGTCGTTGCGGTCGCCGCGTCGGCGATTTCCTGTTGATTGCGCACCGTGAAATCGTCGTCGCGTCCGGCGCGGATGTTATGCCGCTGCCGCAATAACGAAATGATTTGTTGCTGGGCGGCATTGATCTCGCCGCTCTGGCCAATTTGCACGTTAATGTTCCGCAAGGTCGTGCCGCCAACGACGCGCTTCATCGCGCTGGTGTAGGGCATGATCACGATGTCGTCCTGATCGACGCCCTGCGTGCTCAACCCTTTGGGACTCAAAACTCCGCTGATCGTGAATGGAACATTCTTGATCCGCAGAATCTGCCCGACCGGGTCCTCATTGCCGTAAATTTGCGACGCGGTCGTTTTACCAATCACGCAAATCTTGTTCGAACTTCGCACGTCCTGATCCGTGAACGGCGCGCCATCGGCGAGCGGCCATTGCCGGATGTCGAAATAATCGGCCGATTCACCGTAAATGCGGGTGAACCAATTTTGATTTCCGGCCGCGACCTGAGTGGTCGAGACAACTTCTTCGCTCACCGCGATCACGCCCGGCACTTCACGACGAATCGCTTCCGCGTCTTCGATTTTCAAAGTCCCGGCGCCGCCCCAGCCCGTGCGAATTCCGCTCGAGGTTGTGCTGCCGGAAAAAATCAGGATCACATTCTCGCCCAGGCTCGCGATCTGCGCCTCGACTTGCGCTTTCGCGCCGTTGCCAATGCCGACCATGGCGATGACCGCCGCGACGCCGATGATGATGCCGAGCGCGGTCAGGACCGAACGCATCTTGTTTCGACGCAATGCGCGAAACGCGATGTTGATTGTCGATCCAACTTTCATGATGGCGTCTCCGAATCGATCGGCGCGATTTTCTCCAGCTCGCTCGCCGCGTTGAAACGTTGAGCGACGTTAAAATCTTTCAAGATCACGCCGTCGCGCATGACAACGTTGCGCCGCGCGTATGACGCGATGTCCGGTTCGTGCGTGACCATGATGATGGTGATGCCGCGCTCATTGAGCTGCTGAAAAATTCCCATGATCTCGACGCTAGTGCGGCTGTCGAGATTGCCGGTCGGCTCGTCGGCGAGAACGACTTCGGGATCGTTCACTAGCGCGCGCGCGATCGCGACCCGCTGCTGCTGGCCGCCAGAAAGCTGGCTCGGATGATGATCTTCGCGACCGCCGAGACCGACTGAGGCCAGAACCGCGTCCGCTCTTTCGCGCAATTGCGCGTTCGTCAGATTGCGCGTGCCGTAAAGCAACGGCAGCTCCACGTTTTCGTGCGCCGAAGTTCGCGGGAGCAAATTAAAGCTTTGGAAAACGAAGCCGAGCTTGTGATTGCGGATGTCAGCGAGCTGATCGCGATCGAGCGCGGAAACATCGGACTCGTCCAAAACGTAACGACCGGATGTCGGACGATCGAGACAGCCGAGAATATTCATTAGCGTCGATTTGCCGGACCCGCTCGCGCCCATGAGCGCGACAAATTCGCCGCGTTGGATCTGGAGTGACACCCCGCGCACCGCGTGAACATCGACATCACCGGTGTGATACGTCTTGTGAACGTCCGTTAACTTAACAACCGAACCGTTGTTCATTGTTGCTCGTGCTCTACGGGAATCGTCGCTGACCGCCGCTAAACGGGTTTGTTGGCGGTGAACTCGATGGCGACGCGGCGCCGGAGAGTTCTGCCGTGATTATTTTGTCGCCTTCTTTCAATCCGTCGGTGACTTCGGTCACGATGCCGTCGCTGATTCCAGTTTTGATCTGGGCCGGCTTCGGTCGATTAAACGACAAGGTGTAAACCGTGCGCTCGGGCTTTCGTTCGCGCGCACCGGCGCTCGGTCGTTGTCCTCCGGGCGAACCGCCGGGGCGAGGTCCGGATTGCGCGGAAGCAGAGCGCGGTTCTGGAGTTGCGTCCGGCGGCCGATAACGCAGCGCCGCGTTCTTTAGCTGAAGCACGTTGTCTTTGTGCGCGATGATGATCGACACATTCGCGGTCATTCCCGGTTTCAATTTTAAATCCTTGTTGTCCACGCCAATGACCGTGTCGTAAGTCACGACGTTTTGGACGGTGATCGGCGCGTTGCGCACCTGCACTACTTTCCCGTGGAAGGTGCGCGTCGGAAATGCGTCCACCGTAAAATCGACATCCTGCCCGACTTCAACCGCGCCGACGTCCGCCTCGGCCACGTTTGAGTCGATCTGCATCTTTCCAAGATCGTTCGCGATCTGGAAAATCACCGGCGCCTGCAAACTCGCGGCCACGGTTTGCCCAACATCAACGCTCCGTGAAATTACCACACCATCGATCGGGGACGTGATCGTGCAATGGTCGAGATCAGCTTTCGCTTTATCGAGCGCGCCTTGTTTGATTTTCACGTTCGCTTCGGCCTGATGCAGCGCCGCCATTGCCGAATCGACATCCTGTTGAGCTGAATTTTTCTCCGCGAACAAGCGCTGCGTCCGCGCCGCGTTCAGTTTCGCGAGCTCGAGCGCGGCATTCGCGCTCGCGAGATCACCCTCGGCCTGCGTAACCGCCGCTTGGAACAGCATCGGATCGATCTGTGCCACCGTCTGGCCGGCCTTCACCTCGGAATTAAAATCGGCAAAGAGCTTTTGGATGTTGCCCGAGACCTGGCTCCCGACCTGCACGTTCGTGACGGGGTTCAATGTTCCGGTCGCGGTCACGACCTGTGTGATCGGCCCTTTTGTGACCGTCGCAGTTTGATAGCTCGACGAGCCACTCGAGGTGCAGCGTCGCACGACAAACAAAACAACGAGCAACGCGACAATGATCGCGGCCAACGGCAGAAATCGTTTCATGTAGGACGAGATTTGACTTGAGTCGTAATTACAATGACTGGCAAACGTGGTCCGGCGTTACATCGACATCTATTCCATCATGCTTCGCAACTCGCTCATCCGGGAGATGAGTTTCAAAGCGAACTTTCTCCTTTGGATGCTGGTGGAAGTGCTTTGGTTCGTCGGCCAGATCGTTTTCTTCTCCATCATTTTCGGCAATGTCGATCGCATTGGGGATTGGACAAAATGGGAAGTCGTTTTGCTCATCGGCACGCACCAGATAATCTCGCAATTTTTCCAGGCGTTCTTTTTCGTCAATGTGGCGAACATCCCCGAGCTGGTGCGGACCGGAAAACTCGACTCGCTTCTGGTCTTGCCGGTTGATAGCCAGTTCGCCGTTTCGACGAAACAATTCGGCCTCGACAGCATCGTCAACGCGATCGTCGGCGGCGTCGTGGTCTGCGTTTCGTTGTCAAAACTCGGCTACGTCCCTAGTCCGATGTCGATCCTGCTCTACCTGATCGCGATTTGTTTCGGCGTCGCGGTCCATTACTCAATCATGCTTTCGCTCGCGGCGGTCAGTTTCTGGATCGTGCGCGCACAGGGGCTGGTTTACGGCTACTTCAATTTCATGAACATTGCGCGTTATCCGGACTCGATTTTTCCGTGGCTGTTCAAGTTCATCTTCAGCTGGATCATTCCGGTCGTGGTGGTCTCAAACGTGCCCGCGCGATTGCTCGCCAAATCGCTCGAAGACCCCTGGCCGCTAATGTTGAAACTGGTTGTCGCCTCGAGCGTGATCTTCGCCCTATCCCGGATGTTCTGGCGGTTTGCCCTGAGGCGATATTCGAGCGCTAGCTCATGAAATCTAACCACGAATCAACACGAATGAACACGAATGCCAGAGAAGCGGCGGCAGGGACAGATCTTGTTTGGGTCAGTCCGTTTTCGTGTCTATTCGTGTCCATTAGTGGTTAAAAAAGGTGAACAAACCCGCCAGAAATTCGTCAAATCTTCCCTTGCGGAAATCCGGAATCGCTCTTAATTAAGCCTCCCTTTTTCC
>DATEWZ010000089.1:0-2085 GCA_035257485.1 Chthoniobacterales bacterium
AACTTTGCCCACGGCGATCCAGCCGAAGCGGCTGACGAGCGCGCCGATTAAAAATGAAATCGCTGCGAACGGAACCAAGCCGAAGAAACGAAGAACAAGCGCCAGCGGGCCGTTCAATATTTCGCCGATCCGAATCAGCCAACCCGAGCCATGTTCGTGAATAGCGCGATCAGCGACGCCGTGTTTATTCGCACTGAGCCAGATCAGGAGGACCGTCTCGACTCCGGCCGCGTAAAATCCGAGGAAGTTGAGCGCGGGGATTCGGTGCCCGAGTAATTCCAACAGCGCTGCGGCGGATCCCAGTCCCGCCGTTCCGAAATGAATCGGCAGCAGTGTCCGATGTAAAAACCACGCCGGTATCGCTGTCGCCCCGATGAGCACGCCCGTATAAGTCGCGAGTAACGTTCCGAAAATCGCTGAACCAAAAACGAAAATGCCGGCAGCGACGCTAAGGAATTGATCGACTGTGCCGGGGAAGACCTGATGAGCGTGCAGTTCGAGCGCGATCAAACCTGGAACGGCGCAAGCCCCAAACGCGCTCAGAATCCAGGCGCCCATCGACATGGCCGATCGATGTTTGAACACGCGCAGCATATTAAGAAAGAGATGCGGACGACCAAGATCCATGATCAGCAGAATTGGCGAAAGAACCGCTCCGGCGATGGCAGCGATCCACATCGCCGCGCGCGCAAGATCGACATGGTGAAAGATGATCGCGCCGCTCGCGATCACCGCGGACATTCCTGCGATTCCTCCGAAAAAGAAATAGAGCGGAACTTGCCACGTCCACACCGGCGGTTTCACCACGGGCTGACCGTAGTAACCAGGCTTCCGCGGAATGGGACCACCGACAACATCGACACCACGACCGGGAACGACTCCTTCCTGCCACGCTTTCTCGCGCAGTTGTTCGAGTCGCTTTTCAGATGGCGAATTTGTCGTCACGAGAAAAACGCGAACGCCAGGAGCGTTGCGATGATTGATGCAATTGCGGTCGCGAATGCCGAAGTCCATGCCGACTTCAGGTGAATCGTAGGAATCTGGGGTTTCGGCGGAAGTCCGTAGGCCTCCGGCTCGCCGAGAATCAAAAAGAAGGCGTGGATGCCGCGAACTGAAGTGTTCAGCGGATCATAGAGTTGCGCGTCGTGGTAACCGGCTTCTTGTAATTGCTGCACGCGTTTCGCTCCCTGCGCGCGGAGATCATCCAATCGGCCGAACACGATGGATTCGGTTGGACAAACCTTTGCACAAGCCGGAACCAGCCCGCTCTTTTGTCGATCGTAACAAAACGTGCACTTGAATGCGCCGCCCGCGTCGGGAAGTGGCGACGGCCGGCGATCGATCACGCCGAAGGGGCAGGAGACAACGCAATATCCGCAGCCGTTGCAAACATCGTTCTGCACGAGCACGGAACCAACTTCAGTCCGGACGATTGAGCCGGTCGGGCACGCTTCGAGGCAACCGGCTTCTTCGCAATGCTTACATACGTCGGACAAGAAAATCCACCGGAACGGATCTTCGTCCAGCGACATTGGACCGGCGATTTGATTTCCTTTCGCGCGGTCCTGTTCGAGAAACATTACATGGCGCCACGTGGATGCTCCGAGATGACCGGTGTTATCGTAGGAATTTCCCGTCCAGGTGAATCCGTCATCGGGAACGTGGTTCCATTCTTTGCACGCGACTTCGCAAGCTTTGCAGCCGATGCAAACGGTCGGGTCGGTGAAAAATCCCACTTCGACGTTATCGCGCACGTAGGAGTGCTTCCGCTGATTCGTACTCTGAATGCCTTCGCCGATCATGGCTCCGCCGGAGTGATGGAGTAGTGGAGTGGTGGAGTAATGGAAAATTTTTTCATCATTTCATCACTCCAATACTCCATTCTTCATCCCGTTTTTCCCTCCTTGCCGCGACTACGCGAAAACCTTCCACCGGTCGGCGCGCCCAGGGGTGGCTGTTCCGGATGCAAGTTTGGTGGCTGACCGGCCTGCGGCGCGTTTCGCTCGAGCCAATCAAGAAAAGCCGGGCCACGCGGCAAGCGTCCCGGGATGATGTTGCAGACAAGCGCCTTGCTTTCCATGATCG
>DATEWZ010000090.1:0-34587 GCA_035257485.1 Chthoniobacterales bacterium
ATGGCGCAAGGCCTACCGGTGATCACGACCGATCACACCGCCGGGCCGGACGTGATTCAGACCGAATTGGACGGATTCATCGTGCCGATTCGATCGGCGGAAGCGATCGCGGCGAAGCTGGATCTGCTCGCGAGCGAACCCGAGCGGTTGATGTCGATGAAAACCGCGGCAAAAAGCAAAGCGACCGCGCTGGGGTGGGAAAATTATCGCCGCCGTTTGGTGGAAGTGGCACGGGACGTGATCGAGAGTTAATGTGCCCGGCCAACAACGGAGTTTTCTGCCGCCCGCCTTGACCTGCGAATGATCAACGACAGCCCCGAAGAAAAAGCAAAGCAACGCATCCGCCAGCTGATTTGGGCCTATTTTTGGTTGCTCATCATCGAAGGAGCGCTTCGCAAATGGGTCATGCCGCGGTTTTCGAATCCATTGCTCATCATTCGCGACCCGGTAATGCTCGCCATTTATTATTATTCGATCCGGGCGCACGTCTTTCCAAAAAACGGGTGGTCGATTTCCCTTTATGTCATTGGATTTTGCTCGGTGCTGGCCATTTTTCTTTCGCCGATCTTTGACTATTTGCCGTGGAGTTGGCTGATCGCGCTTGCCGCCTATGGATTTCGGACCGACTTCATGCACCTGCCCATTATCTTCGTCATGGCAAGTGTGTTTGATGAAGAAGACGCCAAGAAATTCGGCTGGTGGATTCTGATTGTGATGATTCCGATGAGTTTGATCATGGTTGCGCAATTTCAAGCCTCGCCGGACGCGTTTGTGAATCGCGCTGTCGGTCTCGGGGAAGGCGAACAACTCACCGCCGGTGGCGGGAAAATTCGGCCGCCCGGAACGTTTTCATTTATCTCCGGGACTGTTTACTACATCAGCGTTGCCGCGGCCTTCCTTATCTACGGCGCGCTCACCAGGGGCTACAAGAACTGGCTTCTCATCGTCTCAGGCGTGGCCTTGGTGGTAGGAGTCGTTATTTCCGGCAGCCGCTCCTGCGTCGTCGCCGTCTTGATTGTAGTCATGGCTGTCGGGGTGATTTTTTTGTTTCGGTGGCGGTCGGTGAATCGATTCGGACAAACTTTGCTCATCGTTGTCATTGGCGCGGTCCTCATTAGTCGCCTGCCGATTTTTAAGGAAGGAGTACAGATTCTTTCGGACCGATTTACCGAGTCCGCAGCCGCGACTGAAACCACAGTCACTAAAGGATTGGTGGAGCGCATCGTTGGCGGATTTACCGAAGCACTCGGTAACGTCGGCAAGGTTCCGTTTTGGGGTTACGGACTTGGAATCGGAACCAATGTCGGCGGCCGCATTCTGGTTGGACATGCCGCCTTTCTCCTGAATGAAAACGAATGGACACGCGTCTTGCAGGAAACGGGTCCCGTTTTGGGGCTGGCCTTTCTGCTTTGGCGGACACTCCTGACCTGGCGGCTCGGAAGTTTGAGCTTTCGTGCTCTGCGGCGCGGCAATTTGCTGCCCATTTTGGTTTTCAGTTCCGGATTCGTTTTGCTTTTGAGCGGTCAGCTCGGTCAGGCGACCACGCTGGGCTTTGCCACTTTTCTAAGCGGACTTTGTCTGGCTGCCACGCGGCCACGCGCGGATGATTCCGAGGCGAGCGCCGTTCCCGAGCTCGCACAATCTGCTCCGAGATCGCTCCCCCGCAGGTCGGCCTACGCAAATCGTCTCCACGGTCCCGAGATCGGCGCCGAACATAACAATGGTTCTGCTGATCGGTAATTACCCGCTTGATCGGCAGCAAAGCATGCAGCGTTTTGGAACGATGATGCTGCGGGGTCTTACCAACGCCGGCGTCGCCGCCGAGCTGATCGCGCCACGCCCGGTTCTCGGAAGATTTCGCGCTGCCGGGAGTTTTTTGGCCAAATGGCTCGGTTACATCGACAAGTTCGTTTTGTTCCGGCGACAACTCCGTGCCGCGCTCCGCAAACAACCGGCCGTCGTCCACATTTGTGATCACTCCAACGCGATGTACTCGGCCGGGATCGGCCATTCACCTGTGGTTGTGACTTGTCACGATCTCCTCGCGGTCCGCGGCGCACTCGGCGAGGAAACGAATTGTCCCGCGTCGCTCACTGGCAAAATCTTGCAACGCTGGATCCTGCGCGGTCTCCGACGGGCGGATGAAGTGGTTTGCGATTCGCTTGCAACCGAAACCGACGCGCGCCGTCTGGTTTCGCGCGGCGGGACGCCAAAGATTGAACTCGTCCATCTCGGTTTGAATTATCCATTTCAAATACTTCCCGAACCAGAAGTGACCGCG
Organism: Chthoniobacterales bacterium; assembly: GCA_035257485.1. Lineage (GTDB taxonomy): Bacteria > Verrucomicrobiota > Verrucomicrobiia > Chthoniobacterales > UBA10450 > AV40. Next base: position 2,282 of record DATEWZ010000090.1, read on the forward strand.
CGATTGGCAAAAATTCCTGGCTTCGATCAGACAACTCCGTTCGTTTTGCACGTCGGCTCGAATCTTCGCCGGAAAAATCGGGACGGCGCCCTCCGAATTTTCGCCTTGAGTAAGGACAAATGGAGCGGACGCCTGGTCTTCGTCGGCGAGCCGCTTACACCGGTATTGCGTTCACTCGCCGAAAGACTGGGAATTTCCGGACGCGTCGTCGAGGTGCCGGGCGCCTCGGACGCGTTACTCGAAGCGCTTTACAATCGCGCGATCGCGATGCTTTATCCGTCGCGCTTCGAAGGGTTCGGTTGGCCAATCATCGAGGCGCAGGCTTGCGGTTGTCCGGTCATTTGCAGCAACGCCGGCCCGATGCCCGAGGCCGCGGGCGATGCAGGTCTGTTCCACGATCCTGATGACGAAGCCGGCTTCGCCGCCGATCTCCTGCGTTTGCGTGATCCGGCCGAGCGCGCCATCTGGAGCGAGAAGAGTCTGCGTAACGCCGGCCGCTTTTCGACGAAGGAGATGGTCTCGCAATACATCGACATCTATCGCAATTTGGGAGCGAAATTGTGAAGACGATCCTGAAGTTGTTCAGCTGTCTGCTCCCGTGGCATCTGCGCCGCGCATTTCTCGAAAGTCAGTTCGGCTTTCAAATTCATCCCACCGCGCGGATCGGACTTGCCTGGATCTTTCCGAATCGTTTGATCATGGAAGAAGGCAGCTCAATTGGAACGGCGACTGTTTGCAAAGGCATCGACCTTCTTCATCTCAAGGCCCACGCGATTGTTGGTCGAGGCAATTGGATCACCGGCTTTCCCCTTGGCGGTTCAAAACATTTTGCCCATGAGGCGGATCGACGCCCGGAATTGATCGTCGGTGAACATTCGGCGATCACCAACCGTCATCTGCTGGATTGCACGAATTCTGTGACGATCGGTCGCTTCAGCACCTTTGCCGGATTTCATTCCCAAATCATCAGTCACAGCATCGACCTCGCGGAAAATCGGCAGTCCTCAAAGCCGGTCCGCGTCGGCGATTACTGTTTCGTCGGGACGAATTCCGTTTTGCTTGGCGGAAGCGCGCTTCCGGATTTTTGCGTGCTCGGGGCGAAGTCGCTCCTCAACAAGACGTTCAGTGAGACGTATCAACTTTATGCCGGCGTTCCGGCGCGCCCGGTGAAAGCTCTCTCGCGCGACTGCAAATATTTTCAGCGGACGGAAGGTTTCGTTGTCTAGCCCATTGAAGATTTTGCAATTGGTTCACACGCTCGATCCGAGCGTCGGCGGCGTCGCCGCTGCGGTGCTCGCGCTCAGTCGAGGAATCGCGCAGCGCGGCTACAAGATCGACATGGTGGTGTTGGATGATAAATCGCATACGCCCCCCGCGGCGTCCGATTTGAACATTCACGCGCTCGGTGCTGGCGTCGGGAGTTATCGATATTCGGACGCGCTCGCGCCATGGCTCCGGCAGCACGGCGGCAATTACGATCGCGTCGTTGTGAACGGCCTCTGGCAATATTTGAGCTTCGCCGCTCGGAAACGTTACGCCGGCTCCGATATCCCTTACTACGTTTTTCCCCACGGCATGCTCGATCCCTGGTTCAAGAAAACGTTTCCGCTCAAGCATCTCAAAAAGTGGATTTACTGGCCGTGGGCAGAATATCGCGTCTTGCGTGACGCCGCGGCGGTCATCTTCACCACCGAGGAAGAGCGTCGTCTCGCGCGGAAATCTTTTTGGCTTTACCGCGCGCGCGAAAAAGTTTCGCCGCTCGGAATTGAAGCGCCCTCGATTCCGCCGAACGCGAAATCGGATTTCCTGGCGCGATATCCGCAGCTGCAGAACACGCGCAATTTTCTTTTCCTTGGGCGACTTCATCCCAAAAAAGGTTGCGACAATTTGTTGGATGCGTTTGCGCGCATTCGTGATCGATCGATATCCTTAATTCTCGCCGGTCCGGACCAAATCGGTTGGGAAGCGGAGTTGCGTCGTCAGATTGCCCGCTTGAACATCGGAGATCGCGTTGTCTTCACCGGGATGCTCCAAGGCGCGATGAAGCAAGGCGCGTTCGCTGCGGCGGACGCGTTTGTGCTTCCGTCGCATCAGGAAAATTTTGGGATATCCGTGGTCGAGGCGCTCGCCGCCAATGTTCCGGTTTTGATTTCGAACCGGGTGAACATCTGGCGCGAAGTAGAAACCGGTCGCGCGGGCTACGTCGATTCGGATGATGTCGAAGGCACAACGCGTCTGCTCCAACGCTGGATGGGCAGTGCGCCAACCGAGCACGAAGCAATGCGACAAAATGCGAGGCGATGCTTCGAGCGACGCTTTGAGATCAATCGCGCGGTTGATTCGCTTGTGCAGATCTTGAACGAGCCAGTGCGATGAAAGTCACGATTGTTCTGGGCGCGTTTTTTCCGGTCCCGCCGACCATGGGAGGGGGCGTGGAAAAGGTTTGGTTCACGCTCGCGCCCGAATTTGTGAAGCGCGGTCACGAAGTCGTGATGGTCTCGCGAAAAATCCCGAATTTGCCGCGCGAAGAAACAATCGATGGGGTAAAACATCGTCGTGTCGGTGGATTCGATACGCCGCGATCGCTCGTTTGGCTGAAGTTTCTCGATCTGATCTACTCGATCCGCACGATGTCGATCTTGCCGCCGGCCGACGTCATCGTGACCAATACCTTTTGGCTACCGATTTTGTTGCGCGATTCCACCCGCGGCAAAATCTACGTCCACGTAGGCCGCTATCCGAAAGGCCAAATGCGTTTTTATCGACGGGCCGCGCGCTTGCAGGCGCCGTCGCGCGCGATCGCCGATGAAATTGCGCGTGAAGCGCCCGCGCTGGCAAGCAAGGTCACCGCAATTCCTTATCCAATTACGACCTCGGCGTCGCCGTCGCCATCAGCATCGCTTGAACGCGAGAAAATCATTCTTTTTGTCGGGCGCGTGGATCCGGAAAAGGGCGTGCACATCTTGCTCGATGCCTTTGTTAGCGGCGCGCGGTCTGCTTTTGCTGATTGGAAACTGATGATCGTGGGTCCAGCAGAAACCAAACTTGGAGGTGGCGGTGATGCTTATTTGGCCTCGCTCCAGCGCGCTGCCGAAAATGCGGCCGGGAAAGTAAGTCTCGCCGGTCCGATCTTTGATTCCGCAAGACTCGCCGATGCTTATCAGGGCGCGCGCGTTTTTGTGTATCCTTCATTGTCCGAACGCGGCGAATCGTTCGGCCTTGCGCCGCTCGAGGCGATGACGCACGGATGCGCGGCGGTTGTTTCCGATCTCGCCTGCTTCCGGGATTTCATTCGCGATAGTGAAACCGGTTTTGTTTTCGATCATCGCGCAACGTCACCCGTTAACGCACTTGGTGAAAAGTTGAAAAGCGTGGTCGGCGATGAAAATCTTCTCCAACGCGTGGCCGAAGCGGGTCAGCGCAAGTCGGCCGAATTTTCATCCGCCCGCGTGGCTGACCTTTTTCTGGCAGACTTCGCGCAATTGCAATCGGCCTGAGATGGACCTGACCAATCCGCAACGCGTCGCGAAGCTGGCCGGTGATCTCGTCCAGCATCCTGGCAACGTGCCGCGTTACATCGCGCACAACCTCATCTCCAGAAAGCCTCCGGTGGAGCTCGAGCTGCCTTGGTTTTCCTACGGCGCGATCGATTTCCTGGAAAATTATCTGCAAAACGAAACGCGCGTGTTTGAGTTCGGCAGCGGAGGTTCGACCTTGTTTTTCGCTCAGCGAGCGCAATCTGTCGTCGCCGTGGAAGACAACGCGCACTGGTGCGAGCTGGTCGCGGCCAAAATCGCAACGCGCAAAATCAATAATGTCGATCTTCGCCATGTGCCGGTGACATTTACGACCGAGGAAGCGTTCGCTTCGTCTGCTTATGTGAACGCTGTTCGCGAATCGACTTTCAACGTGATCATCGTCGACGGTGCGGAGTGGACGCCGAACGCGCGGCCGATTTGTTTCCACGCGGCGGAAGAACAAATCGCGCCGGGCGGCCTTATTGTGGTCGACGATTCGTGGCGATACCGCGAGTTGCGACAAGCGTACCGCGCGAAACGGGTCGAAATATTCGAGAGCGTCGGTCCTGCTCGTTATGGCGTAACGAGCACGGACGTGTATTTTTACTGAGCAACACCGTGGCAAACGAAGTCATCGTCAATCCAGAGCAGAAGTCGGCCTACGATTCACCGTGGACCTGGAGCGAGCGTTTCTTGCGCGTGCTCTGGGAATTTTGCTGGACGGTCTTTTGCGTGTGGACGCCAAAGCCGCTCAATGAATGGCGTCTTTTCTGGTTGCGGGTGTTCGACGCAAAGATCGACGGCAAGCCTTTCGTCCATCAACGTGCGCGGATTGAAATTCCGTGGAATCTGACGTTGCACGACCGGGCATGTCTCGGAGATCGCGCGAACGCGTATTCGCTGGGCGAAATCGAAATCGGAGCCAGGGCGACCGTCGCGCAGGAGGCTTATCTCAGCGCAGGCACTCACGATTTTGATTCACCCGACATGCCGTTGTTGGCCGGCCCAATCACGATTGGCGAGGACGCTTTCGTCGGCGCTCGCGCGTTTGTAATGCCCGGGATCGCCATTGGCGCGCGAAGCATTGTCGGCGCGTGCTCAGTCGTGACCAAGGACGTTCCTGAAGATGTGATTGCCGCTGGCAATCCGTGTCAGGTGATTAAATCGAGAAAGCCGTCGGAGTGATTGTGTCGCGACACGCGGCGTTCATTCTCGCTTTCGTTATCTTCGCGGTGGTTCTCGCCGGCCAAATCGATCACGGCCTCGCGAGCGGTGACGGTCACGGAATCGTCAAGACGGTCCAAACGCTATTGAACACGGGAAAGATCGACGTTTCGCGTCCGCCTGGCCATCCAACGACTGAGGTTTACCTTTTCGGGGCCGTCGGCTGGTTTTTGCTCAACGCCTTTCAAATTGAGTTTTCGGACAGAGCTTATCTCGTGTGTCAGGCGCTCGCTGCGCTAGCGACGCTGGTCATCTTCTACGAATTGCTGTTGCGCATCGGGGTGAATCGGCCGCGCGCGGTGTTGGCGACGATCTGTCTGGCTTGCTCCGCTCAATTCTTGTTCAACGCGCTCGACGGCGAAGAATTTAATTTCGGGCTTCTGTTTTTGTTGGTCTCGGTCCGACTGCTGATTCCGGCGCCGGCAAGCGTCTTTCGCTTTTCGTTGTCGATCTTTTGTTTCGCGCTTGCGACTGGTTGCCGGCCCGAATTGGTTTTCGGTGCGATTATCTTCCCGATCTATTGTTTGTTCGATCCCAAGCTCGGCTGGAAATGGGTTGTCGGGAGCATTTGTTTATTGGTGGTGTCGATCTTGATCGTCTGGTTGCCGAATCTGCTGGTTGGAATTCGCGCGCCTTACACCGCGGGAATGAATTTGCGGGAATCGATTCTCGGCGGCGTTTATCGAATCATTTTCCAAGCCTTTACGCCAGCCGTAAGCATTTTGTTTGGCTGGACGTTGATCGCGGCCGTGCCGAGTCTTCGTAAAGAAATCGAAGCAAAAAATTTTGTTTTCGTAACGTCGTTCGCTGTCTCGTTGATCTTTTTAGCGGTTTTTTTTCTGCATCCATCCAAGGCCGCGCACGTCTTGGCCGCGGTGCCGTTTCTCTTGATTCTCGCGATTCGAAGGTCGTCTGCCTTGATCCTGGCCATCGGCTTTTTCAGTTTGCTCAGTTGCTTCGTCAACATCGACATCTTCAAAGATCGGCAACTGACGCGGCCATTTGCGACGCGCGGTGTTTATTTCCAAGCGACCGAGCAAAAGCCGTATTACAAAGTCGATTATCTTCGAAAGCTTTCGACCCAGTGTGAGAGCCGGCCGTCGGTGATCATCGGGAATGCGTGGCCGTGGGATTTCGGATATCAGATCGAGCACAATAACTTCGCCGCGCGCGAACAGGATTTGCATGGCGAGATTAAACGCGACCTCCCGACGTTTTTCGCCGGCGGTGAGCATTGCGTGTTCATGTCGCCTGAAGCTGCCTACGAAACCGCTTTGCTAAAAGAATGGCAGCAGAAAGGGTACGCGATGAAAATGGATGCGACGCTTTACCGGACATTGTTCGCGCGCTACGACGTCCATTCCGCGTTGTCGGCCGGGACCGCGGATGTCAGTGGCGTTCCGTTTGCTTTGTTTCACGTGAATTGAACAATGCGCGAATCGCTCGCCATTATTATTCTCACTCAAAATGAGGCGGACAGTCTGCCGCGGTGCCTGGAGTCTCTGGCCGGCTTCGGCGAAATCATCGTGCTCGATTCGGGGAGTGACGATGGAACCCAGGAACTCGCGACACGCGCCGGCGCGCGCCTTTACGAGCATCCGTTCGAGGGCTTTGGACAACAACGCAATTGGGCGCTGGAAAATTGCGAGCCGAAGCGCGACTGGATTTTGTTTTTGGATGCCGACGAAGTCGCGACGCCGGAATTTCGAAGTGCGGTTGAGTCCGCGGTCCGGAACGCGGACGATTCAATCGCCGGCTTCTATTGCTGCTGGAAGATGATGCTCGACTCGCGCTGGCTCCGCCGCAGCGATTCGTTTCCGAAATGGCAACTCCGCCTTGTGCGTCGCGGGCGCGCTGATTTCATCGACAGCGGGCACGGCCAGAAGGAAGGCCGGGTCGATGGTCAGCTCGGCTACATTCGCGAGCCGTATTTGCATTACGCGTTGAGCAAAGGTTGGGAAGCGTGGTGGGCGAAACACAATCACTATGCCGATGAAGAGGCCGCCGATCGGCTGTCGCGTTCGGCATCGTTCGCCGAATTGTTTTCAAAAGATTCCTCGCGTCGAAACCGTGCGCTCAAACCGGTGCTAAGCCGCATTCCTATCTGGCCGGCGCTGCGATTTTTGCACATGTACCTTTTGAAAGGCGGATTTCTCGAAGGACGCGAGGGATTCGCTTATTGCGCGAGCATGGGCTGGTACGAGCATCTGATTCGCACGAAAATACGCGAGCTTCGGCAGCGCGGCGCGCAGCACCAGTTGGCAGAAAATCAGTAAGCGCTTCGCGGCGGTCGGATCAGTTGCGCGAAGGTGCGCACGATGATCCCGCACTCGAGCGATAGGTTCCAATTCTCGAGATATTCGATGTCGCACGCCACGCGGTTCTCGATGTCGGCGCTGTTGCGCGCTTCGCCGCGAAATCCGCGGACTTGCGCGAGGCCGGTGATACCGGGCTTCACGAAGGTGCGCACGTGATAATTCCCCATGAACTTCGAAAACTCATGGTTGTGTTCGATCAAATGTGGCCGGGGTCCGACGATGCTCATCTCGCCGCGGAGCACGTTCCAAAACTGTGGCACTTCGTCGATGCTCAATTTGCGAAACCACTTGCCGAGCGGGTAAACGCGCCGGTCGGTCTCGCTCGCCTGTCGCGAGAGCTCGCCATTCTCCGGATGCATCGTCCGGAACTTGTAGATCTTGAATTGGCGATTTTGCATTCCAGCGCGGTTTTGCACGTGAATGAGCGGGCCGGGCGATTGAAAGCGCTGCGCGATAAAAACGATGACCGCTAGCACCGGAAAGACGATGAGCATGACGGGAAGCGCGATCGCAAAATCGATCGCCCGTTTCAAAAAGCGGTTGAGCGGATTCTCGAGCGGTTCTTCCCGCAGTCCGATGAATCGAAAACCACCATCCTCAAAGTGCGTGACCGAGTGACGCAACCGCTCTTCGAGGTCGCTCAGGATGAGAAGCCGAATGCCGAGTTGATCGCAGACTTGGATGACGTCTCGGTTTTTTTCGGAGAAAAGAGGGAACTCAAGCAGGATGACCTGGTTGATGCCTTGGTCGCGAATGATCTGTTCGAGTTGGTCCTGCCGGCCGAGCAACGGCACATCGACATTCTGAATTTCATCGTCGTCCGAAATCAAACCCACCGCGCGAAAGCCGATCTCCGCTTTCCGGTGCAACCAATCGCGCAATTGGGCGGCGCGCTGACTTGAACCGACAAGCACCGTTTTGTCTTCGCGGCGAAAAATTCCGCGGGCCAAAATCGACGGCAGATAATAGTGGGAGAACAGGAGCGCAATGTAGAGCCACGGCACGAAGTTGAAGAGGAAAACGCGAGAGATAAATGCGTCCTTCGCCGCGACCAGATAAAGCACCAGAAGGCCAATGGCGGCGGCGGTTTGACGCAGACTGAGCCGGTGCGGACGAAGCAATTCGTTTTGGAGAAAGAAATTTTTCGAACGGCTCAACGTTTCCAAGGTCAACCCGAGCACGAGCATGCCGAGGTAAATGCTGTAACGGCTCCAGGTCAGCGATCCCCCCTCCGAGTAAAACGTCACCATGATCCAAACGCCGATCCAGAAAAGCGCGGCGACAATAAAGATCTGGCAAACCAGGAAGACGCGGTAGAGACCTTCCGTCCGTTGCGTAACCATGTTCTAATCCAAGACGACGACCATGAGAGTACGCGATGGCGGCATGGCTTCAACTCGTGCTAAGATTGTTCGGCCCATGAGATGTCGATCTTGCCGATCAGCTGTTGCCGAGCGTAAAAGCGATTCCCATACCATTCCGTTGCACGCCGGCTGATGGAAAATACAACCGACCAAGCTGAATTCTCTCCGCGAAAGGGCACGCCGGGGCCGATGCCGGAAGCGTTTCTTGCCCTTCTGCCGGTGCTCGCTTGTTTTCTTGGCGGCGCCACTCAGAAATGGAGCGAGGGAATCATCGTCGCCCTTCTCGGAATTTTCCTGCTCGCGCGACCACCGCGTCACTCACTCGGCGTCGGCATCAATCTTTCATTGCTCGCGCTTTTGCTTTGGTCGACTACGGCTTTCTTGCCGGCGGATTGGTTTTATCATCCGAATTGGCGGGCAACGGGCTTCACCGACTTCGGGATTGTTCTCCCATCAACCGTCAGTCCGCAGCCATGGCTGACTTTAACGTGGATGCTAAGTCTCCTCGCGGGATTGAGCTGGTTCTACGTCATGTGCAGCGAGCAACTCGGCTTGCATGAGGCGCGCACCACTTTGCGATTCTTTACCGGCGGCGTCATCATGCTCGCGGCAGTTTGCATTCTCTTCTGGCTGGCGAAGAGCGCGCCGCCTTTCTGGCACAACGAACGAAATTTCGGGCCGTTTCCAAATCGCAATCAAACCGGAAATCTTTTCGGGCTCGCCGCGATCATGTCTCTGGCGTGCGGCCAGGATGATTTTCGAAAGAACCGCAAACGCTGGATGTTTTGGGGCATCGGGTTCGCAGTCCTCACCGCTGCGGTCATCCTTAATTTTTCCCGTGCCGGCATCGGGCTTCTCGTTGGCGGTTCCGCGCTTTGGCTTGGCGCTTTTTCGCTCTGCCAACAGTGCCAACGGCAATCGCGTTCATTGTCCAGCATCGCCGTCGGTGCTTCGGTTTTGCTGCTCCTGTTCACCGCGCTTCTTCTTTTTGGCGGGCAAACCCTCGAGCGATTTCATCTCCGCAGTCTTGGCAATGTCGGCATATCGACCGATTTTCGGTGGCGAATTTTTTCGGATGTTTTTCAATTGATCAAGGATTCGCCTTTCGTCGGCATTGGCCTCGGAAATTTCGAAAACGTCTTCGCGATATTTCGCGCGGCTTCCTACAGCGATCGTCGGGCGATCCATCCCGAAAGCGATTGGCTCTGGCTTTGGAGCGAAGGTGGCTGGGTCGCGATCGTAATTATTTTGATCGGACTCGTTTTTGTCGTCCGAAAAGTTTTTCCTCTGCGCGAAGGGACAAACCAGCGCTACCGCCTCGCTACGCTCGTCGCCTGTTGTTTGTTTATTTTGCACGGGCTCGTCGATGTCTCCGGACATCGCGTCGGCACGGTTTTTTCGGCAATTCTCCTCCTCGGGGTTTCTGTTTATCGGCCGCACGCGTTCAAACGTTCTCGCGTCTTGCCGATCTTGTTTCGATTCGTCGGACTTATTTTGCTCTTCGTGGGAGTCGCCTGGGTCGTTCAGACGCGCGGAAAACAATTGTGGCGCGGCTCGCTTGGCGTAACGAATACCAAATACGCCGCCACGATCGAGAATCGCGAACGAAACTATCTCGAAACGATCGCGATCACCACCAAAGCTCTGCAATGGGCGCCGCTTGATTGGGAACTTTATTTTTCTCGTGCCGTCGCCGAAGCCGAATCGAAGCAAACTGAAAACGCGCTGACCGATTTTCGACGGGCGCGTTTTTTGGAGCAGGTCTCTTACGAGCTGCCTCTCACGGAAGGCAACGTCTGGTTGCCAACCCAGCCGGTCCTGGCCGCGACCGCGTGGCAGGAAGCGTTGCGACGTGCCGGTCCGAATCGCCCCGGCGTTTATTCGAGCATGCTGACCAAAGCGTCACTCCGGAATCGCCAAGTCGGCCAGATTCTCGCGGAAATGGGAGTAACTCATCATGATCTCGCACTTGCCTACCTTGCGCGGATTTCGGGCGACGATTTCAATCGCGCGTTAGGCAAAGTTCTCGAGAACGATCCCGATCTGAAATCGTTCACCGAAACGGAAAAGCTCGCGCTCTTTACTTATTGGTCGGAGCGCGGGGATGGCGAACAACTTTCGCGTGCGACCGAGCAACATCCGGATTGGTTGCAGTACGCCTGGTTCGGTCTGGCCAAGTCCAAGGCAAGCAAAGGCGATTTCCGCGGCGCGTATGATTTGACCCAGCGTTACGGCGAGCCGGTGGCGTTGCCCCGCATTAATTCGAACGCGGATATTCTCCAACTGGAAAGTCAGTATCGAGGTTCGCCTGATAATTACGCGATCGGTTATGCGCTGTATCGCGCCCAGAGACAGAAGGGCCGCATCGACGACGCGCTCCAAACCGTTCGCCACTTCAGCGAGCGCCGAAGCTCACCGACCTATTGGAAATATCTCGAAGCAGAACTCTGGGCTGAGAAGCAAAGTTACGATCGCGCCTGGAAAGCGTGGCAATCATTCCACGCCGCCCAATCGGGAAAGTAATCCAAATCTACTCGGCGATGGCGGCTTGGGCGGCCGCGAGGCGGGCAATTGGAATCCGGAATGGGCTGCAACTGACATAATCGAGTCCGAGTCGATGACAGAATTTTACGCTGTTCGGCTCGCCGCCGTGTTCGCCACAGATGCCAAGTTTGATCTTCGGTCGCGTTTTGCGGCCAAGATCACGCGTCATTTCCATTAACTTGCCAACGCCGCGCTGATCGATCGACGCGAACGGGTTCGTCTCAATGATATCAAGTTCGGCGTAATGCGGAAGAAAACTTCCCGAATCGTCACGGCTCATTCCGAGTGTCGTTTGCGTGAGATCGTTTGTGCCGAAGCTGAAGAACTCGGCATCGCGCGCGATTTCGTCCGCCAACAAGGCCGCGCGCGGAATCTCGATCATCGTGCCAACGAGATAATCGAACTTCGTTTTCTTTTTCTTGGCCACATCGCCGGCGACGCGATTGACAATATCGATCTGAAGCTTCAGCTCACGCGGAAATCCGACGAGCGGAATCATGATTTCCGGCCGAACCTTGATTCCTTTCGCTTGCACTTCGGCGGCCGCTTCGAAAATCGCTCGCGCCTGCATTTCCGAAATTTCCGGAAAGGTGTTTCCAAGCCTGCAGCCGCGATGTCCCAGCATTGGATTGAATTCGTGCAATTCTTCAACGCGACGCGCAATGTCTTCCCGCTTCATGCCTAACTTGTGCCCGAGATCGAGCTGCTGCGCCGGTTCCTGCGGCAGAAATTCATGGAGCGGTGGATCGAGGAACCGAATCGTGGCCGGCAATCCCTTGAGTGCTTCGAAAATCCCGACAAAATCTTCGCGCTGATACGGCAGCAGTTTCTTGAGCGCTTTCTCGCGGTCCTGTTTCGTCCCCGCAAGAATCATCTGCCGCATCGCGTCGATCCGGTTGCCTTCGAAAAACATGTGCTCGGTCCGGCAAAGCCCGATTCCTTCCGCGCCGAACGCGATCGCGTTGGCAACCTGTTCTGGCGTGTCGGCGTTGGTGCGAATTCCGAGTTTTCGAAATTCGTCCGCCCAAGCCATGAGCTTTGAATACTCGCGATAGGTCAGACTTTTTTTCGCGTCGAGCGAGCGATCGACCAAGACTTGAATAATTTCCGATGGCGCGGTGGTCACTTCGCCGGCAAAAACTTCACCCGCCGTTCCGTCGATCGAAATGAAATCGCCTTGTTCAAGCGTTGTCCCGTCAGCACTCAACGTGCGCTTTTGGTAATCGATTTGAATTCCGCTCGCGCCGCACACGCAAACCTTTCCCATTTGCCGCGCCACGAGCGCGGCGTGCGATGAAACGCCCCCGCGCGCCGTAAGAATTCCTTCGGCCGCGATCATCCCCCGCAAGTCCTCCGGCGACGTTTCGATGCGCGCGAGCACAACCTTTTCGCCTTTGCTCGAACGCCGGACCGCTTCTTCTGCGCTGAAAACGACGTGACCGGAAGCCGCACCCGGTCCGGCTGCGAGTCCGCTACCGATTTTCTTGGCCTGCTTCGCCGATTGTCGATCAAAGATCGGCGCGAGAAGATGCGCCAGCGAATCGGCCGGTATTCGGCGGACGGCGTCTTTCGTCGAGATTAATTTTTCGCCGACCATATCGACCGCGATCCGGACCGCGGCGTGGCCGGTGCGCTTGCCGTTGCGCGTTTGTAAAATGTAGAGCCGGGTGTCTTCGACTGTGAACTCGAGATCCTGCATGTCTTTGAAATGCTGCTCGAGGGTCTGGCGAACTTTCATCAGACCTTTGTGCGCGGCCGGCATTTCTTTCGCCAGCATCGCGATCGGATGCGGCGTGCGCACGCCGGCGACAACGTCTTCGCCTTGTGCGTTGATCAAATATTCACCGTAGAAAACTTTTTCGCCGCTCGCCGGGTCGCGCGTGAAAGCAACACCCGTTGCGCTCGAATCGCCCATATTGCCGAAGACCATCGTCTGCACGTTCACTGCCGTGCCCCAATCGTGCGGGATTCCATACTTCCGCCGATAAACAATCGCGCGATCGTTCATCCATGAACCAAACACCGCGCTAATCGATCCCCACATTTGCTCTTTCGGATCCTGCGGAAACGATTTGCCGGTGCGTTCCTTAATCAGCGCTTTGAAGCGCTTCACGAGCTCCTTCAAATCATCGACCTTCAGTTTGACGTCGGGGAAATCGTGTTTGCCGTAACGCTTGTCCTTCAAGTGTTCGATGACGGTTTCGAATGGCTCGTGATCTTCGCCCGCGCGTTTCTGCACGCCCATCACTACGTCGCCGTACATTTGCAGGAAGCGGCGATACGAATCCCAGGCGAAGCGCGGATTCTTCGTCTTTTTAGCGACGATCTCGACGACTTCGTCATTCATTCCGAGATTCAGGATCGTGTCCATCATGCCGGGCATGGAATCGCGCGCGCCGGAACGGACGGAGACCAGCAACGGTCGATCTTTATCGCCAAGTTTCTTCCCGACTGATTGCTCGACTTTTGCCAATGCCGTTTCCACTTCCGCTTTGAGCTGCGGCGGATATGAACGGCTGTGCGCGTAAAAATAACTGCAGACTTCGGTCGTGATCGTGAATCCTGGCGGAACCGGCAGTCCGATGCGTGTCATTTCGGCGAGATTTGCGCCCTTGCCGCCGAGCAAGGGCTTCATTTTCCCGGTGCCGTCGGCGTCACCGTCTCCGAAATAATAGACGTATTTTGACTTCCCGGACTTTTTCGGCGCGCGTGCTCCGCTCGATGCCTGCCGCGCCGTAACCTTGTGAAGGCGGGTCGATCCTCTCTGCGCCTTACGACTGCTGATTTCGCGTTTTGTGGCCATGGAAATTCTCAACGAGCGAGACTGGCCAACCTAATTCCGCGCGCTTGCGCGTGTCAACGGATGCTCTGGTAATCGATTTACGCCGGCGTGGTCCGTTCCGCGTGGTCGATCACGTCGTCGATCGCCGCCGTGAATTCCTCCACGCCGGTGCTCGGGATAATGATGGTGTTACGGCGGCCGTGCGCTTCCTCGGTGATGCGAAGGAATTTGCCACGGTCATTCTCGCGGAACTCCACGTGAAAGTGTTTGCGTTCGATCTGCAGCTCCCTGGCCTCTATGAGGTTATCCATTTCTTTGGCAAAAACGGCGGAGTTTACGCTAGTTAGGTCAAAAAAGGGAAGTAGATTCTTTGGGTGAAAACGCGCCCGCGGCGGGCGGTTGTTAATAACAATCTAATAACTTTTTCCCAGAGATTTAACGCCGGCGCTGTCGCTTTTTCCCGGCCTCGTCCGCAATCGCGAAATCGATCTGTTGTTTGAATGTATCGACGCGCGCGACGAACACGCGCACCTCCTGGCCAACCGAATATCGCCGATTGCTGCGACGGCCAATGAGGCGACGCTGGGCGGCGTCGAAGCGATAAAAATCGTTCTCCAATGTCGAAACGTGCACTACACCGGTCACGAGCGCGTCCGGAAGCTCAACCATCAGCCCGTAATTGCGAACGTCCATGATTGCGGCCCGGAACACCTGCGGATTTCGCTCGTCGAGCTGTTTCTGAAAAAACTGGAGCTTCTTGAGCCGGACCGATTCGATCTCAGCGTCAGCCGCGTTGCGTTCGGTATCGGATATGTGCTCGGCGATCGATTCAATCTGTCCTACGTCAATCTTCGATGGGCGAGAGACGTTTCGTTCGGCCTGCCACGCCGTAGCCCCGTCCGGGCGAAGGCGGGCCAGCGTGCGATGCACGACTAGGTCCGCGTATCGCCGGATCGGACTGGTAAAGTGCAGATAATTCGCCTTTGCCAATCCGTAATGACCGAGTGGCTGCGCCGCGTAGCGCGCGCGCTTCAAGCTTTTGAGCAAACCAATTTTCAGCGCCTGCTCTTCTGGTTTGCCGCGGACCGAAGCGAGAAAGCGCTGGATTTCCTTTCGATGCGACAGATCGCCGACCTTGTAGCCAAAACTCAAAATAAACTCGCGATATTCGCCGAGCTTTTCCGGGTCCGGGTCTTCGTGAACGCGGTAGATCGTCGGAATCGAGCGATGCCGGAGCTCGCGCCCAACCGCTTCATTCGCCGCGAGCATGAATTCTTCGATCAATTGATGCGATTCATCGTTCTCGATCCGTTCGAGCCGGACCGGCTTGCCGTTGGAATCGACATAAACTTTCACTTCCGGGAAATCGAGATCGAGTGAGCCGTGCTCGAATCGTTTCCGCCGCAACAACGACGCCAGCTCCCATGCGGCATGCAATCGCTGGCTCAGTTCGCCGTTCGGTTTGGATTTGAGAATCGAGAAAGCTTCTTTGTAAGTCAGCCGCTTCGCGCTGCGGATCACGCTCCGGGCGAATCGTGCTTGTTTCGCGCGGCCGTTCTTGTCGAACTCGATGAAGGCCGAGAACGTGAGCCGATCGACGTCGGGATTTAAGCTGCAAACGCCGTTGCTCAATCGCTCCGGTAACATCGGAATCACGCGATCAGGCAAATAAACGCTGTTGCCGCGCCGGACTGCTTCGCGATCGAGCGCGCTGCCAGGCGTCACATACGCGGAAACGTCCGCAATGTGAACGCCGAGCCGCCAACCGCCGTCGTTGCCTGCCACGCCGGGGCGATGCGAAGGCGGGTCGATTTTCTCGACGTCGATTGCGTCGTCAAAGTCGCGCGCGTCGTCCGGATCGATCGTGACGATGAATTTGCCGCGCAAATCTTCGCGACCCTCGATCATTCGTTGCTCGACCGCTTTCGGAATCCGATTCGCTTCATCGCTGACGCTTTTCGGAAACTCGGTGGGCAAACCGTACTTCCGGATGATCGACAACATGTCAATGCCGGGCGCGTCGGCTCGCCCGAGGACTTCGACGATTTCGCCTTCGGGATTTACGTGGCGCGATTGCCAGTCCTCGAGGCGAACTACCACTTTATCGTCACGCGTCGGAATTCTCGGCAACTTCGTTCGCGGCGGCACTTGAACGTAAACGTCGTGAACAAGTCGCGGATCGTCCGGCACGACGTAATAGAAATTCTTCGAGTGCTGGAGAGTGCCGACGATCGTGTCGCGCGCGCGTTCGAGAATTCGAATCACGCGTCCTTCGGCGCGATGCTTGTCACGCCGTAGCGCCGCGGAGGCGGATCGATCTTTCGCGCGGCGTTGCGGAATGTCGCGATTGATGCGGGCGACCACGCGATCGCCGTTCATCGCGGTGCCGGTATTTTCCGCGGCGATGAAGATGTCCGGCTCGCCAGATTTTTCAGGAACGAGGAAACCGAAGCCCGCCTGGTGGATAGACAATTTGCCGGTGACAAGATCGGCTTCCGATGGAAGGACGTAGCGATTCTTGCGAATCCGCGCGATCTCTCCGCTGCGTTCGAGTTCCTTTAGAGTTTGTCGAACGTTCACGCGGTCGCGTCCCTTTGCGCCCAGCGCCTGCGCAATCTCGTTTCGGTCCTGCGGCCGATAATCAGGCGCGCGCAAAAGCGCGAGGATCTTTTCTTTAATTGTCCGGCCATCTTTGCTCATCTGAGCGAAACCATAGTGGAGGTTGTCGATTTAACGATGAAAACAATCATTGTCGTCGGAGGTATGTTCGCAGCCGCGGCAGTCGTCGCGTTTGCCGCAGGAGGAGGAAAAATGAAAATCACAAGCTCAGCATTTCAGGAGGGCGGAACGATTCCTGAAAAATTCAGCAAAAAGGGTCAGAACGTTAGTCCCGAATTGCGGATCGAAGGCGCGCCGACCG
The DNA here is from genome assembly GCA_035257485.1 of Chthoniobacterales bacterium. Taxonomy (GTDB): domain Bacteria; phylum Verrucomicrobiota; class Verrucomicrobiia; order Chthoniobacterales; family UBA10450; genus AV40. Next base: position 18,952 of record DATEWZ010000090.1, read on the forward strand.
AGGCGAAAAGCTTGGCATTGATCGTCGACGATCCAGATGCGCCGGTGGGGTTGTTTACTCATTGGTTGGTTTGGAACATCGACCCAAAGACGACCGAGATCGCGGAAGGCAGCGTGCCGCAAGGCGGCGTGCAGGGGACCAACGATTTTCCCGGCCATCGCTATGACGGGCCACAACCGCCATCGGGTACGCACCGTTACTATTTTAAGATCTTTGCGCTCGATCGAACGCTTGATCTTAAGGCCGGCGCCAAGCGCAAAGAGGTCGACGCCGCAATGAAGGGTCACGTGATCGCGCAAGGGCAATTGATGGGGAAGTATTCGAAGAAGTAACTGCGACTCTCTTCGAATAAGCGCGCAGTCGTGGTAGTCTGACTTTAATGACTACGCGATTTTGGAAAATCGGCGACGACGTTGTCGATCTTTCCAAGCGGGGAATGATCATGGGCGTGTTGAACGTGACCCCCGATTCGTTTTCGGACGGCGGCGAGTTTTTTTCGACGGACGCGGCAATTGAGCAGGGAATTCAAATGGCAAGGGAAGGCGCGAATATTATAGATATCGGCGGAGAATCGACGCGGCCCGGCGCGGAGCCGGTTTCGTTGGATGAAGAATTGAACCGTGTCCTTCCAGTAATTGAGAAACTTCATCCGAAGATCGAGATCCCGATCTCGATCGACACGTCAAAGGCCGAGGTCGCGAGCGCGGCGATGGACGCCGGTGCGTCGATCATAAACGATGTGACCGCCGGACGCGGTGACGAAAAAATGTTGCCGCTCGCCGCAACGCGAAAGGCGGCCCTGGTGTTAATGCACATGCAGGGCGAACCACGCACGATGCAGAAAACTCCGCAGTACGGCGACGTCGTTAGGGAGGTGGCTGATTCTTTTAGACAACAATATGACCGCGCAATAGAGTGCGGCGTTGATCCCATGAGGCTGGCGTTTGATCCCGGAATCGGTTTCGGGAAAACGCTCGAGCATAATTTGTCTCTGCTCAAAAATCTAAATCAGCTGCGGGTAGAGGGCCGACCGCTTGCGGTAGGCGTTTCGCGAAAATCTTTTCTCGGAAAATTGATTGGCTCCAACGAAATGACTGGTCGCGTTGGCCCGACAATTGCATTGACGTCGATCTTGCGGTCCCGCGGTGCGGACATTATTCGCGTTCACGACGTGAAAGAAAACGTCGCCGCGCTCCGAATAACTGAGGCGATACTCTCATGATGCAGGAAATGATACAGCTCTGGTTCAAAAGCTGGCGAAGCATCATCGAAATCATTCTCCTCAGTGTAGGTATTTATTACGGTTATCTTTATTTTCGCGGGACGCGCGGCGCCAAAGTGCTGACCGGCTTGGCGATTGTTTTCCTAACGCTGACGTTGATCTCGACCTTGCTGAACTTGGTCGTGATCGGCTGGCTCTTGCGAAGCTTCTCCGTCTTCCTCGCGATCGCGCTGGTCGTGATTTTCCAACCGGAGCTGCGTCGCGGTTTGGCCGAGCTTGGCGGTCACCCGATCTTTTCTTTAACCAGCGAGAAGCGCGAAACGGTTCACGATTTGGCCGAAGCGGTGACGCAATTGGCAAACAAGCAGTTCGGCGCGCTTCTCGCGATCGAGCGCGACACATCGATTCGCGTTTATGAAGAAACCGGCGTGACGCTCGATTCCGATTTCTCGGTCGAGCTAATTCTGAGCATTTTCCATCCGAAAGCTGCGTTGCATGACGGCGGCGTGATCATTCGGAACGGGCGCATCGCGGCGGCGGCCTGTATTTTTCCGGTGAGTCAGCGCGAGACGCTCGATCGCAGTCTTGGCCTACGGCATCGTGCCGCGCTCGGCATTACTGAAGAATCGGACGCGGTCGCGATCGTTGTCTCGGAGGAGACTGGTGGGATTTCCATTTGCCATCGCCGTCGAATTGAGCGCAATTTCAACCCGGAAACATTCCGGCAACGGATCGGCGAAATTTTATTGCACGGACGTTATGAAGAAACTGCTCCTGAGGAACTGGCGGGCGAAGTTGATCTCCCTGTTGCTCGCGACAACCCTCTGGTATCTCATCAAGAAGAACGTGGCCACGACTCCGTCGCCGTCTGAGTCGAGTTCGCCCGCGCCCGCGGCGCAGAGGCGTTAGCGCAGAAAGCGCGCGAGATTTCGTTCTTCCCAACGGCGCGCGCGGTTGTAACTCCGATACGCGCGCTCGCGTCGATTGAACTCTTCGGTGTGGACCCGCCGGCGTCCGCTGCGCAGCGTTTGATCCGGCACGACCGAGTGAAGCATTTCGTGGTAAAGCACGTACTTCAAATACCAGCGGGGCACGAATGCTTGATCGAGCAGGGGATGAATTCGAATCACGCGGTCCTCTTCCTGGATCGTTCCAAAAACGAAATGATCTTTCGGAGGTTGTTTGCGGCGACGGCCCCACTCCACTTTGTAATTGCGGAGGCGACCGCGAAAATATCGGTGATTCACTTCGCGAAAAAGTTCGCCGAGATCGAAGTGCTTTCCCTCCTGCCGAAGATTTAACTGCTGCTGCATCGGCAGCATCCGATACGCGATCTTGCGCTTTGTTTTCTTCGCCATAACTGGAACCCCCGGCTCGAAAGGACTCAATTCTAAATGGGTCGAAAGAAGTCGACAAGAGAAGCTCCGATTTTTTCGAATTTTCATTGCAAACGATTGATAATTAGGGACTTAACATCAGGCCCTCAATCAGCCTCCGAAGCCCATCTGGCCGAGGGTCTTGGCGCGATTTTGCCTCAATCCCGGTTGCGAATTCTGGTCGCTGGCTATAGTCAAAAGACCGCGAATCGCCGCCTGATTAGATCGACATGACGCCGTTTCTTCGAAAGCTGCTCGGCCTCAACTGGCTCCTCCTAATAGTCATGCTCGCGCTCGCGATTTTTGGCGTCATCGCGATCTACAGCGCGACCTACATGCGCGAAGATCCAGTGGCGTCGGAATTCTGGCGGAAACAAGCGCAATGGGTCCTGGTCGGTTTCTTCGCCTTCATGGTTGCAAGTTTGGTGAACTACCACTGGATCCGATGGGGCGCGCTGCCAATGTATCTTCTCGGAATCGTATTCCTCGTCCTCACGAAGATCATGGGCACGAAGGTCTACGGTGCGCGCAGCTGGCTGCATCTTGGTCCTCTCAACTTTCAACCGGCGCAGCTCGCAGTTATTGCCGGAATCATGGTGCTTGCCTTGTTTCTCAGCCAGTTCAAGCAAATGCATCCGATGTTGCGCTTGCTCGTTTGCGGCGCAATCGCCGGCGCGCCATGCCTGTTGATTTTGCTTCAACCCGACTTGGGCGAAGTGCTCATCTGGATCCCAGTCTTGCTGGCGTTGCTCTTCGTGGGTGGAATTCCACTGCGTTATTTGGTCTGCATTCTTTTGCTTCTCTTCGCGGCGATCCCGCTCACGGCGAATTTAGTGCTCAAGCCGTATCAACAATCGCGACTGACCGCTTTCGCGCATCCTGATATTGATAAACAGGGTGCATCATGGGCGATCAATCAATCGCTCATCGCCATCGGCTCCGGCGGTTGGGCTGGCAAAGGCTTCAAAGCGCCGAACACGCAGGTCGAGTTGGGATTCCTGCCTGCAACCGCGGTGCATAACGATTACATTTTCTCGGCAATCGGCGAGCAATGGGGCTTCGTTGGGGGAATGTTTCTCATCGGCGCATTTTCTTTACTGCTGTTGACGTGTTTGTTCGTGGCGTTCTTTGCGGGTGATCAATTAGGGCTCCTTCTCGTCATAGGAGTCACTGCGTTGATTTTCACCGGGATATTCCAAAACGTCGGCATGACGATAGCGCTTTTGCCGATCACCGGCGTCCCGTTGCCGCTGGTCAGCTACAGCGGTTCGTTCGCGCTCATGATCATGTTCGCGCTCGGCGTCGTGAACAGCGTCTGGGTGCATCGTCACGAAGTCGGATAGTTCGAATAACGAAGATCGACATCGAGTAGCGGCGCGATTTACTTCGACCGCGCGTTGTTTACAATTCGTCGAAGGATGGAGACCGATTACAAAGTTAAGCTTGAGATCTTCGAGGGTCCGCTCGATCTCCTTCTCTACCTGATCAAACGCGACGAGATCGACATTTACGAGATTTCGATCGAGCGCATCACCAAGCAATACCTGGAATATTTGCAGGCGTTCAAGGAACTGCAGATCGACATCGCGGGCGAGTTCGTCGTGATGGCCGCGAACCTGATCTATCTCAAAAGCCGCAGCTTGCTACCGCTCGATCAACAACCACCCGAGGAAGACGCCGATGAAGACGATCCGCGCTGGGACCTGATCCGTCAGTTAATTGAATACAAAAAGTTCAAGGAAGCGGCCGTCCAATTGCACGATCGCGCCCTCGAGCAGGAACGCATTTTCACACGCGATGGCGGCAGCGCGCCGGCTTCCGAGGCGCCTTTGCCGCTGCACGAGGTTGGAATTTTTCAGCTCATCCACGCTTTTCAGGAAGTGATCAAACGCGTCGAAGCTCGGGAGGACCTGCACGAGATTTTCGGGGAGCGGTTCACCGTTTCGGAAAAGATCGAGAAAATCCTGGAGCGCGTTGCAAACGGGGGGTCGGTGCGTTTTTCGGAGCTGTTCGGTCAAATCGCGTCCCGAGTTGAGATCGTGGTCACGTTCCTGGCGCTGCTCGAATTGATCCGCTTGAATCAGGTGCGCGCGTTGCAGCGGAAAATGTTCGACGAAATTGAAATCGCTGCCATCGCAGCGTAAGGCGATTGTCACGCTTTCTGCAAAAGCCGGCACCACCAACATCGTATCTTCTTTGCCGCGATTACTTCTGCACTAAGCTTGGCTTTTGCACAAAGCGCGCCAACATTGCGACTGACACAGTTGCAATGTTCGCGTCACACCAATCGACTTGGGAACGGCCTCTGCGCTGCCATGTGCCAGTCGCAAGCAGCCCACGCGCTACGCCGTGTGCTGTTGTAGTTGAACTGTTTGCCAGAACAAGACGCAGAGGGAAAGTCGGGGGATTCAACTAATCTACAACCATGCCGCGCCTGCTCATTGCCGGATGCGGTTACCTCGGCCAAGCGGTGGCCGATTTGTTTCTCGCTACGAAATGGGAAGTCGAAGGATGGGCGATGTCGCAACGGTCCGCGGAAGAACTTAAATTCCGTCCGGCCCGCGCGGTCGATATTTCAAGCTTGGATCAGGTCCGCGCCGCGGCTGGAGATTTCGATGCAGTTGTTCATGCGGCCAGTACGCGTGGAGGCGGGCCGGATTCTTACCGCCGCGTTTATTTGAACGGCATTCGCAACCTGCTCAAATGTTTCGGGAGTTCGAAAATCCTGTTCACAAGCAGCACGAGCGTCTACGCGCAGGCTGGCGGCGAATGGGTGACCGAGGGAAGCGTGGCCGAGCCGCAAACCGAGACGGGAAAAATTTTGCGCGAAGCCGAAGACATTGCCCTCGCGAAAAACAGCACCGTGATCCGGCTCGGCGGAATTTATGGGCCCGGACGATCTGCGTTGCTCAAAAAATTCCTGGGCGGCGAAGCGGTTGTGGATCCCGCGAATGACCGCTTCGTAAATGAAATCCATCGCGATGATGCGGCCGCGGCCGTTCAATTGCTCGTGACGCGCGAGGAATCCGGGATTTACAACGTCGTCGATAACGAGCCAATGTTGCTCAGCGAATGTTATCGGTGGCTGGCAGCCAAACTGAATCGGCCTTTACCGCCCGTTGGAAGATCGATATCGGGAAGAAAGCGCGGCGACAGCAACAAGCGCGTGAGTAACGCCAAGTTAAGAGCGCGGGGCTGGATGCCACGCTTCCCAAATTTCGCCTCCGGCATGGAGAAAAGTGTGCTTCCGAGCTTCGGTCGCGAATTCGCTTAGACCGCAAGCAGCGTCCGACATACCGGCATGGTAGCTGCTAATTTTTTACACATATGCGGACGATCAAGCTGACAGGCCGGGAAGCGAACGTAGTTCGCGCGATCGGTTTCTGTGAATCGATGCTCGGCGCCGAGATTTTGGACTTCACCCGGATGCAGTCCGAAGACGTCACCGACACGCTCAACAGCCTGATTTCAGCCGGCTTTGTCGAGAGCATTCCTTACACCGAGCAGGTCCAGATCGCCGAAATGCCGGTGATCGCTTTCGAAATAAATCCGGCCTACGCGCACGAACTCAAGCAGGCGCTGGTCCGCGGTTAACTGATTCCGCTCGCCCCGCCAAGCTCTGCGAGCGACGTTCGCCAAATAATTGTCGAATCACTTCCTCCACCGGGACCTCCTGCACATTGATATCGATCACGCTGCAGGCTTGCAGCAATTCGCGCGTCGTCTCTGTGACTTTTGCGCGGGCCACTTTGAGCTGCACCGACATCGGCGTTTGCTCGATCACTTCACCGAAACGCGAGAAGTCGCAGTCGGGATTTTTGTCGAAGGTCAGGCTGACAATTTTGTAAACCGAGAACCGATCGACAATTTTATCGAGCGGTCCGTCAAAAAAGATTTTGCCGTGGTCGATGACAAGCACGCGCCGGGTCAGCTCTTCGATGTCCTGCATGTAGTGGCTCGTCAGTAGCGTGACGATTCGGTGTTCTTTGTTGTAAATGCGCAAAAATTCGCGGACGCGTTTTTGGCTGACCACGTCGAGCCCGATTGTCGGTTCGTCCAAAAACAAGACGCGCGGTTCATGAATGAGCGCGGAGATGAGTTCCATCTTCATCCGCTCGCCGAGCGAAAGCTCGCGCACCATCACGTTCATCTTGTCGGTTACTTCGAGCAGCTCGGACAAGCCGCCTACGACTTTTTTGAAACGATCTCGGTCGATTCCGTAAATCGCCCGATTGAGTTCGAGCGATTCCTGCGCGGGCAGGTCCCACCAGAGCGCGTTTTTTTGCCCCATGAGCAAACTGAATTGCCGCTTCATTTCGTTGCGGCGCTCCCACGGAACAAAACCGAGCACGCGCGCGTCGCCGGAGGTCGGATTCAATAAACCGGAGAGCATCTTCAGCACGGTCGTTTTGCCGGCGCCGTTCGGTCCGAGAAAGCCGACGAACTCGCCTTCCTCGATTTGAAACGAAACCGCGTCGGCCGCGCGGGTTTCGTCGTAACGACGCTTAACCAGTCCCTTTATCGCGCCCCAGAGACCGCCCTCTTTGCGGTAGGTGCGATAGATCTTGGTTAGATCGCGCGCTTCAATCGTAGGCATGAGGAAAAAAGGTTGAAGGATGAAGGCTAAAGGATGAAAAGAGACACATGAAACCCCAGAACGAAGATTTGCGAAATAGAACAAAAGATTTTGCGCTACGCATCATCAAACTTTATACCCGCTTAGCGCGAGTTGCAGTTGCGCAAACGCTCGGAAAACAGCTTTTCGGATCGGCCACATCGGTCGGCGCGAATTACCGAGAAGCCTGTCGCGCGCGTTTTCTGAGGCGGAATTTGTTTCCAAGCTGGGCGAGTCGCTAAAGGAGCTTGAAGAAACGAGCTATTGGCTCGAATTGCTCGGGGATTGTGGCACCGTCCGCCCGCAGCGCCTCGTGCTTCTTAGAGATGAAACGTGGCAGCTAATCGCGATCTTCACCTCAATTTCTAAGAAGGTGAGATCCCGCTAGGACTTCATCCCTCATCCTTCAACCCTCAGCCTTTTAGGCAATCGCCGGTTTTGCTGCCGGTTTTTTCTTGAGTACTGCGAGAATCTTTTCAACCAGGGCGTCCGCGGTGATGCCGTGCTTTTTACGCAGCAACGGAACTGCCCCGTGCTCGATGAATTCGTCCGGCCAACCAACTCGAGCGACCGGGGTATTGATTTGCTGCGAGTGGAGATATTCCATCACCGCGCAGCCAAAACCATTGTGGAGCACGTGGTCTTCGATTGTCGCGACAACTTCAACGCTGCGGGCAAAGAATTCGAGCGTGCCGGTGTCCATCGGTTTGATCCAGCGTGGATTGATCAGGGCGACTGAAATACCTTGCTCTTCGAGTTTCTTCGCCGCTTCCTCCGCCACTTCAAACATGTTGCCGAGCCCGAAGATCGCGACGTCGCGGCCATGTTTCACCACTTCGGCTTTGCCAATCTCGAGCAACTTCGGCTCTGGTTTCACCTTCGCGCCGGTGCCCGATCCGCGCGGATAACGAATCGCAATCGGTCCCTGGTTGTAATTCGCCATCGTCCAAAGCATGTCCGCGAATTCGTCTTCATCCTTCGGCTGCATGTGCACCCAGTTCGGGATGTGCCGTAGATATCCGATGTCGAACAAACCGTGGTGCGTGGGGCCGTCGTCTCCACTCAATCCCGCCCGATCCATGCAAAGGCGCACGTTCAATTTTTGAATCGCCATGTCGTGAATGGCCATGTCGTAGGCGCGCTGGAAAAACGTGGAGTAGATCGCGAGGAACGGTGTCAGCCCCTGCGTCGCCAGTCCGCAGGCGAACAGCGCCGCGTGTTCTTCCGCGATTCCAACATCGAAGTAACGACCGGGGTGCGCTTTTTGAAAATGTCCGAGGCCGGTTCCGCTCGGCATCGCCGCCGTGATCGCAACGAGCTTTTGGTTGTTGTCGGCAAATTTTGCCAGCGTCTTGCCGATGATCTCCGAATAGGTCGGCGTCGGCGTCGGCGCGGTCTCGCCGCTCTCGATCTTGTATTTGCCAAGTCCGTGAAATTTGTCCGGCTGTTTAATCGCCGGTTCGTAGCCTTTTCCTTTCTTGGTCAGGATGTGAAGCAACACCGGCTCGTCCTGCGTTTTTAAAAATTCAAACGTGCGGATCAACAGCGGAATGTCATGCCCATCGATTGGCCCGTAGTAGCGAAGGCCGAGCTCTTCGAAGATCACGCTCGGCAAAACGAGTCCCTTCACGCTTTCCTCGACTTTGTGCGCGAACTGGACACCGGTCTTGCCAAGGATCCATTCCACGAAATCGCGCGCCTTGTCGTGCAAATGCGCATAAGTCGGGTTGGTCACGATCCGGTTAAAATAATTCGCAATCGCGCCCACATTTTTCGCGATCGACCATTCGTTATCGTTCAGCACGACAATGAATTTTTTGGTCTGCGTGCGGATGTTGTTCAGCGCTTCGTAACTGATGCCGCAGGTAAACGCCGCATCACCCGCGACGGCGACGATGTGTTCATTGCCGCCTTTGAGATCCCGACCAACTGCCATGCCGAGCGCGGCCGAGAGCGCAGTGCCGGCGTGACCGGCGCCGTAGCAATCATGCTCGCTTTCCGTGCGCAGAAGAAATCCGTTCAGCCCGCCGAACTGCCGCATTGTCGAAAAGCGATCGAGCCGGCCGGTGAAAAGTTTGTGGACGTAACCCTGATGGCTCACGTCCATCACGAACCGGTCTTTCGGCGTGTTGAACACGCGATGCAGCGCGATCGTCAATTCCACGACGCCAAGATTCGGTCCCAGGTGCCCGCCGGTTTGCGACAGAACGCGGATCAATTCCTCGCGGACTTCCTGCGCGAGCTGCGGCAGGTCTTGTTCCCGCAGCGACTTGATGTCGGCAGGGCGATGAATTCCGTCGAGCAATCGCGCCGGCTTCTCCACTAGCATTGTTGTTTCAGAAGAGTCTGACTTCATCATTCCTCAATTCTTTGTCGGCTTTCTGGTCATCGTTGTTCGATTCGGCCGCAGTTTCAAAATCTTTCACCGCCGGCTTTCCAGCACTGTTTCGCGCGATGATCTCGATCTTTTGTTCGGCCTTGGTCAATCGGTCCTGGCAAACTTTCACCAGATTCATCCCTTCCTCGTAGCGCACGATCAAATCCTCGAGCGGCAATTTACCGCTCTCCATCTGTTCGACAATCGCTTCGAGCCGGTCCATCGCCTTCTCAAAATTCAATTCGGTGGCCTGGGGTTTAGCCTTGCTGCTCATCGCGCGAATCCAAAATTAAGCACACTGCCGCCAGGATTAAAGCCGCGATTCGGGCACGCTCGCTCGAAATGATAATAGCCCAGTGCTTCAGCGGTGGGTAATTTGTTCATTCAAATCCGAGCCCCGAAGGGACGAAAGACGTTTCTGCCGTCCTCGCGGACTCGTCCGATTGTTGGCTGAATTGTCCCCAGCGTTAAAACGCTGGCGCTATTTCTGCTGGCACACGCGATGCTCGGAGAGAGGCAATCAGCCAATCAATCCTATGAAATTTCCGAAGAAAATCCTCTTAATCGATCACGAACCCGGCGTGACTCGTCTCATTCGGCGAGCTCTGGAACGCGCCGGGAAGTATTTAATCCGCGAAGAGCACGACGATAACCTCGCGTTGAATGCCGCCCGTTGGTTCCAACCCGACCTCATCCTCATCGACACCCCTGGTCAGAGCCAACTCACCATCGAGCGAGCGGTGAGCAGCGATTCCACTCTCAAAGACACGCCCGTCCTTTCGCTTAGCAGTCTCCGTCCTGAAAGCCAGATGGTTTCCGGCGGAATTCTTTCCGGCTACAGCTTCTTCGCCGCGCCGATCCGCGTGGAAGAAGTTCTCCACGGCGTCGACGAATTGCTCTTCGGCAAAGACTGAGCACTAATTCGATTCGATGTTTGGCGTTTGGCGTTCGGCGTTTTCTGAATCTTAAAGCCGTTCTCCCTTCGCTGACGCGGCGATCACTTTGTTCACTCGCTGCAAGCGCGTCTCTTCTTTCTTCGCGCTCACGATGTACCAGGTGATCATCCTTCGATACGACGGCGGCTGCGCTTTGAAGAAATCCCACGCCGCTCCGTTCCTCTTGATCAGTTTCGCGTACTTCTCCGGCATTTCGGCGGGACGTTGTTCGTAGGAATAAATGCCCGACTTGCATTCCAACCGTGCCGCGAGCGCTTTCAATCCGGCTGGTCGCATTCGTTTTTCTTTCGCAAGTTCTTTTGCGCGCTTGATGTTGATCGCGCTCCAAATGCTCCCGCGCTGCCGCGGCGTGAACCGGATCTTGTAGCTGGTGTCGTCGATCCGTTTCCGGATCCCGTCGATCCATCCAAAACGAAGCGCTTCATCAACCGATTCCAGCCACGTAATGCTCGGTTTGCCTGACTTCTTTTTGTAGAAACCAACCCAAAGTTCCGAGGCGGTCGCGTGATTCTTCGCCAGCCACTTCCGGAAATCCGACGGCGCTCGAAAGAATTTCGACATCAGCCGCCGATTTGTTTTTTATACGCGGCGGCGTCTTTGAGATTTTTGAGATCGTCCGCGTTGTCGATCTTGAGAACGAAGAGCCAGCCTTGGCCGAATGGTTCACGATTGATCAAGCCGGGATCGGCTTCGAGCGCTTTGTTCACTTCGACGACTTTGCCTTTGACTGGCGCGTAGATGTCGCTCGCCGCCTTCACGGATTCGACCACCGCGATCGCTTCCTTCGCGTTCGCCGCGCGGTCCATCTTCGGCAGCTCTACGAAAACGACGTCGGTCAATTCAGATTGCGCGTGATCGGTGATGCCGACGCGGATCTTGTCGCCTTCGCGCTTAATCCATTCGTGACTCTCGGTGTAAAGCAAATCGTCTGGAACGTTCATGATTTTTTGTAGAGCGGTTTTTTCTCGATCGTGGCCGGAAATTTCTGCCCGCGAATCTCGATGTCGATCTTGTTCCCGATCTTCGCGCGCGCGGCGTCGATGTAAGCCATTCCAACGCCCCAGTTCAAGCTCGGTGACAGCGTTCCGCTGGTGACTTCGCCGATCCGCTCGTCGTTTTCGAACACGGAATAGTGCGGGCGGGGCGGTGGACCTTTGTCTTTCATTTTGAACGGCACCAATTTTTCGCGTGGCCCGTTCTCCTTGGTCTTGAGCAAAATGTCGCGGCCGGTGAACTTTGGTTTCGCCAGATCGACAAAGAACCCGAGCCCGGCTTCGATCGGGTTTCGTTCCGGCGATAGATCGGAGCCGTTGAGTGGGTAACACATCTCCAAACGCAAAGTGTCGCGCGCGCCAAGCCCGCACGGTTTGATCCCGAATTCTTTTCCCTTCTCGAGGACCACGTTCCAAAATTTCACGGCGTCATTTTTGGAAAAGAAAACTTCGACGCCGTCTTCGCCCGTATAACCGGTGCGCGCCATTGAAACCTCCATATCTCCAAGATCGACGTCGACAATCTCGTTTCGCGCCGGCAGGTTCACGAAAAGGTCGGCCACGCGCGGCCCTTGGATCGCGACTCCGCCGAAATACGCGCTCCGATCTAGGAGACGGACACCTTCCGGACGATGTCGATCTAGCCAATCGTAATCACCGTCGGTGCACGATGCGTTTACGACGAGTAGAAACTTCGTGTCGCCGATGCGATAGGCGATCAAGTCGTCGATGATTCCGGCTTTGTCGTTGAGCAGAAAAGTGTATTGGCCCTGACCGACCTCGAGTTTGTCGATGTTGTTGGTCAACATCGTGTTCAACCAAGCGCGCGCGTCTTTGCCTTCAACGATGAATTGGCCCATGTGCGAGATGTCGAACATGCCGACGTTTTTTCGCACCGCTTGATGTTCGTCCACGATGCTGGTGTATTGCACCGGCATCAGCCAACTCGCGAACGGCACCATCTTCGCGCCAAGTTTCACGTGCTCGTCGTAAAGCGGCGTTTTCTTTTGCGGAACTTCAGTCACGGAAAAAAGGGTAGCCGTCAATCAAACCAACGTAAAGATGCCTCGCACGAAGGCCACAACGGTCACCACGAAAATCCAATTATGACTAGTGAGACGTTGTGTCCTTTGTGCCCGTTGTGCGAGAAGTTGGACATCGATGGTGCATTCTCTAACGTGCTCGCACGATGGCTCTGCTCGATAAACTCGAACGACGCTTTGGTTTTCTTGGAATTCCTGGACTGCCGCGCATCCTCGTTGGCTTCGCTCTACTCGTCTTCTGCCTCGCCTGGCTGCTGCCCGGCTACGTTTCGATCCTCACGCTCGATCCAAATAAAATTCGGCACGGGGAAGTCTGGCGGCTCGTCACCTACATTTTTATTCCGCAAACGCTGAGCCCGCTCTGGTTTCTCTTCGCTCTTTGGTTTCTCTGGTGGGTTGGGGAAGGAGTCGAGCGCGCCTGGGGACCGTTCCGGCTCACGCTTTATTTTTTGGTCGGGATGATCGGGACGACGATCGCCGCATTTTTTTTCGGCAGCAATTTTTCAAACTCGATGCTGCTGACGTCGTTGTTCCTCGCCTTCGCCCATTTTTATCCCGAGGAAATCATCTACATCCTGTTCATTCTCCCGGTCAGAGTTAAATGGCTCGCCTGGATCGCCGGCGCGTTCTTGATCGTCGGCTTTTTTGTCGGCACGAACTCGTATCGCGCCTCGCTTATTGCCGCGCTCGCCAACTATCTGATCTTTTTCGGGCCGGAATTCTTCTCAAAAGCCAAACACCGGCGCGAAGTCTCGACTCGACGGAAAAAGTTCGGGGATCACTCACGCAGCGATGCCGAGCCGCTGCACAAGTGCGCCGTCTGCGGCCGGACGGAGTTGACCGATCCCGATTTGGACTTCCGCGTCGCCCGAAATGGCGAGGAATATTGCATGGACCATCTGCCCAGCGCGCAACCGACGGCGCCAAGGTAGGGCGATTGACCTCAATCGCCCGCAAGCGCAAACTACGAACTGTGACCGACAAGAGCACGACGCTCGTTCCTGAAGAAGGCTGGCATTGTCTCCATTTGTTTTATCAGGTGGAGCACGGCCAATTGAATTTGCTCAGTCGCGATGAGCAGAACGCGGCGAAAACTAACCTGACGAAGCTTGTCCAGGAAGTTCGCGCGATGGAATCCACGCAATTGCTCACGCTCAGCGTCGTCACGCCGAAAGCGGACCTCGGTTTCATGTTGATCACGCCCGATTTGCACAACGCGAACAAGATCGAGAAGCAACTTTCGCAGTCGCTCGGCGCCGATGTGCTGACTCCGGTTTACAGTTACTTGTCGCTGACCGAAGAAAGCGAATACATCACGACCGACGAGGAATACACCGCGACCCTCGACGCGGAAACGCGAAAAGACGCGGCGAAGTTGGACGCGGCGCTCGCGACGTTCCGTGATCGCGTGAAGCATTATCGGCAGGAGCGCGTTTATCCGACGCTGCCCGATTGGCCGGTGGTTTGTTTCTATAATATGAGCAAGCGCCGCGGCGAGGCGCGCAACTGGTACGCGCTGCCGTTCGATAAGCGTCGCAAGTTAATGAAAGGCCACGCCAATGTTGGCCGCCAGTACGCCGGCAAGGTGAAACAACTCATCACCGGCTCGACCGGGCTCGACGACGCGGAGTGGGGCGTGACCCTTTTCGCGCGTGATACTTTCCAGATCAAATCGATCGTTTACGAAATGCGCTTCGATCCGGTCAGCGCGGAGTACGCCCACTTCGGAGAATTTTTTATCGGCATTCAATTACCGTTGGACGAGCTTTTTCGTCGTCTGCAGCTGTAACTCTTCCGCTTCCTCTTACTTTTCGTCTGCTTCAATGGTCTGGGCCTGGACTAGGATTAAGATTGAGAGGAAGAGGAAGATTAGAGGGATGGGTGACAGAGCGGTCTATTGTGCACGCCTGGAAAGCGTGTGTACCGAAAGGTACCGGGGGTTCGAATCCCCCCCCATCCGCCATTGAATCTTCCGCTTCCTCTTAATCTTCGGCTGCTATTTTCCGCGACTGCGTCGTTCCAGAACCTGAATCTGCTGGCGCAATTTGGCGACGTAGCCATCGGGCAAGACGCCGCGGAAGTTCACGTTTGGATAAACCAAACAATCCCGGCCGAGAACTGAGCCGGGATTAATTACCGCGTTGCAGCCGATCTCGGTCCGGTCGCCAACGATCGCCCCGAACTTTGTCAGCCCGGTCGCGATGTTTCCTTCTTTCGTCGCGACCGCGATCTCGCTGTGATCAAGTTTCACGTTGGATAAGATCACGCCGGCGCCGAGGTGCGCTTTGAAACCGAGGATCGAATCGCCGACGTAATTGAAATGCGGCACCTGCGCTTCGTCGAAGATGATGCTGTTCTTGAATTCGCATGAGTTGCCCATGACCACGCCATTGCCAACCACGACATTTTCGCGCACGTAACACCCGCTGCGAATCTGACAGTTCTCGCCGATCCACGCGGGGCCTTTCAAGACCGCACCTTGTTCGACTACCGTTCCACGACCGACAAAAACATTCGCGCTGATGAAGGGCCGTCCGATTAATTCGCCGAGCACGGCCGGTTTCAATCGAAATTGCAAATAGCTCGCGATCTGCTTGAGCGCGTTCCAGACATATTGGTGGTCTTCGAACAACTTCGGGTGGGCCGTGTGTTCGAGACTGAGGATTTGTGCGGGCGCAAACATTTCTATTTCGCGCCGGCGCGTCGCGTAATCTTCTGTCCGTCCTTGGTGTCGCGCACTTCCCAGCCGAGCGCATTCAATTTGTCGCGCAATTCATCGCTTTTCCGAAAATCTTTTGCAAGCCTCGCTTGCGCCCGCGCCTCGGCCAACTTTTTCACTTCATCGGGCAACTCGGCGCCGCCGCCTTCAAACTCGAGCGTTTCATCGCTTCGATCCCACCAATTCAACCACGCCGCCGCCGTTTTCGCGTCGAGCTTGTTTTCGTCCATCGCGCGGTTCGTCTCGCGAATTGTCTCGAACAGAAATCCGAGCGCCGCGGAAATGTTGAGATCATCATCAAGCGCGTCTTCGAACTCGGTAGGGACATCGCGCTGC
>DATEWZ010000091.1:0-22308 GCA_035257485.1 Chthoniobacterales bacterium
CCGCCGTTTAGTCCGAGGTATCTTCTTCCACCGCCTGCGCGCGGCGAATCACTTGAGTCCCTTCGCGCCGACCGCGATTGCTCGCGGTTCCCTTGTAAATTTCCTGGAAAATGTCGGCGATCATCGGAGCTGCGGCCGAGCCGCCGTGAACTTTGCTGCCGACGTCCCCTTCATAAACCGCGGCGAACGCATATTTCGGTTGGTCAGCCGGCAAGAATCCTGAGAACCAGGCTGCCGTCCGCTCCTTATTTTTCGGTCCCCACTGCGCGGTCCCGGTTTTCCCCGCGACTTCGACGCCATCGACCTGCGCCGAGTGTCCGGTGCCGTTCGATCCATTAACGACGTCGATCATGCCCTGTCGAACTTCCGCCATCGTGTCCGCGGAAACATCAAGAGAACGTTTTTCGCGTTCTTCGTAAGCGGTCAGGATTTTTTGATCAGGCGCCTGGACCTGCCGAACGATGCGCGTTTGATAAAATCTGCCGCCGTTCGCAATGATCGCCATCGATTGCGCCATTTGCAGCGGCGTGATGAGCAGGTCGCCCTGACCGATCGACAAATTGGCGATGTCGCCATTCAGCAATTTGCGGCCGTGTGTCGCTTTCATGTAATCGTCGGTCGGCACGCGACCTTCCGCCTCGGCCCGCAACGGAATTCCGCATTTGGCGCCGTAGCCGAGCTTGTACGACCAGTCGATGATCGGCTGCGCGCCGGTCTTGATTCCAACCTGATAGAACCAGGTGTCGCAGGACTGCGTTAGCGCCTGGACAAAATTGAGCGCGCCCTGATCCCCCTTTTTCCAATTGTGAAACGTGACGTTTCCGATCTGAATCGCCCCCACGCATTGATAGAGATCGTTCGCGCGCACGGCGGTGCTTTCGAGCGCGGCAATTCCAACCGCGATCTTGAAAGTTGAACCCGGCGGATAAGCCGAGCGATAGGCGCGCGCCAGCAACGGCAGGTCCGGATCTTCCTGAAGTTGTTTGAATTTCTCGGCGGAGATCGACGGAACGAACAGGTTCGGATCGAATGTTGGCCAAGACGCCATCGCAAGAACGTCGCCGTTGTTTGGATCGACAACCACAATTGCACCGCGCTTTGCTTTTTTCTCGAGCGCTTTCTCAGCGAGCTGTTGCAACTGTAAATCCAGCGTCGTGATGATGTTGTTTCCCGGAATGGCGGACTTAACGAGTTTCTCAGACGTTTTCCGGCCGTCCTTGTCGAAAGTCAGTTTGTAT
Organism: Chthoniobacterales bacterium; assembly: GCA_035257485.1. Classification (GTDB taxonomy): domain Bacteria; phylum Verrucomicrobiota; class Verrucomicrobiia; order Chthoniobacterales; family UBA10450; genus AV40. The sequence continues at coordinate 1,239 of DATEWZ010000091.1, forward strand.
TCGCCGTGCTTGCCGTTGAGCAGCTCGTTGAACGTTTGCTCAATGCCCTCGCGGCCTTCCGTTTCCGGCCAAAGAGTTTCGTGATTGTCGATGATGCCGTCGAGATTCCGGCCGGTCTTGCCGGTGTAACCGATGATTTGGCCAGCAAATTTTCCATTCGGATAGGTCCGAACATAAATCGGCCGGACGACGAGCGCGTCCTTCGCGCGATCCTTTACCGCTTCGTATTCGTTTCTGCTCAGGTTTTGGGCGATCTCCAACGGCAAAATGCCGCGGTTATGGTAATGCCGCAGGATTGCCTCATCCGAAATTCTGACCGCGCGCCCGGTGAGCTTTGTTGCCAACGCGATCTTTTCACGGGTAAACGCGAGCGCCTTCGCGTCGGTAAAATCGAGCGGCGTCGGGAAACCGATCGCGAGATTGTAGGCAACTTTGTTTTGCGCGAGCGGCAAGCCGTTGCGATCGGTGATCTGCCCGCGCGGCGCCGGGACGTCGAGAACGTAAGTGCGCGCGAGCTTTTGCGTCTCGAACGTCGGGATGATCGTCTCGTCTTCCGGATTAGCGGAAGCGCTCGGCGCTGGCGCCGGCGATTGCGCGGAGAGCGTCGCTGTTACCGCGAAGATCGACAATAAGCGCCAAAACATTTGCCGAATTTCTAAAGAACTAGTGCGACTGCAAGAAACGATGCACTTCTTCGGCCAGTTTTCGCCCGATTCCCTCGGTAGCCGCAATTTCCTCGACACTCGCCTTCCGTAATCGATTCACCGAGCCGAATTTTCGTAAGAGGAGGCCTTTTCGGTTCTGACTCACGCCCAGACAATCGTCGAGAATGCTTTCATCGATGCGCTTCTTGAGGAGCAGTTGGTGGTAAGCGTTCGCGAACCGGTGCGCTTCGTCGCGAATTCGCTGGAGCAAATGCAACGCGCTGGAATCCGCCGGTAGCTGCAACGGCATCGCCCGGCCCGGTCGATAAATCTCTTCATGTTCCTTTGCCAGGCCGATGATTGGCAAATCGTGGAGCCCAAGTCGCTGCAATTCGCGACACGCGGACGAAAGCTGGCCTTTGCCGCCATCAACAATGATCAGATCCGGCAAACGAACGGCCACAAAAGTGGGGCTTCGCCGTTCAATCCGCTGCAGTCCATCAACTGCTTGTTCCTGGGAAAATTCCGCGGCCTCAGGATTTGCTTCGCGCGCTTCGAGCAAAATGCGCGAATACCGCCGCTGCACGACCTCTGCCATGCTCGCAAAGTCGTCCTGGCCTTCAACCGTCCTAACCCGGTACCGCCGGTAGCAATTTTTGTCCGCTATGCCTTCACGGAAGCACACCATCGAGGCAACGATGTGCGTCGTAGAAATGTTCGAGATATCGAAACATTCCATCACACGCGGCAAGCGCGGCAGCTGCAACGCCTCCCCGAGCGCCTGCACGTCCGCCATCGGATCGATCGTGCTCGGCAAAGTTCCCCGCGTAAATCGTCGCATCGATCGCGTGGTTTCGCGGACGTCGTCGATCATGTTCCGCAGCTCGGCCGCTTTTTCGAAATCTTGTTTGTCTGCGGCCTGCCGCATCTGGTCTTCCAACGCGTCGAGCATCTCGCGCGAGTGGCCTTCCAAAAATTCGCAGGCTTGTGCGACGCGTTGCCGGTATTGCTCGGCGTTGATTTCGCTGAGTCGCACCGGCACCTGATAAGTGGATGATTTCAATTCGCGCTCGCTTGGCGCGCCGCGGCCGAACGTGAGCACGCCGAATTTTTTCCGCATCAAGTTCAAAGTTTGCCGCAAGGCGCCAGCGCCAGCGTAGGGACCGAAGTAGCGCGCGCTGTCATTTTTCTTGAGCCGGGTCAGGCGAAAGCGCGGCCATTCCTCTGACGTGTCCACTTTCACCAGCAGGAAACGTTTGTCGTCGCGAAAGGAAATGTTGTAACGCGGCCGGTACTCTTTGATCAGCTTGCCTTCGAGCAGGACCGATTCCGCTTCGCTGCGAACAATGTGTGTTTCAAAATCCCAGGTCGCCTCGAGCATGGCGCGGGTTTTCAAGTCGGCTTGGGCCAGTTTTGAGGGGAGGAAATACGAGCTCACGCGCTTGCGTAAATCGCGCGCCTTGCCGACGTAAATCACCCGATTGAATCGATCGCGCATCAAGTACACACCCGGTTTGTGCGGCACTTCGTGCACCTTCTTTTGCAGATCAGGTTTCTCTTTGCGAGCGACGGGCATTGAATCTTCCTCTTCCGTTTCCTCTTAATCTTGCTCTTGCTCGCAAGATCGACAAGAACGGCCCCGTTTGTTTGAACCGATTACGCCGCGCTTCTTCGCGGCCGCGCGGACTGCACCATCATGAGCTCGCTCACGTTTTCCGGCGTGAGCAACCCTACCAGCCGCTTCATGCCGTCGAGGACCGGCACCGCCGGGCAATTGCATTCCTGCATGATCCGGAACGCGTCTTCGAACCGCGTGCCGGTCGTGACCGTCGGAATGTCGCGGCGCATCACGTCACCAACGCGAATCGCCGGATCGCTTTGGCGCAACGCGGCGATCAAATCGCGACGCGTGAGAATACCGGCCACGTTTCCGCTGGCATCGAGCACCGGAAAATCGTGCTGCGATGTCGCGAGCAATGCATCGACCGCTTCCTCCAACGTCGCGCCCTCCGGCAAGGTGCGAAATTCGCGGACCATCGCACTCGAAACTGGAAATCGCCGCGAAACATCGCGCATCTGGGCAAGCGCGGACTCCTGCGACGCGCCAAGATAGACGAAGAACGCGATGAAAATTAAAAACGGATTGGCCGGAAAGAAGCCCGGAATTCCGAAGAGACCGACGATCCCGAAAAGAAAAGCGAAGATCTGCCCGACGTTTGCCGCCACCTGCGTCGCGCGGGCGTAACTCATTCTCGTCGCAAGCAGAGCGCGCAAGACGCGGCCGCCGTCCATCGGAAAGGCCGGGATCAGATTAAAGAGCAGCAACCAAATGTTGATCCTGAAAAGATTCAGAACCAAATCGCCGGTCGAAACCGGAGCGGCGAGTTCAGCTCCACCGCGCGCGGCGATGACGATGTAAAGGCAAAGCGCGATGATCGCGGTCACAGCCGGTCCAGCAGCGGCAATGACCAGCTCTTGTCGAGGTTCTTCCGGGATTCGCTCCAGCCGCGCGACTCCGCCAATTGGCAACAGGGTAATGTCCGGGGTGTTGATTCCGTACCCTTTTGCTGCGATCGCATGCCCGAATTCGTGAAGCACTACGCAGACAAATAGGAGCAACACAAAGATTGCCGCGCTCGTGGAGCCGATCGCAATCCAAGCAATCAACAAAAGAAACGTGATGTGGATCCGCAGTTGAATGCCGGCAATGCGAAGGATCGGAATGGACCAGCTCATAAACTGAATCTCGTTCGCTTTTAAATCCGCGCTAGCGGTGTTGAAGACGGTTGCACGACAATTCAAACTGAAACGCGATGGAACTTGTCGATGTTGCGATCGCCGGGGGAGGGCCCGCCGGCTCGACCTGCGCTGCGTTCTGCGCCGCGGCCGGGTTGCGAACGCTCGTGATCGAACGCGAGAAATTCCCGCGCGAAAAAGTCTGCGGCGATTGCATCAACCCGGGATGCTGGCCAGTTCTTGAGCGCCTCGAAGTCGCCCAACAGATTCGGAGTTCGCCGCACGGCGCGCTCGAGGCGGTGGAATTCATCGCGATCAATGGCAAAAGAATTCATATCGATCTACCGCTCGGCGATCGAAGCGAGATCGCGATTAAGCGCAGCCTATTCGATCAGCTTCTGTTGAATCGCGCGCGCGTGCTTGGCGCGGATATTCGTGAAGAAGCGACGCTGATTGCACTCGAGAAGACGACCGAGCACAATTGGAAGATCGACATTGTGCGCGAAATTTTCATCGCGCGGGTTGTCGTCGGCGCCGACGGCCGCAATTCCACTGTGGCGCGCCTGCGAAATCTGCTGCCGCGGCCAGAGCGGGAGCGCGTTTCGCTCCAGGCGCACATTCCATTGCCGCGAGACTTCGGAAATCGCGTGGTCCTGCAATTTTTGCCAGAAGGTTATTCCGGCCAGGCGCCGGTAAACGGGCGCGAGCTGAATCTTTGCCTGGTTGGAACGCCGCCGACCATCTCGTCGCTGCGCAACTGGGCGGAACGACATTTCAGCCTGCCCGCCGATCAACCATGGCGCACCATCACACCGCTGACCCGCGACCCGGTCCCGGTCGCGCACGAAAATTTATTTTTCATCGGCGACGCCGCTCGCGTCGTTGAGCCCTTCACTGGCGAGGGAATTTATTATGCGCTCCGCTCCGGCGAGCTCGCTGCGGAAGCAATCGTGAAAATTATCCGCGGCGAAGATCGAGAATCTGCGGTGCGCGACTTTGCGAGCGCTCATCGTGCGATGTATCGCGGCCGCCTCTGGGTCAATCAACTCGCACGCGCAGCCGTTTTGTCGCCGAAGGTGGCGTCGGCACTGCTGCCGCTCGCGCGCTTGAGCCCGGTGGTTCTGCGAGGATTAACCGGCAAAATCGTCAGGCCGCGCTAAACATCCTTGCCGCCTTCACGGTGTTCGACATCAGCATCGCGATAGTCATTGGCCCGACGCCGCCCGGTACTGGCGTGATTGCTTTGCACTTCGGCGCGACTTCATCGAAGGCAACATCGCCGACGAGGCGATAACCGCGTTTATCGCTCTTATCCTCGACGCGATTGATTCCAACATCGATCACTACCGCGCCGTCGCGAACGTGGTTCGCCTTCACGAAATGCGCGCGGCCAATCGCCGCGATCAGAATGTCGGCCGAGCGTGTGGTCTCTTCGAGATTCTTGGTACGCGAATGCGCGACGGTCACGGTCGCGTCGCCGCCTTTCGCTTTTTGCATTAACAAGAGCGCGACCGGCTTGCCGACAATCATGCTGCGGCCGAGGACGACGACGTGCGCTCCGGCGATGTCGATCTTTGATTCGATGAGCAAACGTTGCACGCCAAGCGGTGTGCACGGAACGAAGCCGGTCTCGTCGCCCATCGCGAGTTTCGCAACGTTCAACGGATGAAACCCGTCCACGTCTTTGCGCGGATCGAGAGTTCGCACGATCGCCGCTTCATCGATTTGTTTCGGCGGTGGCGATTGGACGAGAATGCCGTGAACTTTTGGATCGCGGTTCAATTCGTCGACGCGGGCGAGCAGTTCCTCCTGCGAAGTCGACGCCGGCAGCTCGAGTTTGACCGAATGCAATCCAAGCTCGCGGCTCATCTTGTCCTTCGAACGCACGTAGGCACGCGAGGCGGGATCGTCTCCGACCAATACGACGGCGATTCCCGGCGTGACGCCTTTCGATTTTAGCTGCGCGATCTCATTTCGAAGATCGACATAAACTTTTTCGGCAACCGCGCGGCCGTCGATCAAATTTGTCATCGCTCCACCTTAACGAATCAGCGCCGCTCAACCAGTGACAACATCGCATTTTGCAATCTCGTTCGCTCGTTTTCGAATTCCTGATCCGAGGAGGCCGGTCTCATCCGGAGAGGTTGTCCGATGATGACGCGCACTTTGCAAAAGGGTTTTGGAATAATAAAGCGGTCCCAACTTTTCACCCGCCAACAGCTCGAGTATTCCATGTTCATCGGCAGCACCTGCGCGCCAGTTTTTTGCGCGAGGAAAACAATTCCTGGTCCGAGCTCATAGGCGGGACCGCGCGGGCCGTCCGGCGTAATGACCACGTCGCGTCCGGCATTCAGCTCTTCACCGAGTTGAAGCAAAGCGCTGGCGCCGAGTTTGGAACTGGATCCACGAACAACGTCGTAATCGAAGCGATGAATGGCGTCGCTCAGAAGATCTCCGTCGCGGCTGGCGCTGATCAACGCGGCACCGTGCCGATCAGGAAAGAAACGGCGCAAGACCAGGGGAAAGATCAGCAATCGGTTGTGCCAGAGCGCACCGATGAAGTGCTCGCGCGCCGGTTTCCCAACGATGCTGGCGCGATCGTCGACTTCGTAACGCAACGTGCGCCCCAGCATTCTCAAGAGCCAAACTCCGAACGCGATGAGCCATCGCGCGCGCCAACCTTCGATCTTCAAGATTTCTTGCGCGCTCCCTGGCGCGACGTTTTTTCAGCCCAACGATAAGTGCGCGGACTCGGCAAACCGATTTGATCGAGAATGCGCCAGACCACGGTGTCGACAACTTCAACAACGGAAGCCGGCCGGCTGTAGAACGACGGAATGGCGGGTAAAACAATCGCGCCGGCTTCGAGCAGAGTGGCGATATTGCGTGCATGAATCAGGCTCCAAGGCGTTTCCCGCGGCACGACAATGAGTTTGCGACGTTCCTTCAGGAAAACATCGGCGGCGCGAAGAAGCGCAGTGTCACTCGTCCCGGATGCGATTCGCCCGACGGTCGCCATCGAGCAGGGAGCAATCACCATCGCGTCGAATTTTGCCGAGCCGCTGACGAACGGAACGTTCATGTCGTTCTCGCCATGTTGCGCGATTCCTTTTGGAACCTTGAACGTCCCGATTTCTTGTTTCGCAACTTGCCTGGCGTGACTGCTCATCACCAGATGAACCTCGTGCGCGGCGGGATCGATTTGATCGAGCAATCGCTGCAAATAAATCGAGCCACTGGCGCCGGTGGCCGCGAGAACAAGTTTCATCTTCGAAGAGTTTGAATTTAATCGGTTAAGGGGGCAATAAGATACACGATGGTTAAGAAACTGTTACACACGCGTTATCGCGTGAAAGACCTGGAAAAGACGGTCAGCTTTTACAAGGACGTGCTCGGACTGCAGGAAATACGCCGGCACACTTCGGGACGCGGCTCGCAATTGGTTTTTCTCAAAGCGCCCCAAAGCGAAGAAGAAATCGAGCTCTGCAAATTCGATGAGAGCGGCCCGGTTGTGGTCGGCCCGGACCTGACCCATCTCGCGTTTGAAGTGGAGGATCTCGAAAAGTTCGCGCGCGAGGCGAAGGCAAAAGGTTATCCGCTGTCCGATGGTCCGCACAAAACATCCGGCGGTAGCGTGATTGCATTCATCGATGCGCCGGAAGGGTACGAGATCGAGCTGATCCAGCGCGGGAGCGATTTGTAACCGCCGCTTGCGCGCGCTGAATGTTTATCGCTAATTTCCCCTCCCAATGAAGCGCTGGTCTCGTTTCGGTTTTCTATTCTGTGCGGTCGGCCTTTCGCTTCTTTGCTTTGTCGGTCAGCCAAATGCGATCGCACAGGACGAGGAAAATGCGAACGCGGTCCGCCCGACCGGCGTTCCCACCCACAGGTCAAAATCGAAGGCGAAGGCGAGTTCGAGTTCGGCCGTCTACGAGGACGCTGAAGCAACCGCAACTCCAAAGCGAGCGCGCCGCGCAGTTAGGCATCGCGCGTCGTCCGACGACGATGCGGTCCCGACCCAAGCAGTTCCGGGCTCGATTCCGAAAACGAACGCCAGCTCGGTGATAGTGATCAACGTCGCCAGCGGCCAGGTGCTTTACGAGAAAAACGCGGACCAGGTTCGCGCGCCGGCGAGCACGACCAAGCTGTTGACCGGATTGATTGTCGCCGAAAGCGGGAATCTTGATCGGCCAGTAGTCGTTGCTCAAACCGACACCTTCGCCGAGCCCGTGAAGCTGAACATCAAACCGGGCGATACTTATCAGCGGATCGATTTGCTTCGCGCGCTCCTGGTGAAGAGTCCGAACGACGTTGCGCGCTGCCTGGCCCGCGACAATGCAGGCAGTGTTGAGGCCTTCGCGGAAAAAATGAATCAGCGCGCGTTCGCGCTCGGTGTGCGTAGCTCACATTGGGTCAATCCGAACGGATTGCCCGATGGGCGCCAATATTCGACGGCGCGAGATCTGGCAACGATTGCGCGCGTTGCGTATGCAAACCCCACCATCCGCTCGATCGTTTGCCTACCCCAATTAATGTTCCGTTACGCGAATGGACGGACGCGAGAACTGGAAAACACGAATAAGCTCTTGAAACGACTGCCCTACTGCAACGGAATGAAGACAGGCTACACTGAAGCCGCCGGCAAATGTTTAATTGCGAGCGGGTCGAACGGCAGCAAGAACGTCATCGTGGTCGTTCTCGGGGACAGTCACTCAGGCGTTTGGAAGGACGCGGGCGCTCTGCTCGCTTGGGCGCTTTTCAATCCGTCCGTTGGGTAAACGCGGTAATACCGGGACAGGGTTCACCTGCCGATAAGGAAACTGCGCAAAACCTCCTGCCAAAATTAAGGCGTGCGTGAAGCCGCCGAGTAACGCAAGAGCTGACTCGGCATCAGTGCCGGATTGTGATTAACATCCGCGGGCGCATCAGCCGGAACGTCGTCGGGGCCCTCCGCTGGAGGCGCCGGTTCCTGACCGACCGCAGTCGCATTTTTCGCGTACTTGGCATTCAAGCGTTGCTCAAGCGTCTGATTGGCGTTCGTGGTTTGGGCCGTTTGCGTGGTCGTGCAAGCGGGTAGAAACGCGAGGCTGAGCAAACAGAAGGCGATTTCGATTTTCATGAGTTCGGAAGGTCGTTACTGGCGACGCTCCTATAATTACTATAATCGGCTCGCGCATAGCAAGACTTTTTTTGCCGCCTATGAAAAGCGGGCCAAAATCGGCCCCAGCTTGGTCACCGTCGCCCTGGGCCAAAGCTTGCGGTCGGTGACCAGCGCGTTATCGAGCGACCGGTGCTCCGGCCAGGTCGGTTCGGCGGGTATCCTGGGAATCGCCTCAATCAGGACCTTCTTGGCCGCCTCCGCGTTCGCGGTTAGATGGCCGAGGACGGTTTGGGCCGAAACCGGCTCCTCTTCGACTTTCCAGCAGTCGTAATCAGTAATCATCGCCAGCGTCGCAAACGCGATCTCAGCCTCGCGGGCGAGCTTCGCTTCGGGCAAATTCGTCATTCCGACCACGTCAAAGCCACTGCGTCTATTCAACTCGGACTCCGCGCGCGTGGAAAAAGCGGGGCCACTCATGTAGACGTAGGTGCCGCCGTTGTGAACGGTGATTCCAACTTTTGTCGCCGATTCGGCCAGCACTCTTCGCAATTGGGGACTGGTCGGTTCGGCGAAAGCGACGTGGGCGACGATTCCTTCGCCAAAAAATGTGTGATCCGCGCGCGAACCGGTGCGGTCGTAAAATTGTGACGGCAACAAAATATCCCGCGGTTTGAATTTTTCCTGCAAGCTGCCGACGGCGGTGACAGCGATGATCCAGCGAACATTCAACGATCGCAGCGCGTAAATGTTCGCACGGTGATTCAACTCCTGCGGCAAAATGCGATGGCCACGACCGTGCCGCGCCAAAAAATACACGCGGCGGCCGCTGATCGCGCCACCAATCAAAACATCCGAGGGCGAACCGAACGGCGTTTCAATCTTGTGCTCGGTTGCCCCGCGCAACTGCTCCATCTGATACAAGCCGCTCCCGCCGATGATGCCGATTGCCGGAGTTTCGTTGTCCATTGCAAATCGAATTTAATCGGAAAGATCGAGAGCTTGGAAAGCGCATAATCTCTCCGTGGCGAAGCCGAACGGGGCGTGTATTATTTCGCCCGCCCATGCCCAAGTTTTTCATCAAGACCTACGGCTGTCAGATGAACGAGCGCGATTCGGAACTGGTCGCCCATTCGCTAATCGAACGCGGCTACGAACGCGCCGCGAGCGAGCTCGACGCAGATGTCGTGCTCCTAAATACGTGCAGCGTTCGCGATATGGCGGACCAAAAAGCCCTCGGCAAAATGGGAATGCTCGGCCCGGTCGCCAAAGACCGTCCGCACGTCGTCTTCGGTTTTCTCGGTTGCATGGCCCAGGCGCGTGGCGAATCGCTCCTGAACAATCTCCCGCATGTCGATCTTGTTGTCGGCACGCAGAAATTTCATCGCGTGGCCGATTACGTCGAAGATCTTCGCCAACGAAAAGGGACCCGCGCGATGGACGACCCGCGCTTCTCGATTGTCGATATTGAGGAAGAAGCTGGGTCGCAATCGACGATTTACGAGCAGCAACTCGCCCCCGGCCAAGCGACGGCCTTTGTCTCGATCATGCAGGGATGCAACATGCATTGCACTTTTTGTATTGTTCCGCAGACGCGCGGCGCTGAGCGTAGCCGCACGATCGATCAGATCGTCGCTGAAGTTCGCGCTTTGGTGTCGCGCGGAGTGAAGGAAGTCACTTTGCTCGGCCAAATCGTGAATCTTTACGGGCGTCACGAATTTCCGAAGATCGACAACAAAAGTCCGTTCGTGCAGTTGCTCGAAGCCGTTCATCGGATCGAAGGGCTCAAGCGGCTTCGCTTCACCTCCCCTCACCCGATCGGCTTTCGCGACGATCTGATCGGCGCTTACCAGCGCCTTCCGAAGTTGGTCGATCATCTTCATCTTCCGGTGCAATCCGGCTCGAACAGGATCTTGAAAGCGATGCATCGGACCTACACCGCCGAGAAATATCTCGATCTTGTCCGCCGCATCCGCGAAGCCCGGCCCGGAATTGCGATCACCACCGACATCATTGTCGGATTTCCGGGTGAGACTGAGGAGGACTTCCAGCAAACGTGCGACTTGGTGGAAGCGGTTCAATTCGATAACGCCTTCGTCTTTCGATATTCGCCACGGCGCGACACGCCGGCCGCAGAGATGGCGGACCAGATTGACGAGAGCATCAAAGAACAGCGCAACCAGGATTTGCTCGCGCTCGTCAATCAATCAGCGGTCAGGATCAATCAGCGTTTGGTCGGTGAAACTCTTGAAGTGCTTTGCGAGGGGCCAAGCAAAACCAATCCGGCGCGGTTGATGGGACGCACGCGAACAAACAAGATTGTCCTCTTCGAAGGGGCCGACGATTTCCGCGGCGAGCTTGTCGATATCGAAGTCAAACGCGCGACCGGGTTCAGTCTTTACGGGACCCCAGCGCGCGCCCTTGCAGCGATGGCAGTATGATTTACGGCCTCTCGCTTCAAATGGTCGGCCTGATTGCCGGACTCGCGCTCGTTTTGGTGAGCCTGCCGGGATTAGTCAAGCCGGCGTTGATGCAAAATTGGTTGAAACGCTTTCCACGTTCGAGCGTCGCCGGAGTTGTCCTTTTAACAATCGCGCTCGTCTGGTCGTTCTGGCTGCTCGCCACCATGGAAATGGGCGAGTTCGCGGGCTTTCGCAAACCGCTGCTGATCATCCTCCCGATCGGCTATGTCCTGGTATTGCGCTTCGTTGAAGAATTTCTGGCCGTTCGGGCCCTTGGCATTCTTTGTTTGCTCGCGGCTGAACCGCTTCTGGAAGCTGCCTTCCACCGCTATGAAACCAGCCGCCTGTTTCTGACTGTGCTTGCCTACCTCATGATCGTTGCCGGCCTTTTCTGGGTGACCATGCCCTATCTCCTGCGCGATCAAATCAATTGGAGTGCGGGCAACAATACGCGCTGGCACGCTGTGCACGGAATCGCGGCGGCCTACGGCCTTACGATTCTCACCTTCGCCTTCACGCAATACTGATCTTGCGTCGAGCGATCAGGAACTGATGCGCATCGGCATCAGCACGTAGAGGAATGGCGTCTGGATTTTCAAAACGCCAGGACTCATCTCGTCAATCAGATCGAGAAAAACTTCGTCCTCGGTCAGATTCCGGAGCGGCGCCATGAAAAACTCAGGGTTAAAGGCGATCGAAAAATCGCGGCCTTTGTATTGCACCGGCAACGATTCCTTGGCCTCGCCGACCTCCGGTGTGTTCGCGGTGATGTCGATGTTGTTCTTGCTGAAATTGAGTTTGATCGAGTTCGATTTCTCGCTGGCCAAAAGCGAGACGCGCCGCAGCGAATTCAAAAACGTCTCGCGCTCGAGGGTCACGCGTTCCTTGGCTTCGGCGGGAATGACTTGCTTGTAGTTGGGATAATTCCCTTCGATCAGCTTCGACACCAGCAACGTCTTGTTCAGATCGAATGCGATCTGGCCGCTCGACACACTCACCTTCACATCGCCTTCGTCGGTCAGTAATCGCTGCAGTTCGGTCACCGCTTTCGTCGGAACGATGATGTCGGCTTCCTGGCTCCGCGGAATTTCCAATTCGATGTCAACCATCGCGAGCCGGCGCCCGTCGGTCGCAACGAGGATGAGCTTGTTTTCCTTCATGCTGAACAGAAGGCCGTTCAGGACGTAGCGAGTTTCATCGGTCGAGATCGCGTAGGAAGTCTTGCGCAAACCGTCCCGCAAATCCTTTTGCCGGATCGTTACCACCTTGGCGTCTTCAAATTTCGGCAAAGGCGGAAATTCCTCCTCTGGCAATCCGAGGATTTTGAAAAAGCTTTGTCCGCTTCGAATCGACGCCGCGTTTTTTCCATCGACGTCGATCTGAATCTCGCTCGAGGGCAGCTCACGCACGATATTGAAAAGCCGGCGAGCCGGCAGCGTGGTCGCGCCTTCCTTTTCCACCTCGGCCTCGAAACTTCCACGAACACCGACATCGAGATCGGTCGTCGTCAAATGAACGGTGCCGTCGTTGGCTTGTAGCAAAACGTTGGAAAGAATCGGCAACGTCGTTCGCGTGCTCACGACGTTTTGGACCTGTTGCAGACCTTCAAGGAGCTTTTCTTTGGTGGCGCTAAACTTCATGAATCGAAAATCTGCTTAGATGTTAGGCGTGCCCTGCTATTCGGCAACCGCAAAGTCTTGTGCGCTCGAATGGACAGGTACACTCAGCGTTGCAGCGAGCTGTCGATAAACGAAATCGTTTGCCGGATGTTGTCTTGCTCCTTCATCCGTTTCTTCACCAGCTTGCACGCGTGCAATACCGTGCCGTGATCGCGTCCGCCAAAAGCGTCGCCAATTTCGTTGAGCGACGATTTGGTCAACTCGCGCGCGAGATACATCGCCACCTGCCGCGGGAACGCGATGCTGGCCGGCCGCCGTTTGCTGGTCATGTCGGCCAATCGCACATCGAAATGTTCCGCCACCTTGCGCTGAATTTGCTCGATCGTGATCGAGGTACGGGCTTCCTCCTGCAAAATATCTTTGAGCAAATGCTCGATCACTTCGCGAGTCAGCTGCTTTCCGCTCAGCGACGCGAACGATGCGACCCGCATAAGGGCGCCTTCGAGACGGCGAACGTTGCTCCGGATCCGGTTGGCTAGGAACTCGAATACCTCGTCCGCTAATTTGATCTGCATCCCACGCGCTTTTTTGCGCAGAATGGCCATTCTCGTTTCGATGGCGGGCGGCTGCAGCTCGGCGGTCAGGCCCCATTCGAAGCGCGAAACGAGCCGGTGCTCGAGATTAGCGATCTCGGAGGCCGGGCGATCACACGAAAGCACGATCTGTTTGTGACCGTCGAACAAGGTGTTGAAGGTGTGGAAGAATTCCTCCTGCGAACGCTCTTTGCCGGCTAGAAATTGGATGTCGTCAATGCAAAGCAGGTCGGCCTGGCGATAACGTTTGCGGAATTTGACCAGGTTGTTGTGCTGGATCGCGTCGATGAACTCGTTGATGAAGAGCTCGCTCGAAAGATAAATGACCTTGGTGTTCTTCTTTTTCGCGACCACGTATTGCCCGATCGCCTGCATCAGGTGTGTTTTGCCCAGACCGACGCCGCCGTAAATAAAAAGCGGATTGTAGGTCCGGGCCGGCGCCTGCGCGACGGCCAGACTCGCGGCGTGCGCAATTTCGTTGTTCGGTCCCACGACGAACGATTCGAACGTGTTCCGCGGATTCAATCCAAGCGAACCGCTGCCCGCCGGTTTACTGTCGCGGCCGGAATCACTTTCCTTCGAAATGCCGATCGTTTCCATGTCTTGGGCGGACGATTCCAAACAGATGAATCTAATTTCGCGCGGCTCGCCGAATGCCGTCACGATGGCGGTCTGCAACGCGCTCATATGGTTACTCTCGATCCAATATTGATAAATATTGTTCGGAACGCGGAAACTCAGCGTTTTGTCCGTTGCGCCAACTAGTTCGACGGCGGAAAACCAGCGTTTGAAAGTGTCCGCGCTAACCTGGGGCTTTAGAGCGGCCGACAGCCTCTGCCAAAGCTGACTACATTTGTCGTCCATAGGGAACTTGTTAACAGTGTTACACAATCGCCATAATGGCGGCTGCGGGAGTAATTTCGTGCTCTCGCCCAAGGCGACGTTTTCTAAACGCCGCATGGAGCGAAAGCGCTAAAAAGCGAGAAAAATTGTAAAAATCGTCAAAATACGAGGGGAAAACAGTTTGGAACGCGCGCGGCGAATATTCTCGCAAACCAGCATCGACATCTCCTTTATCTTCTCGATTTCGCAGGGTTAAGGGCTTACTCATTCTCGGGAATCAATTTGTTTTAAACATTTTCACATCTTATTCACACGCGCCCACCTTTCGTCCTCTGCCGCTGGCTTCAGATTAGAAATCGCGTTCAACTGCGACAAGAAAAAATCTGAACTTTATTTTTATTTTTCATTCAAAAAATTCTTGACGAAAAAACCAAAACAAGCGTGTCCCAAAGCAGCAAAAATTCTTTCTCGCACGCGATGAACGAAAAAATGCGCAGCGCGCGATTTTGCTGGCGTCCGACCTACTGATAATGTTTCCCAACGCTTTCCGTCCAACATGTCGCGCGTTTTCATTGCATTTTTAGTTCTGTTTTTTGTCGCGACGACGATCCGTGGCGCCGAAGACCTCAATCCACCGTTTGGATTTCGCTGGAACGATCCGATGTCGCGCGTCGAAGCCGTCCTCAAAGGAGCAAAGGCGACAGTTGTCTCCCGCGAGAAGAAAGAAAGCCGCGAAGTTTGGACAGTGGAAGGCCTCGTTCATCCCGGATTGAAGCGAACGCTCTTCACTTTCAAAGGCGGCGCGCTCTTCGGCGTCGAATTGCAATACGAATATCCCGATTGGTCGATCGAGCGTTACAACGAACGCATGGGCGAGATCCGCCGTTACTTCGACGCCAAGTACGGGACCGGCAAATTAGTCTCCCGGACGCGCGACACCGACTCGGATGTCATCCAAACACTGGTCGGTTATCAATGGACGATCGGCGCGACCATGCTCGAGCTCTTTTATTTCTCCGCCCAACACGACCAGCTCGTCTTCCGCACGATCTCGGTCGATTACAAAGCGTTATAGCCACGGCCCTATGGGCCGTTAGGACGCGCTACAGGCGCGTGGCTACAAAGTCGTTTCGGCGACTGCGCGCTGTCCATGGTTCAGACCGCGCTGGGTTTCTTTCTGCAGCTTCTTGAGTTTGCTCGACAAGCTCGCCTTCGCGCCCGAGCTCATCCGGTCGATGAACAGGATCCCGTTCAAATGATCGACTTCGTGCTGGATCGCGCGCGCCAGAAATCCGGTGGTCTCGATTTCGATGGCCTCGCCATCCAGATTTTGCGCGCGAACGTGAATTGATTTCGCGCGATCGATCTCACCCGTGACCTCGGGAAAACTCAGACAACCTTCGGTCCCCGGCTCGGTTTCACGGCCCAGCTCGACTTGCGGATTCACCAAGACAAGAGGCATCACGGTCTTCGGATCGACCTCTTGTCCGTTCAACTTCATCGTTGTTGGTCGGTCTTCGACCTGAGAAACGTCGAGGACCGTTAACTGAATAGCTTCGCCGACTTGTTGCGCAGCCAACCCGACGCCATTGGCCGCGTGCATCGTCTCAATCATGTTCGCCGTCAGCTCACGGATCCGATCGTCGATTTGCTCAATCCGCTTGCCTTTCGCCCGCAACACCGGCTCGCCGTATTGAAGGATGGACAACTTCATTCGTTTCCCTTGGTAAATGCCGGCAAATTCTTCACGCCCGCCAGTTTCAACGCGTCCATCACCTTAATAATCGTGCCGAACGACGCTTTCTTGTCGGCCTGAAGCGCGAGCGTGCTCCGGCGCGTCTCGGACAAATTCTTTACCGCGCCCTCCAACTCTTCCACAGCGATCGTTTTGCCATCGAGCTTGACCTCATCATTCGCGTCCACGCTGACGACGGCGTGTTCAAGCTCGGCGGGAGTCTTGGTGGCGGTCTTCGATTCCGGCAGATTGATCTGCACTTCGGGCTGGTCCTTTCTGAACGTGGTCGAGACGACGAAGAAGATCAGCAGGATTGTCAGAATGTCGACGAGCGAAACGATGATGATCGACGGCGCGCGGCGTTTACGGACGGCAAATTTCACAGATGTCGATCTTGGATCACGCCATGGGCGCGATTTCAGGCGTGGCCGGCTCGGCGGGCGTCATCGGTTGGGACGGTCCCTGGATTTGCGCCTTGCGGGCGCTGAGGACACGGCCGTAGTAACACTTCGAAAGCAAATCGGTCACCAGCGATTCCATTTCCACGGAGAGAACTTCGACCTTCTTCGAAAAGTAAACGAACGCGACCAGGCTCGGCACGGCGATTCCCAAACCGAAAACCGTACAATTCAACGCTTCGGAAATTCCCCGCGCAATTTGTTTCGGATCAGCCGCGCTCGCGCTGACGCCGAGACTGGCGAACACATGCACCAAACCGGACACCGTCCCGATCAACCCGATCAACGGCGCAATCCCAATAATCACTTCCAAGACGACGAGACCTTTTTCCAGGCGCACCATTTCGTGACGGGCGCGCGTTTGCACCGCTTCCACATTCTCGGAGCGCGGCCATCGCAAATGCCCGAGGGCCACGCGCACAATCCGCGCGAGCGAAGATGAATCGTGCTGCACGATGCGAAACAGCCGTTCCGGATTCGCGCCGGGCGCGAGTCTTTCCATCTCGCTCTCGATCGTCAGCGGCAACACATTTTTTTCCCGCAAGGCCAGTGTCCGCAAAATGATTACGGTGAGGGAAACGATCGAGCAGGCCAGGAGCGGCCACATGAAAATGCCGCCCTGCGCGAAAAATCCGGCGATGGTTTGAAGGACGCTCATCGTGCTAGCTAACAATCATCGATTGCTGAAGGTCGTAAACGAAATTTCAGTTTCCAATCCCTCCGGCGGCAGCGCGCCCGCTACGTCCTCTGGGATTGGTCGCAATTTCGAGTCGAGAATCGCTTGAAGACAGACGTTTGCAAACGCTTCGTTCGAATCGTTGCTCAGAACCTTCACGTTCTTAACCCGGCCGCTGCGATCGATCCAAAAGCTGACGCGTGTTGTCCCGAGGCTTACCAAATCCGATTTTTGCTCGATGTAAGCGTACCAATGCGAACCGATCGCATCAAACATCTCCTTCTGATAACGCCCCAGCGGCGTACCGACAGCATTCACGGCCGAGGTCCCGCGATTGGTGATCGAACCGGCCAGCCGGGTTCGTTCCTTCATCGGTTGATACGAAGATCTCTGTTTCTGCGGCGTACCCGCGACCGTTGGCCGCGGCGTTGGCTTCGACGTCAGCATCGCCAATTCCTCCGTTTTCGTAATCGGCGTTGGTTGCGCAGTCGGTTGCGGAGTTGCCGATTCCTGGGGCGCGGCGCTCGGCTGAGCCTGCGCACCTTGTTGCGCGAGCGAAGAGACTTGCGAATTGAAATCCAGCTTTGTGCGATCGCTCCCCTCTTGCGAGGGCAACGGCATGCCATTAGCGGCCGCGGCCGCTTGCTCGCTCGCCGCGATCGAGTTCGCGTTCGATTCAAACGTTTTCTCTTTCGGCTGCTCGGTTTGCCTCGATTCGTCGTTCTGAACAAACATCGTGTTCTTTGCCGGCGCCGGAGTCAGATCCATCAGTGTGAGCTCGACCGGCTTTTCTTTCTCTTCGCTCACCGAAAACGGGCGATAAAGAAGACCGCCGAATACAGCAAGCCCGTAGCCGATCACCAGATGGATCAAGAGCGCCGCAAGCAAGGCGAGAAAAATCTTGCGCGCTTCTTTTTTGCGCTCAATCGCATCATCCTCCGAATGACCGATGATGAACTCTGCCGTGGCCATGAATTGTTAGGTTACTTCACCCTCGAAACGGTGACAAACCTTCCACCTTCCTCTTCCGCTTATTCTTCGTCTTCCCAATCCTCGCATGGTGAAACAGATATTGCTGCGCGTAACCGCCATGGTCGCCGAAGTATTTCTCTGTGAACGCCCTGAGCCGCCCGGCGTTCAATTTTCGCGCCCTCGGAAAATACCTTTCCCGCAGTACCCGCTCGATCCAGACGTCGATCGGGAACGCGCGCAGCCGCTCATAGGCGAAAAGCATCACGCAATTAGCAACCTTTGCGCCCACGCCCGGCAGCTGACATAACCGCGCGCGAAGATCGGCATCGGACAAGATCGACAACTTCTCGAGATCGACCTTGCCGGACGCGACTTGTCGGGCTGTCGCCAACAAATTTTTCGCGCGGTAACCAAGCGCACATTCGCGCAGCTCTTTTTCGGATGAAGCGGCCAACCGATCGGCAGACGGGAACGTTAACACGACGTGATTGTCGATTTTGCGTCGCTCGCCGAATCGTTCCCGCAGTTTCCGCGAGATCTGACGAATGTGCGCGACCTGTTTCATCGAAGAACAAATGAAAGTCGCCAAACATTCCCACTTCGGTTGGCGAATGATTCGGAGCCCGCGGCAAAAAGCTCGCGCCGCGTTCATCGCCGCGTCGTCCGGAAACGAAGCGCAGATTTTGCTCAGCGGATGATCGAGCGCGAAGTAATTGCGGACCAATTTCTCGTCGCTGCTTGCGAGCAACGACTCTCCGCGCTGTTCGACGCAAACCGGCCGATCGCCGATCGCGCCGATAAATCCCGCATCAAGTTTCTCCCAATGAAAGACCTGCCCGGAATCGAGCGTCTTCGCCAAATCGAAGTCTGGCGCGGGAATCCGTTTCGTCATTCGACATTCGTCATTCGTCATTCATCATAAGATCGACATGGACGCCCGGCTGGCAATCGATTGCGCGGTCCTGCTCCTTTATTTCGTCATTATCATCTCCATCGGCCTCTATATGGGCCGCAAGGAAGAGAACCTGGCCGACTTCGCTCTCGGTGGGCGTCGCATTCCGTGGTGGGCCGTGCTCGCTTCGATCATCGCCGCCGAAACCAGCGCTGGAACATTTTTCGGCACCCCGGGAGAAGGCTTCGCGCTCCGCAACTACACTTACGTCCAGCTCGCCTTCGGCACCATCCTCGCCCGCATCCTTGTCAGCTACATTTTCATCAAGCCGTACTACGACTACAAAGTTTACTCGATCTACGAATACCTGACCGTGCGCTTTGGTGTTCCGACGAAGAACGCCGCTTCCGCCGTTTTCATGTTCACCCGCGTCCTCGCGTCAGGCGCGCGCTTGTACGTCGCGGCGATCGCGCTCGTGCTCGCCTATGAAATGATTAGCGGCGCCAAACCAGACCAAACGCAAACGCTGTGGATTTATGTGGGATCGACAATCGCGATTGTCGCTCTCACCGCGATCTATACCACGATCGGCGGAATCAAGGCCGTCGTTTGGACCGATTTCATTCAAGCTTCAATCATGATCGGCAGTGCGCTGACCGCGCTCGGCTTGCTTTACTTCGCGATTCCAGGCGGCTGGCATAAAATCGCCGAGCTCCACGGCGGATTTCACTGGTCCGATATTTTCACGACCGGACTCGACCCCGCGAAAAGCGGCTGGGACAAATGGAAGGGAATGTTCGAGCTCGAATACACCATCTTCGCCGGACTGATTGGATCGACATTCATCACCATGTCCACGCACGGGACCGACCAGGACATGGTGCAGCGAATGTTGACCGCGCCGGATATTCGCCGCAGCCGGCGGTCGCTGATCATGTCAGGTCTCGCCGACATTCCGATTGTCATGACGTTTCTCAGCATCGGCATTTTGCTCTGGGCCTACTACCAAACGCATCCGGAACCGAATCTGCCCAAATCACCTGAAGTCTTTTGCCATTTCATTCTCTACCAAATGCCCGTCGGTCTGCGCGGCTTGTTGATCGCCGGAATTTTCGCGACCGCCATGGGTTCACTCAGCACCGCCATCAACGCGCTCGCCACCAGCTTCACGCGCGATTGGTACGAGCATTACATCAATCCGAACGCGACTGGCGAACAAAGTTTGCGCACCGTGCGCTGGGCCACGGTTGGTTTTTCGATTCTCATGATCGTCGTCGCGTCGGCCACTTCCTATTTTGTCATCGTCCTGCCGAATGTGCGCATCATCCCAATCGTCCTCGGAATTTACGGTTATACTTACGGCTCAGTCCTCGGAATATTTCTTGCCGGCATGTTGACCAAAACGCGCGGCAACGATCGCGGCAACATCATCGCCATGATCGTCGGCTTTATTGTCGTCACGATTATCAGCGATCTGCCAAACACGATCGCGCGATTGTTCGGGGCGACCGCTTACGCAAAGCCGAGCTGGCTGCCGGTCATGGAATTTCCCTGGTGGATTTGTTTTGGGACAATCGTTACTTTCTCGGTGGCGGTTCTTTTCCGGACAGGTCGCGAGCATCACCCGCCGACGCCTGACACAACCGAAAGTCGATCATTGACCGATCCACACTAACGAGTTCTTTCTGATTATTACCAACTCTTATGGCTCACATCGTCACCGATAAATGCAACGGATGTAAGTTCACCGACTGTGTAGAGGTTTGTCCCGTTACCTGCTTCTACGAAATGGACAACCAGGTTGTAATCCATCCCGAGGATTGCATCGATTGCACGGCCTGTGTCGACGTCTGCCCCGTCCACGCAATTTACGCGGAGGCCGACCTTCCTTCGGAATTCGCGAAGGACACCGAGTTCAACGCTACTCAAGCTCACCAAATCAAGGACGCCGGCAAAGAGCCGATCACAAAAAAGAAGGACGCGTTGCCCGGCGCCCTGGAGAAAAAGAAGGCGCTCGGTTATTAAGTGATTACGTCTTCTTCTCCGATGCACGCTTGATCCCGAGCTCGCGCAGCTGGCGCGGATCGACATCCGCCGGTGACTGCGACATCAAGTCCATTCCGCGATTATTTTTGGGGAATGCTATTACGTCGCGGATGGATTGCGCACCGCAAATCAACATCACTAAGCGATCCAACCCGAGCGCGATTCCGCCGTGCGGCGGCGCGCCGAGTCGCAGCGCGCGGAGCAAATGGCCGAACATTGATTGCTGATCGGCTTGGCTGACGCCGAGCGCTTCGAACATTTTTGCCTGCAACGGCGGTTCGTGAATTCGAATACTA
>DATEWZ010000092.1:0-69995 GCA_035257485.1 Chthoniobacterales bacterium
GGGCGAGACCTGCCGTACTTCGCCGGTCGTCGCGTCGAGGACTGCGATGCGCTGATTATGGATCGCGCTGTCGATGACCCCCGTCGTCGAAGGTGCAGCCATCAACGGCCCACCGCCGCCCGCGCCCTCTATATATAAGAAGGCGATTTTCTTCCCGTCGTGGGACCAGCGTGGGCGGGCTGCGTACCCCACCAGTTTAGTCAGCTTCTTCGCATCCGAGCCGTCGGCAGTCGCGGTCCAAAGCTGTTTCTGCTCGGAATCCTTTTCGCCAGCATTGGAAAAAAACACGATCGTCTTCGAATCTGGCGACCACGCCGGCTCGGCATCGCGGCGTTCGCCCGAGCTCTCGATCTTGACCAAGGTTGCAGGCGCATCTCCGGAAACGGTTCGGACGTAAATTTCTTTGGAAGTCGTTGCGGCGGTTGATTGTATCCAGGCGACATTCTTGCCGTCCGGCGAAATCGCGACGTCGCCGTAAAGAACGGTCTTACCGAGCTGCTCGGTGAGGTTCATCGTTTGAGCTGTTAACAGTGCAGGAAATAAGCACGCGAGAAAGAAATGTTTCATGGAAGCAAGGAGCTAAGAGCTCGGAGTCGACCGAGCGCGGTCGTAGGGGATGATGTTGTCCCACTGACTCACGATCTCCCGATCGCTCGGTCGCATCATCATGCGACCTCTGCGGTCCACGCGGCGGCGTCCCCGCACGCCGTGTTCCTCCACACAGTTCTTAGCCACGTTTGTTTCGGTCATATGGAACAATGTTGTCCCACTCTTCTGCCGAGGAGCGGGCGACGAAAGCGACGACGGGTTCGGTGTCGCTCATGTTGAAGACTTCATGCGGCACGCCGGGCTTGATGTAAATGAAATCGCCGGCTTGGTTTTCGAGCACCTTTTTGCAACCGTCGCCGAATTCATGGCGGACTTTGCCTTCGATGATGTAGAGGATTACTTCGAAATCGACGTGGATGTGCGCGTAAGCGACGCCGCCCGGCGGAATGGTTGCGATATTGGCTGACAATTTCTGGGTGCCGACATTCTTCGCCGACATGCCTTGTTTGTAATGGATCCCGTTCCAATCCCGGCGCGCGCCGCCGCCGCGAATGGTCAGGATTCCATCGTGATCTTCCACCGCGCCAAGTTCAATCGTGTCGTCCTTTTTCATGAAAGAAACATTCTACCCGTACCGAACAACTGAGAACAAGATCGACAATATGATTGGCCCATTCAAACTGCTGAGCATGAATCCCTTTGGCCGAAGCACGGTTTGTTTTTTCTGTGCGATTTTTCTGACCTTATCCGCATTTTCGTCCATCGCGGCGACGTTGGACGATCTCAAGAAGTTAGAGATCACCTGTCTCGTTCCATCGTACTTGCCCACCGGATTCAAATTGAAGAAGGTCGAGATCACCTACGAGGATGTTACGCTGGAAAACGGTCAGGCCGTGCACGCGCCGGACTATTCGATCGAGTGGCGCGACGGAAAACGGAGCTTCTCGGTGGAGTCCGCAGCCGAAGGCGTTGGCGATCGCAACCTCATGGAAGAAGAGGACACGGAGGAGACGGAGCTCAAGACTATGCTTGGCCCGGTTTACATCATTTACCGGCCGAAAGGAAAAGCGGGCAACAAGATCGAGATCCTGACGAACTGGTACGAGGATGAGCGGATGAAAGCACAGCTGGCGAAAAACACGACGTGGCATGGCGAGCTAGGCCGGTTTCATGGGTTCACCGGCAAGGGCATCAGCGTCGCGGAATTTCAAAAAATCCTGGACTCGCTTCATCCAATTAAGAGTGACGGATCGAAATCAGAGAAGCCGAAGGAAACGGGCGGCGCGCCGGAGGTAAAGCTGCATCCGAAGATTTTCAATCTGATCGAGTGCTGGATTTCGGACGTCGAAAGCCCTGTCGTAACCGAAATCAGTTTGGACGCTGTCGATAAGAACGGAAACGAATTCAACGATGACGGGTTGAAAGTGGAAGGCGAATGGACGCGATGCCCGAATCCCGACAGTAAGGAGGGATTCATGCGTTTCCGCGTGCTCGAATCGAAAGGAAATCATTACAAGGTCGAGTATCAAGAGAACGGCGGCGGCACGCTGACCACCGCATCGATCATCGAGTTCGACATCCAAAAACGAAATATTCAGCGCGACGGCAAACCTGCGAACATCCGCGTCCTGCGCCTCACGTCCTACAACCAAAAGTAAACGTAGCGATTACGCCGGCGCGGGTTTTCGCTTGGCAAGAAACCTGTTCACGAGAGCGTTGGTCGATTTCTCCAAAAACATTCCCCACGCGCTCAAAACGGCGGCGGTGACGATGAAGATCAGGATGAACATCAGAATCGGTTGCGGTCGAATCTTGAGCCCGAGCCAGATCACGTACGGCTGATGAATGAGGTAAAGGCCGTAGGAATACATTCCGACGAGTGCGATTATTTTGCCGAGACCGGTTACCCGAGAAATCAGCGCCGCAATTCCGACGATCGCCAGAAAGCAACATGCGCCCGTTCCGAAGTCGCAAAAAACATAAGCGATCCCGTTGTCGTAGAGTTTGAGCGCGAGCGGATACAAAAGAATTCCCGCGATCAGGCCTGGTCCGCGCAAGAGAAGCGATTCGACGCGCGATGTCGATCTTAGATGCCAGGCTCCGAGCGCCATTCCGAGCGCAAACTCCGGCAAGCGGCAGACGGCAAAGCCGCCCAGCGTCCAAAGTCCGTGCACCGGATAAACGTCGAGCATCAGATAGCGAACAAAAAATCCGAGCGCGCACGCGATTAAGAAAAAGGTCCAGACACCAAACTTTCGCGCGGCGATGAAGAGCAGGGGAAACATGAGATAAAATTGAATGAGCATCCCGAAGTACCACCAGGCGGCGTTCAGGTACATGAAGTTCATCTCGATGTTGATGAAGCGAAGCCCGAGCAAGCTGAGAATGATTCGCTCGTCCACCGGTTCGAGCCGCGCGACAAAAGGCGAAACGAGATAAACCAAATGCGCGGCCCAGTACATCGGATACAGCCGGACGAACCGCGCGAAATACCATTGACCCCAGGCGACGTGACCGGTTTCGGCCCGCCGCATGGTTGATTCCATCAGGTTCCAGCCGCCCAAAATGATGAAGGCGCCGACGGCGTGAAAACCGAGGCCGGAAATTTCCCACCATGCGCTGCGCAAAATCGATATCGTGCCGGCGAGCGCGTTGCTCCAATCGTTCGACGGAACCTCGTAATGTTCGAAGACCGTCCGAAAAAAATGAAAGTAAACGACGAAAAGGATCGCGAGTCCCTTCGAGATGTCGATCCAAGCCAGTCGTTTCATCCGGTGAAGAAAAGCAGGATTTTCCAACGCTGGACAGAGCGAAGGTGAGTCGATCTGCCTGAGTTGCGTGACCCGGGCCAGTTTGGTTAAGCTCGCGCTCATGAAACCAGGCAGCTCGGCGTCGGCGGGAGGCTTTCGACAATTTCTTCGCGCCGAAAAACCGCTGTTAATCGGAATGTCGACAGCCGCTGTCTTTATCGTTTTGGGCAACGCGCGATTGGAAAATCTGGCGCAGCCTGGGTTGCTGGCCGCGGTCTTCCTTATCTTGCTCGCGGCCGTGCTCTGGTCGGCGATCTCTGCCGTGCATCACGCTGACTGCCTCGCCGTGAAATGCGGCGAGCCCTACGGAACCCTCATTCTCACTCTGTCGGTGATCAGCATCGAAGTGATGATGATCTCCGCCGCGATGCTGCACGGCGCGAATAATCCGACGCTGGCGCGCGACACAATGTTCGGAGTTGTAATGATTGCGCTCAACGGGCTCGTCGGATTTTCGTTGCTGCTCGGCGGACTGCATCACCGCGAACAAAATTACAATTTGCAAGGCGCGGGCGCGTATTTGAACACGATCATGGCGTTGGTGGTGCTCGGGCTGGTTCTGCCCAATTTCACGACGTCGCTTTCCGGGCCGCGGTTTACAACAGTGCAGGAAATTTTTCTCATCACCGTCACCGTGATTCTTTACGCGATCTTTCTGATCATCCAGACCGGCCGTCATCGATCCTACTTTAAAGACGCCGAGGCCAAGGAGGGCGATCATCACCATATGCCCGGTGTCCTGCGCTCGACCGGTTTTCACGCCGTGATGTTGTTCCTCTACTTGGTCGTCGTGATTGTGCTTGCGGAACATTTTGCAATTCCGCTCGATAATTGCATTGAGCGTTTCGGCGTGCCGCAGGCGTTCGGCGGCGCGGTCATTGCCGGTTTGGTTTTAGCGCCGGAAGCGATGGCTGCGATCAGCGCAGCGCGGCGAAATCAATTGCAACGCTCGGTCAACATTTTGCACGGCTCGGTGTTGGCGTCGATTGGCCTGACCATTCCCGCGGTGCTGACGATTGGAATGATAACCGACCATCCGGTCGTTCTCGGAATTCAAGGCGGCAATATTCCGCTTCTTGTTCTCACCTTGGGCGTGACCATGATCACCTTCAGCAGCGGCAAAACCAACGTGTTGCAGGGATGCGTTCATCTGCTGCTTTTCGCGGTTTTTTTGCTGCTGATCTTCGCTCCCTAAAACTCGCTACGCTGACGATGTCGATTTTCGTTCGATGATGACGAGGAAAATCCCGCCGAGAACGGCGATCGACGCGATGATGTAACGCAGACTAATTGGCTCGCTGAGAAGGAGGATTCCTCCGGTCGCGACAAGAACGGGCGCGCTCAATTGCACAACCGCCGCGCTCGTAGCTTTGATTTGCGGCAGCACCGTGTACCAAATCACATAACCGAGACCGGAAGTGATTGCGCCGGAAATGGCGGCGTACGCAATGCCTAAAGCGTCGAGCTGCATTTGGCGCATCGCCAGGACGCTGACGAGCGCGGCGAATGGAACTGCGCGCAGAAAATTTCCCGTGGTCGCGGCGATTGCGTCGCTCGCTCCTTTACCACGGATCGAATAAACGCCCCAGGCCAGGCCGGCGCTTAGCATCAGAATCGAACCGAGTAACGGCGGCGCTGAGATTCCTGGAAAGACGAGGACAACGAGTCCACCGATCGCGATGATGAGACCCTCAATTTGAATTGCATCGAGTCGTTCGCCTTTCTGAAATCCCCAGAGGATCATCGTTGCCTGGACCGCGCCGAACAAAAGCAGCGCGCCAGTGCCCGCCGCGAGCGTGTTGTAAGCAAAGGAGAACGCAGCCGCGTAAGCGAACAGCGCGAGCGCGGAGATCCAGTCGCCGCTCTCAAGTGACGAGTGACGTGTGACGGGTGACGAGCGAGCAGAACTATCAACTAAAGGCGCAGCCGTTCTATCAACTCTCAACCCTCTTGTTTGGAGAATTAGCCAGAGCGTGATCGCGCCTGAAAAAATGCGAACGAAAGTGAATGTCGCGGCGTCGATGCCAGTGTCGCGAAGCGCGGCGCGACAAAGGAGCGAGTTGCTCGCGAACGCGATCATCGCGAGCAGCGTGAGAATGAAGACGCGCGCTCTCATGCAAACGGCGTTGTCACTCGGCGTCGAATTTTGGTTTCTTGGATGATGTGCGTTTGTAGGTGCCGTCGGCCCTCACGTTGAATCCAAAACCGCACATCCCGTCTTGCGTCACGACTAATTTACCGCCGGTGAACTTGAGCGTGATCTTGCATTCCTCTTCCGCGCCGTCCGGTTTGAAGGTCGCGGTATCGCCTTCGATTTTCGCAATTCCGCTGCCTTCGCCGGTATTGGCTGTTCGCTCGCCATTCCCGGTCTTGTATTCGTAAACTCCGGAGAACTCGATCTGCAATTTCTGTTGTCCGAGCGCCAGAATTTTGAATTCGTTGTTCCGATATTGCCAGGTTCCGTTCACTTGCGCGGCGGTCACCTCGTTTCCCGCCTCGACTCGCGCGATGATGGTGGCGCAGGCCGCGAGCGCGAACAGCATTTGTCTCATAACATCGACATCGAACTATTTCGCAGGCGAGATGAGGTAGATCACGTGAGCCTCTTGGCTGATGCTAACAGGTGCGAGGCGATATTCTGGCGGTGGTTCCGCTCGCGCCGCCGCCTCGGAGCCGCGGACACCTAGTCTGGTGATTTCGCCGAAAATCTTGCCTTCTATCTCTGCTGGGGAGATCGGTGTAACGGCGAATACAGCATCGATCTTCAGGTTCATTGGCTTGAGACTCTTTTCGGCCTTCGCGCGAGCATCTGCGAGAGCTTTGTCCCATAATTGCTCCTGTAGCTCCTTCTCTTTACTAAGGCCGCCCTCGACGCCTGAAAATTCCGCACCTTGAACACGAATCAGTTCGTCAGCGAGCTTAGGAAACGTCGCAACATCTCGGATCTTTATCTCAAAAGGGCGCGTCACTTTATAGCCAACAAGTTTGCCGTGGCCGCGTGAGTAGCCTTCCTCCTGCTCGAATTCGGGCTCGGAGCGAAGGTCTTCCGCAATAACATCGTTGTCCGCGATCTTTCGCTCCTTCAGCAAAGCGAAGATCTTGTTTGCTTTTGATTGCACGTCTTCGTTCGCTTTTGCTTGCTCAGGCGCGCGGCCGACGAGATCGAACTTGAGCGTCACGACGTCCGGTGACTTTTGCATTTCCGCTTTGCCCACCACGTAAATGTACGGTTTGTCCGGCACCCCGCCTTCGGCGAAGAGTGAAGTTGGAAGAACCAGCAGGAGGGAAAGAAGTAAACATTTCATACTTACGAGCGTGAACTAAGCGAAGCAGATCGACAAGAACGGAGGCTCAAGTCGCGGCCGGTTTCTCGTCGGTCGGCGCGAGGAGATGACCGAAAATCTTGCCGGCGAGAAGAAAGATGATGCCCGCGACGCCGGCCAAGGCCGCGTGCAACAGCCAGAACCTCGGCGCCGGCATTGTTTCGAGGAAGCCGCCGATCCAGCCGACAAGGTTGTTGGCCGCGAAAAACGCCAAGTAATAAATTCCAATGATCGTCGCCGAGAGCGCGGCGGGAGCGACACGCGCGTAAAGGGCAAGTGAGACCGGAAACACGTTGGCGAATCCCGCGCTATTCAAAACGTGAAACGCAATCAGCCAGCCGATCGAAACATTTTTGCCAGTCTGGGCGGCGATGGTGGATCCGATGAAGAGCGAAAGCATTCCGGCCACGGCGATCAGACTGCCAATCGCGATCTTCATGATCTCCGCCGGTTCCCGGAATTTTTTCGCCCACAAGCGCCAAAACACGACCGCGATGAAAAGGAAACTGACCGAAATGATCGAGTCGAGCGTGATCAACCACGTGGTCGGCATTTTCTTTCCGAAAAACGTGAGATCGGCGTGGTCCTGCGCCCAAACCAGATAAGCGTTGAAGATTTGCTGATTGGGAATGATCGAGATGGTGAGAACCGGCAGGAGCACCAGCAAAATGACGATCGCCATTTTTTCCTGACGCATCAGCTTCGGTTTGGCGGCATGTGCCGCTTTCTCTTCAACGACCGGCGAGTCCGGCGGCAGATATTTTCGGCCTAACAAATAGATCGCGAGACCGATCAACATTCCGACTCCGGCGGCATCGAAGCCCCAGGCCCAGCCGACTTTTTCGCCGAGCGTGCCCGCGATGAGCGGCGCGGCAATGACGCCGGCGTTGATGAAGATGTAATAGATTTGAAACGCGTCCGCGCGGCGGTTGTCACCCGTCGCGTAGAGCGATCCGACCTGGCTGGCGAGATTGCCTTTGAAACAACCAACGCCGACCAAAAGGCAGACGAGTCCCAAAAGAAAGCTCACATCGAGCCCGACCAAAAATTGTCCGACTGCCATGAGACACGCGCCGATGGTGATGGTGAGGGTTCGACCGAGCCAGCGATCCGCGATTAATCCGCCGATGATTGGCGTTAGATAAACCAGACCGGTGTAGAGACCGAAGATGGTCGAAGCGAGTGGTTGAACGTCGAGCGGTCCACGCATCCTTTCGAGCAAATGGCGAAGCGGACCAAAGCCGGCGATGTGTTCGATGTGGCCGGGATGCAGGACATAATTGACCATGAACAGCACCAGGAGCGCCTGCATTCCGTAATAGGAAAATCGCTCCCACGCTTCGGTGAACGCGATGTAACCGAGCCCGCGCGGATGTCCGAGAAAACTGCGGTCCTCTGGATTGTGCATTTAGCGAAAATTAGAATGGAGCAATGGGAATTGCGACATAGAAGGTAAAGCTGCGAGGGTAGCAGCGAGCGAGCATGGGAAGCGAGCGAGTTTCAAAGTAGAAAACCGCGAAAGACGACCGATGTTATCGACGACCATGAAACTTCCAGCAATCAAGGAGCGCAAAAGAATTCCGTCGCCGACAGTCACACCGCAAGCATTGGCTTGGGACGGCAAACAACTTTGGGTCAGCTCGCGCGATCTCGGTTTTATTTTCAAACTCAACTCCGACGGGTCGAAAATTGTCGAGGAAGTTGATCCACCGGGAGTCGTTTGGGCGGCGGTGGCGACGAATGGCGCATTGCAGGTCACGATCGGCAAAGGCACGAACGACGACCGCTACGTTTATCGTTACGACGCAAAAAGCGGCTTCACGAAACTGTTTGCCTGCCCGGATCTCACCGGTTCGTATGTGAGTTACGACGGAAAGAATCTTTACCTGAGCCAATGGTATCAGCAGCGCATTTTAAAAATGGATAAGGATGGCAAGATCGTCGGAAAGATTGGCATAGGCGCAGAAATTTGCGGTCACACATTTGCCAACGGCGCGCTTTACGTGTTACGCGGAACGGAAAACGTCCCGCGTCCGCAGTACGCCAATGGTCCGGCGACGGCGGAGCGATTCCGAAGTGGAGCGAAGCCGGGAGAAGAACAGTGGTGGATCGCGCGCGTCGACACTGCCGGCGTTGCCGACGTTGCGAAGGTCCCGTTTGCGGCGCGCTCGTTAACGTTCGACGGAGAAAATTTTTGGTCGAACCATCGCGCGGCCAATGAAACGATCTGTTTCTCGCTGAGCTAAATCAGGGACTCAAAATTCCCGCGAAGCGGGCCCGGTAGCTCCAGATCAGGAAAATCTCGAGCACGGCCACGACGATGCCTGGTCCGATCCCGGCCGGCGCCATCAGAATATGAATCACCAGGATGTTGAAGATCATACCGGCCAGCATTGTTAAGGCGAGCGGAACAAAACGGCCGATCAACAATAGCAATCCAGCCAGGAGTTGAACGCCGCCGATCACGTGGGCCCAGCCGCTCGTCGTGAATACCTTAAAGAAATCGGCCGCGAGTCCTGGCTCTGGCGGCGGTTGGGGAATGAAGTTGAGAAAGAAGTTCAACCCAAACACGGTAAACGCGAGGCCAAGAAGCAAACGCGCGATGATGGTGGCGATTTTCATGGCGCGCACGTTATCAAATCAGAGCGGAGAAGAAAGAATTAAGAAATCGTCGCGTCGAGATTTCTGAGTAAGGTCGAGATCATGCGCATCAGCGAGATGAATTGGATGATGGTGGAAGAGTATTTGAAGCGCGACGATCGTTGTGTGCTGCCGCTCGGCAGCACGGAGCAACACGCGTATCTCAGCTTGAGCGTGGACAGTATTCTTGCGGAACGTCTCGCTACTGAAGTCGGCGAACTTGCGAAGGTGCCGGTCTTTCCGGTCCAGCCATACGGAATCACGCCCTACTTCCGCGCCTTTCCTGGAACGATCACGCTGCGGGTGCAAACTTTTCTCTCGATCGTCCGGGAGATTCTCGATGGGCTGTGCGAGCAGGGATTCAAGCGCATCTTGATCGTGAATGGTCACGGCGGAAACGCGCCGGCGCGGAATTTGGCCGGCGAATGGATCGCAGACCATCCGGGCGTGCGCGTAAAGTTTCATGATTGGTGGAACGCGCCGAAAACCTGGGCGCAGGTCACGGCGATCGATCCGGTAGCGTCCCACGCCTCGTGGATGGAAAATTTTCCGTGGACGCGGTTGCCGAAAATCAAAATGCCGACCGGACAAAAGCCGGAAGTGGACATGAATCACCTTCGCCAGCTGGATTCCAAAGCGCTCCGCGCGTATCTGAAGGATGGGAACTGGGGCGGCGTTTATCAGCGAAGCGATGAAGAAATGATGAAAATCTGGGGTGTCGCCGTCCAAGAAACATTAGAGTTGTTGGACAACGACTGGGCGAAATGAAAAAGGCGCGACGGCTTTGGCGAAAGGGACTCGTTTTGACAATATCGATCTTATTGATCGGTGCGGAGACTGTCCCGGCCGAACCAGGACCGTTCGAGAAATTTTTTCGTAGCGTCAAGCGGGCGTTCACCGGGCCCCAGCAGCCGCAGCACAAATCAACGCGTCACAGCGGTCACAAGCAATCGACATCCACCGAAAACCCCTCGACTACCGCATCAAACAACCAGACTCAGGGATCGAATACTCCTGATGCGAGCGCGAGTGGGCTCGGCGCGCCAAATCAACAGAATACCCGAACGGCCAGCCGCGCGACCTCTAAAAAAGGAGACGATCTTCCCTACGGAACGCCCGTGCCCGGCAAACAAGGTTTTGTGATGAGTCCTTTCTCGCCCAACAGCGGTTACATCGATGTGCGCGGTTTTGCGCCCGGCACACCGGTGAAAGATCCTTACACCGGAAAAGTTTTTCTCACGCCGTAGAGCGGGAGCGCGGAGCCACGAGCGCGCAGACGATTTGAAATTTCGCGCGACGGCGTAAAATGCGAGCAGCATGCCGAAATATCTTGTCGTCAGTACCAGCGGAAATCCCGACAGCAACAGCCGCCGGATGGGACGCGTGGCGTTCAAGCATCTACAAAAGCGCAAAGTCGATTGCGAGTGGATCGACCTCAGCGAGCTGGACCTGCCGCTCTGCGACGCGGACAAATGTTATCTCAATCCAGCGGCGCAAAAGTTGAACAAAGCGATTGAATCGGCGGACGGGATCATGATTGCGGCGCCGGTTTACAATTACGACGTGGCGGCGGCGGCGAAGAACATGATCGAGCTCACCGGCAGTTCGTGGGAAGAAAAAGTGGTTGGCTTTCTTTGCGCGGCCGGCGGAGATAGCAGCTACATGGCGGTGATGGCTTACGCGAACAGCCTGATGCTCGATTTTCGGACGATCATCGTTCCGCGGTTCGTTTATGCAACCGGCGACGCGTTCGACGGCGACGAAGTGACGGACAAAAAGGTTGCGTCGCGAATCGAGCAGGCCGCTGACGAGTTAGTTCGATTTACACAGGCACTGCGCGGCGGCCGTTGATCTCGATCCATTCGACTCGCTCAGGACAGGCCTTGTGGAATTGCTGGCTCGCATGCTAAAGATCACAACGTGCGCTCCCTCCAGATTATTGCGATTGTCTTTGCCCTAAGCGCGGTTTCGGCACGCGGAATGGAATTGAGCGACTTTGTCGGCGGTCGCGGTCGCAATTGGGACGCAATCAAAGTCCTGGAACAGGGAGACGCGGAGATGCGGGCCGGCAATTTTCAAACTGCTCGTCGCGACTTCGATAGCGCGATCCGAAGCGACCCAACTTTGTGGGTGGCAATTTTTTGGCGCGCGAGATT
The DNA here is from genome assembly GCA_035257485.1 of Chthoniobacterales bacterium. Classification (GTDB taxonomy): domain Bacteria; phylum Verrucomicrobiota; class Verrucomicrobiia; order Chthoniobacterales; family UBA10450; genus AV40. The sequence goes on from DATEWZ010000092.1 coordinate 11,479, forward strand.
ATCAGCCGGGGAGCGTAAATGGCAGGAAGTGATCCGTGATTGCAATGAAGTTTTGCGTCAGGAATCAACTTTTGTGGAGGCAGCGGTCTTGCGAGCGAGTGCGAACAGGCACCTCGGAAATTATTCGGCGAGTTTACGGGACCTGGACAACGTGATTCGTCTGCAACCCGTGAGGATCGAGGCCTTCGCCTTCGCGCTGGACACGCGAGCCTGGATTCGCGCAACGTGTCCCGATCCTTCCTTGCGCAATGGAAAACTCGCGATCACTGACGCGACGAAAGCGTGCAACATGATCAAGTGGCAAAGCTCGGGAATGATCGATACGCTCGCGGCGGCTTACGCCGAGTCGGGCGACTATGATTCGGCAATTCGTTATCAGGAGAAAGCGATGAACGCTGCGGGTGCTGGGCAGAATTCCCGGGAGCTGCAGGATCACATGGCGTTGTTCAAACAACACCGTCCCGTCAGATCGTCCGGGAAATAAAGAAGCAAGGCCTTCGCTATCTTGCCCTGGTGAGACGTAATTCCGTCGGACTGTCGTAACGGAACTAACGAAAGCCTTGCCTAAGAAGTATTCGCGCCTACTCGATAGATCACGCTGGTCTTTTTTTTGCGACTTCCGTCTCAGGTCAAAACAAAACTAAGCTGCCGTGCCCGCCAGGCCGAGTCGAGCGGCGTCGGACTTGAGGGCGGCGATCACATTGGTGATCACTTCTTCGAGCGGCATGCCGAGTTGTTCCACGCCGTGAACGATCTCTTCGCGGTTGACCGCGCGGGCGAACGCCTTGTCTTTCATTTTCTTCTTCACTGAAGAAAGTTCAACGTCGTTGATGTTCTTGCTTGGCCGGACGAGCGTGACCGCGACGACAAAGCCGCTGAGTTCGTCGACCGCGCGCAACGTTTTCTCCATCTGACTTTCTGGAACAACGCCAGAATAATCGGCGTGGGAAAGAATCGCGTGGCAAACTTCTTCGCTCCAACCGTTCTCGCGCAGCCATTTCACGCCGACGAAGGGATGACCTTCTGTTGCGCTGCGTTCGAGGTTCGGATGCTTTTCGTAATCCATGTCGTGCAAAAGTCCGACCGCCTCCCAAAGATCGACATCTTCGCCGCGAAGTTGTGCGAAATGTTTCATCGAATCCGCCACCGCGTAGCAATGCTTGCGCAAGCTTTCGGATTTCACCCATTCGTGAAGGATCGACAACGCGCGTTCAGCCTGGCTCATGAAAGGATGAAGGATGAGGGATGAAGGATGAAAGGCCGAGAAAAAAACGCGCTGTGGGCAAGCCTTTTCAATTGCGAATCGATAAAAGATGCGCGAACTGCTGTTCTATCACGGAATGAGACGCGCCTTGTGTATTGCGATGTTTGGCGTCCTAGCTGCCTCTGGCGCGCCCGAACTTTGTGCGCAAAAGAACCTCAAGCTGATTAAGGCGTTTTTGTCGACGAATAAAGAGCACACGCCGATGACGCAATTCTCTTCGGAGGTCCCGAAGATCAACGTCTTCTGGAAAGGCGAAGGGCTCGAGGTCGGCGATAAGATTCGTGCGGTTTTTGTCGCGGAAGACGTTGGCGAAGCCAATCCGAAAGAAACCAAAATCAGCGAGAAGGTGGTGATGGCTTTAAAGCAAAACCAGGAGAGTTCATTTTTTTTAGCGCGACCGGGCGGACGAACCTGGCCAATTGGCAAATACCGGCTCGATTTTTTTATCAATGATAAACTCGCCCAAGTGGTGAAGTTCACCATCGCGCAGGGTCCGGCAATCGAGACTAAACCTCTCGGTTCGCCCTGACTTTTCAACGCCGCGACGTTGCGCTAGCTTTGTTGCCGATGTCCTGCGCAAAAATCGATCCAGCCCTGCATCAGCCGCACAAGCCGTCCTGGATCAAGGTCCGCTTGCCGTCGAATCCGGTTTTCTTTTCGACCAAGGCGCTGATTTCCGATCTGCGCCTGCACACCGTTTGTGAAAGCGCGCAATGCCCGAATCGCTGGGAATGTTGGAGCCAGGGCACAGCCACTTTCATGATCGCGGGCGATCGTTGCACGCGTGCCTGCGGATTTTGCGCGGTGACAACGGCGAAGCCGTTCGCGCTCGAAGAGGACGAACCGCAACGCGTCGCCGAAGCCGTCATGCGGATGAAATTGAAGCATGTTGTGATCACTTCTGTCGCGCGGGACGATTTGCAGGACGGCGGCGCTAACCATTTCGCGCGCGTTATCACCGCGATTCGAAAAGCGGATCCGTCGATTGTTATAGAGGTTCTGGTTCCGGATTTTCACGCAGACGACGCGTGCATTCAGGCGGTGCTCGATGCCGGACCCGAAATTTACAATCACAACATGGAAACGGTTGAGCGACTGACGCCGCTCGTGCGCTCACGCGCGAAATACCGGACTTCGCTAAAGGTTTTGGGACGCGCGAAAGGACTTTCGCCAAAAACGGTCACGAAAAGCGGCATCATGCTCGGGCTGGGCGAAACCGAACCGGAAATTTTCCAAACGATGGACGATTTACGCGAGGTCGGGTGTCAGGTCCTGACAATGGGCCAGTATCTGCGCCCGACGCCGAACCATTTGCCGGTGGTGGAATTCATCACACCGGAGCAATTCGATCTCTACGGCGAGATCGCGCGCAAAAAGGGATTCGAACACGTCGCATCGGGGCCGCTCGTACGCAGCTCCTATCACGCGGCCGATTTTCATCCGGTTGTCCGCGATTGATTGTCCTTCTGAGAGAAGCGAAGAATCTCTGGCCGCTTTTCTGCTTCGTTAAGGAAAACTAAATGATCAGAGATGTTTCGCTCCGCTCAATATGACAGCATTGAAAAAGGAGATCGGTGTTGAATAAGCCACGCGTCGCGGCGGTCATTCCCGCTTACAACGAAGAGAAGCACATCGGCGACGTCGTTCGCCGAACGAGGCAGCAGCTCGACGACGTTTTGGTGGTTGATGATGGATCGCAGGACAAAACGGCCGATAACGCGCGCGCGGCTGGCGGTGAGGTGATTGTTCACGAACAGAACCACGGCAAAGGCGAAACGATCAAGACTGGATTGCGCCATTGGTTAGATCGACAATTTGATTTCGTGATCATTCTTGATGCCGATGGTCAGCATCCACCGGAAGAAATCGATCGCTTCGTTACGGCGGCGCTGTCGGCGAAGGAACCGAAACTAATTCTAGGCACGCGGATGAACGATCTTTCATCGATGCCATTCGTGCGACGAGTTGTGAATCGCTGGATGAGCAATCGCATCAGCGCGGTTTGCGGTCAGGAAATTCCGGACACGCAATGCGGTTTTCGCATGCTGCATCGACAATTGATCCCCGAATTGCTCGGCGGCGCCGCGCGTTTTGATTACGAAACCGAGATGTTGATCATCGCCAGCCGCAAAGGTTTCAGGATCGCGTCGGTCCCGATCAGTACCGTTTACTCCGACGAGGTGAGCAGCATTCACCCGGTGCGCGACACGATCCGGTTCTTCAAACTGATGCGACGGTATTCCCGCTAGATCAGGAAACGAAGAGATGTCGCTTCACGGGTGTCGTTCAGCGAGAGTCGTATTGCAGGGAAGATGTGATCTGGTCGAAGCCAGCGACAACAAGATCTTCTTCGCTGGCAACCTGAGACACAACGTAGATCATTTTGCTGCCAAATCGCTTCTGTTTATAGATACGTGTATGCGGAACACCTTCGCCGACAGCTTTGATTGAAAATTGTTCGCTCACCGATTTGTATCCATCGCGTTCCTCCGGCTCTCCAAACGTCGACGCGGTGCTGGTTGCAAAACGTGGAAGCTTTTGTTGCGCGTTTGATGAGAATTCACGCACGAAATCGCTCATCGGAACAGAATCGTCAGCGGTGAAAACTTGAATGATTAAAATCGCTTCTCCCGGTGTTTCGATTACAAGGTGGCGCATCGATTCGTTTTGTGAATCTGCGGTGACTTTCCAATTGTCAGGGTATTGGAATTGAATCCCGTCTTTATTGTATGCCTTCGGCTGCTTGACGTTGGCTGTTCGTTCACAGCTTACCAATGCAAAGGAAATTATCCCCGACAGCAGCGTCGTTGCTACAAGGGGATGCACTTCAAATCAGCCCGCGCTTGCGGAAGTCGCCGATGTTGCCGCCGCTGGAGCGCTCGATCATGTCGATGGTGAACTTCAGGAGGCAAACTTCCCACGCGTCGTCCACCCCCTGAATTACTGCACTGAGCGGATCGTCGCGATGTTGGACGTACGATTTCGTGCGCTCGATCACGTTCTCGATCGGATCGCGAAACATTTGTTCGCTTACATCGGTCTTGCGGAATTGAAATCCGTAGCGCAGCACGGCCATGTTATGGAACCGCTCGCGAAGTTGATCGGCATAGCGCTGCGCTTTCTCGCCGAAACCTTCGAGCAGGAGGCGACTCAAATGTTCGGGCGTGAGAATTTGTGGTCGATCGGCGTGAATTTTTCCGTCGCGGACGCGGACTTCGTTGGCGCGGTCCATTAGTTCGGAGATGAGATAGAACCGAAAACTGGTGGTACCGAAGGTGGCGATCTTCTGCTCAGGAGCGAGGATCACCTGCGTGTTTTCAATCGCGTATTGGAAATCGTCTTCCTTCATTTGGGTAGCGAAAGGTAGCGGCGCTTGACCTCAATCGCCAATGGCTACCTCAATCGAGGGCCGAAGCTTCGAACGCGATTGTGTCGATCTCGCGCACTCGCGCCGAACGCCAGCGCAATACCGCTTCGGCGGTGAAAATGACGAGGGCGATCCAGATCACGACGAACGTGACCAAGTGTTCACGCGTGAACGGTTCGTGATACAGGAACACGCCGAGAAAGAACGAGCCGATTGGGGAGAGATATTGAAGGAACCCGACGGTGATCAGCCGCAGATGGCGCGTCGCGTAGCCGAACCAAAAAAGCGGAAGGGCGGTGACGACGCCGGTGCTGACGAGCAAGATCGACAACCACCAGCCGGCGCGGCGGAAATTGAGCGCGCCTGAATGTTGGAGATAAAAAAGAAAAATGACCGCGAACGGCACAAGCAGAATTGTTTCGATGAACAGGCCGGGGATCGCAGCGGTGCCGGATTGTTTTCGAAGCAATCCGTAAAGTCCGAAGGTGAGGCACAGCGAAACCGCGATCCACGGAAAGCGGCCGTAACCGAAAGTCAGATTCAGAACACCAAGCGCGGCGAGGAGGACGGAGGCGAGTTGCGGGCGCGTTAATCGTTCGCGCAGGAAAATCGCACCGAAGAGGACGTTCATCAGTGGAGTCATGAAATAGCCGAGACTGGTTTCGACAACGTGGCCGATGTTGACTGCGTAAATAAAAAGGAACCAGTTCGTTGCGATCGCGAGTCCGCCGGTCAGGCAAAAAATTCGCGCGCGCGGCGAACGCGCGTTGGCGATCAGCTCCGGCCAGCGCCGCTGCCAGGTCAAAATGGTGGAGAAAAAAATCGTCGTCCAAACGAACCGGTGGGCAAGAATTTCAGTGGCCGGGACAGCGGCGATGAGCTTCCAGTAAACGGGAATCAATCCCCACGTCGTGAAGCACGCGATCCCGGCGATGAGGCCTAAGGTCTCGTGGGATTTTTCGCCATCCGTCCGGCGGATCGACATCGTGAAACTGTAGCGATGATTGCGAGTGTCGCACCAAGCGTTTACGCGTTGGCGCCGAATTATTTCTGGGCGCTCTGCGGCACCGCCGATTTGTAAGCCGCGTAGCCCGCGCTTTCCATCTCTTCGGTCGGAATAAAATACAAGGCGGCAGAATTCACGGCATAACGTTGGCCCGTTGGCGAGGTGGGATCCTGAATCAAATGGCCGAGATGTGCGTCGCTGCGCTTCGCCCGCACTTCAATGCGATGCATGTCGTAGGAATTGTCATCGCGCTGGACGATCGAATCATTCGAGATCGGCTTGCTGAACGTCGGCCGACCGGTGCCGCCGTCGAATTTGTCGGCCGAGGAAAAGAGCGGCTCGCGGGTGATGATATCGACATAGATGCCCGGGCTGAACTTGTCCCACAATTTATTTTTGAATGCGGTCTCCGTGCCGTTCTCGCGCACGATGTGATATTGTTCCGGGGACAAGCGTTTGCGCAACGTTGCGTCATCAGGGACCGGACGGTTTGGATCGAATCCGGTCATCGTTTCCTTCACGCTATGCGCGAAAAAAACGAAATATAGAACCACGGCCGTCGCAATAACCGCAATGATGATTCCGATGACGATGCTTACGCGTGAAGCGTCGCCGGGTGTGATTCGAGCGCCTTCGTCCATGCCTACCTCGCTTCAGAGTGAAGCAAAAAGGCGCGAGCGAAGTCACTCCTTTTTTTCGAACGGAGAGAGGTATTCGGAATAACCTTCGTCCTGCATTTTGTTCGTTTGAATGAAACGCAAGGCGGCGGAATTAATGGCAAACCGTTGACCGGTCGGCGAGGTGGCGTCCTGGAAAACGTGACCGAGGTGCGAGTTGCTCAATTTTGCTCGCACTTCGGTGCGTTGCATGTTGTGAGAATTGTCGGCCTGCTCGAATACTGCGTCCGGCGTAATCGGTTTCGTGAACGTCGGCCGGCCTGTTCCGCTGTCGACCTGATCGCGCGAGCTAAAGAGGGGATCGTTGGTGATCGCGTCGACGTAGATGCCGGGCTTGGTGTTGTTCCAATATTTGTTTCGAAACGCGGTCTCGGTTTCACCCAGCCGCATGACGCGATATTCCTCGTCTTTTAACTTCGCGTGCAACACGGATTCGCTCGGGACCGACTTGAGATAATTGTAATCGCCCGATTTCTTTTTTCCGGCGAGGATGCTGCTGTAATGCAGAAATCCAGCCATTACGACAATGGCTGCGGCCAAGCCGAGCCATAAGGTTAAATGCGACGAGCGCTTCTGTCGGATCCGATGCATTGCCGCGAAAATCCCTGAAATGTTCCTAGTGTTTTGACGGGCCAAGCACCGCCCATCTTCAAACTTTCCTTAAATAATTCGCAGCCAAACGCGGAAACGGTTTGGCGTGAATCGGTTCGTCGTGTGAAATTATTTTTTCTTTTCGAACAGCGGAAGGTATTGGCCATAGCCTTCTTCCTTCAATTTCTCCACCGGGATGAACCGGAGCGAGGCGGAGTTGATGCAATAACGCAGGCCGCCCTTGTCGGTCGGGCCGTCATCGAAGAGATGGCCGAGATGCGAATCGCCTTTGTTGCTGCGCACTTCGGTCCGCTCCATTCCAAACGTGCGGTCCGATTTTTCGGTCACGTTGTTCTTGTCGATCGGTTTGGTGAAACTGGGCCAGCCGCTGCCGCTGTCGAATTTGTCGAGCGAAGTAAAGAGCGGTTCGCCGCTGACAACATCGACATAAATGCCGGCGCGATGGTTGTCCCAATACTCGTTGCGAAACGGCGGCTCGGTCCCGCATTGCTGGGTCACGCGATATTGTTCGGGCGTAAGTTTCTTTTTCAAATCGTCAGCGGACGGTTTGGTCGAACTTTGATCAGTGGATGATGGAGTTGTCATAGAAGTCGATGGGGCAGGTGAAGCGCTCGGCGCCTGACCGCGAGCGCGGTTGAGAAAAATCAAGACCGCGACCAACGCAACAAATATCACCGCGCAGAATACCAACATTCCACGCGAGGAAGGCGGCGGACGCTTTGGTAATTGAATCACAGGTGAAAATACGACAGCCCATGGCTGAGGAAAGTTCAATTTGGAAGCGCGCGGCTCAGTCACTGCGCCCGGCTTCGTGGACCTCGATGTAACGGCGGAAAATCAGCAAACCGACCGGTGCGACCGATGCGGCGCAGGCAAAGATGAACCACATCATTCCGGAATGGCGCGGTCCGGTTTCCGGGCAAAACGTGGCCAGCAACCAGCCGCTGCTGGTGATAAGAAGTTTTCCAAACAGGAACGGAAGGTAAGCGAGCGAACCGTATGACGCTTCCTGGCCCGGCGGCGCGATCGATGCCGCATATTCATAAACCCGCGGTGAGTAGAATGCTTCGCCGATGGAAAAGATCGTCAGGTAAATCGCGGACATGACGTAATACGGATGAACCATTCCGGTCAGTCCTAGGTACCCGTGGCCGAGCCAGCCGCCAACCAGTCCGTTCGCAGTCGGCACGAACCAATCCGTCGGCAATGCCATTATAAAAACACCCGCCGCGCAAATAATACTGCCGATAATGACCATACGATACGAGGCTATGCGTTGAGTCATAGCGCCGACGATCGGAGCGAGCACAATAATAATAAGGGCGTTGATTCCGACCAGTTTGCCAACCGGTGCGTGCAATCCCATCTCGCGATCCCCAAATTTTGGGAAGACGTAATCCGCCAGCAGGAAAATCATTTTAAGAAATCCGATGAAGAGGAAGAACACGAGCAGGCGATAAAATGCCGATTGCCGGAGCAAACGGCCAAAGAGATCGATCGTTTGCTTCGCGCTCGCGCGCACGGTCGCCATAATTGTCGGATGCGATTCACGCTGCCGCTCTTCACGTTTCCGCAGGAAATAAATCGTGGGAAAAAGCAGGATCTCGAGCGCCAGACTTACCGCAAAGAGTTGTTCGTGTACCGTCGGCTCAAACCCGGCGATATTCACGTGCAGGTCGAGCGATCGAACAAAATCGAAAACGTAACCGGCGACCCAATAGCCGACGTTCATGAGCGCGTAGATGATCGAGAATGCGATCGAACGTTGCGCGGTCGTGGAATAAACTCGCGTCGCGGCCAGTAGAACCGGAGTGCCCAATGCTTCGCCGACTGCAAGCGGCAGCAGGCCGCAAACAAACGCCAGCGCTGGATTCGTGGTTAATACCATCACGCTGCGCGCGAACGTGCAGATCGCGACACCGATAAAAAAAGTGCGGCGTAAACCGATCGCGTCCGTCACCGAACCGGCCAGCAAAATGAAGATGGTCATGGCCGGCGCCCAAATCGACCCGATCATCACGCTCGCCCCCTGATCGCTGAATCCAAGGTCTTTCGACAACCAAAGGATCAATGTTTTATTCGTGATCGAATACGCGGTGTATATCAGGAGCTTGATCAGGAAGGTGAGCCAAAGCTCGCGCCGCGCGCTCTTGAGCACGGTGAACTTCGCGATGAATCCGCTGATTCCTCCCGGCGCGACGTGCTCCTCGCCTGCGGCTGTTTCTCGTATTGTTCCTGGCACGATGTCGATCTTGGCTTACAACATTTCGACTACAAACTTACGCGCGTCGAATGGTGCGAAGCTTTCTATCCTTTCGCCGGTGCCGATGAAGCGGGTGGGAATTTTGAGTTCGTCCTGAATTGCAACCACGATTCCGCCTTTGCCGCTGCCGTCGAGCTTGGTCACGATCAAACCGGTCAATCCGAGCGCTTGATGAAATTCGCGCGCCTGACTGAGTGCGTTGCCGCCAGTTGTCGCGTCAACCACGAGTAAAATCTCGTGCGGTGCGGTTGGATCGTTCTTCGCGAGCGTTTGTTTTATCTTTTGAAGCTCGGCCATCAGATTTGTTTTGGTGTGTAAACGTCCAGCGGTATCGCAGATCAAGAAATCGATCTTGTCGCTGACGGCTTTTTGATGCGCGTCGTAACAAAGCGCAGCGGGATCGGCCCCGTACTGACCGGCGACCATCTCAACACCAAGCTGTTTCGCCCAAATCCCAAGTTGCTCGATCGCTGCAGCGCGAAAGGTGTCCGCGGCCGCGAGAAGAATTTTTTGGGACGACTCGGAGGAGGTCCCTCCATTCTTTAAATAATGCACGAGTTTGGCGACTGAAGTTGTTTTGCCCGTTCCGTTCACACCAACCACGAGGATGACAGTTGACTTTCCGGAAGCGCGCTGGATCGACTTTGTTTCTTTCGGCAGGATTTTCGAAATTTCTTCGCGCGCGACTTTGATCACATCGGAAATTCCAAGCAGCGACCACGCTTCGCGTTCTTGAAGCTGTTCGATGATTCGCGTTGTGAGAGGCACGCCGAGATCGGCGCGAATGAGCGCATGCTCGAGCTCATCCCAATCAATCGGTTTGCCGGCGAACTGCTGCGCCAGCGCTTCAAGAAGCTTCATTCCTTGCGAACAGGCTCGCGCGCGGGGCGGTCGAGATCTTTGCGAATGCGATCGAGAATTCCGTTCACGAAAGCGCCCGACTCAGCGCCGCCAAATGTTTTCGCGAGCTCGATCGCTTCGTTGATTGAAACCACGGGCGGAATGTCGTCGCGATAGAGCATTTCGTAGATCGCGAGCCGGAGGACGTTGCGATCGACCGCCGAGATGCGGTTCAAGTTGTAGTTCTCGCAATATTTTTTGATCCGCTCGTCGATCTCGGCGAGGTGCTCGACCATGCCCTCGATCAGCGGTTGGGCGAATTCGCGCACGCCCGGCTTCACGGGACAGAATTCCCAAAAATCGTCGATCCGTTCCGGAGTTTCGCCGCGCTGGAGATCGCGCCAGAAATGATATTGAATGGCCGCTTCTCGCGCGCGATGCCGCTTTCCCATACTATTTGTTCCGCAGTTTCGCGATCACATTGGAAATCTCGACTGCGGCCCGCGCCGCTTCGGTGCCGCGATTGATTTCATTTTCCAAGCATCGCGCGCGCGCCTGCTCTTCATCAGCGAAGTTGAGGACGACATTGATAACGGGAAGGCCGTGAGTGATTGCGATGCGCTGAAGCGCGTCGGTTACAGATCGGCTGAGATTTTCGGCGTGATTGGTTTCGCCCTGCAAGATAACGCCGATGGCGATGATAACGTCGCCACGTTTTCGCGAGGCGAGCTCGCGAACGACGACCGGAATTTCGAACGAGCCCGGAACTTGGATGAGCGAAGTGGTGACGCCGGGCGCGAGCAGCCGTAGCTCCGCGGTGACGTGATCGATTAAACCCTGGACGTAAGCGGCGTTAAATTGACTGGCGACAATTGCGAAATGTTTTTTCGATCCGCCGGAACCAATAACGGTGCGCGGACGAGGGACGATCAAGTTCGACATCGCCCTTTAATGCTTCAACAAGTGACGAGTGACAAGTGACGAGTGACGAGGGAGACCCCGCCAATGCTACAAACGAGAGAGCGCCTTTTCGGCCAACGCCTTGGAATGGTTGATCTTCGATTCTTCGCTCTCCGGTCCGCCGACGCTGATGCGGATGAAGACGTCGTTTTTCAAAACATAGATCGCGCCGCCCATACGGTTCGCGGTCCAATAGGCGGCATCGCCAACACCGTCGATCTTCTTCGGCGGTTGATCTCCCTCGCGTTCTTCGTGCTCTTCCAAACTCTCCTTCTTTCGCTTGTCGCCCTCTTCCTCTTCTTCTTCTTTTCCGCCTGCGGCCGCATCCGCCCAACGCGCGAACGAATGCTTCCAAAAGTCCCGCGGGTTTTTCGCCTTTGGCGAACCGGGATTGCTTTGGGTCACGGCGAGGCTAACTGATTTATTGAACGTCTCGGCCGTGTAAAAACATTGCGCGATCCGATAACTATTATCGGAATTCTCGCTGCCTTTGACGTCCTTGATCGGCGAACCTTGAATTTTCTCGATCTCGTCCTTGGTGATCAAACCGCAGGCATCGATCTTCGGACGGTTCGAGGGTGGGGAAGATTCGTTCTCCGCTGTCCTAGGTTTTTTGCACCCGGCGGTAGCGCCGAGGGAAATGATTGCCAGAGAAATCGTCAGGACCTGTGAGGTCGATCTGAGAAAAGGCGTAATCATAAAGTTAAGTTCGTTCACCCGCCGGACGCGCCACGACCAAACCTGTCAGCAGAAAAATGAGCGCTGCGGAAAACAAACAGTAGCGGCAGAAGGCGTGGAGCCGGAAAGCCTGGACGTAAAGCAGCCAAAGAGTCATGCAGAACATCGCCAGAACCGCCCAGTTGAAAAATCTTCGCGCGAGCGCGTAACCGAAAACGGCAAAGATGGCGAAGCTGAAAACGCTAAAATAGGCTAACGCGCCGAGCCCGCTCAACGGAATCGGACCGATCTTTGCGTAGGAGCTGCCCAAAACTTGCGAGCAATCCGAGGATCCGCCGCAAACCGCCGTTTCGCCGGACAAAAACATCACCGTGAGGTAAGTCGCTTCGGCCACGCCGACGAGCGCGATCAGCGCGGCGATGGTGTAGAAAATTGTCTGAACACGCGAAGGGTTTGATGTGGATCCTGCCACGGCCTGTGATTTCACGACGATGGCTTCGTGTTCTTGACCAGGTTCTCGACCAACTCCGGCAACTTGTCCGGGTTGGTGTTCTCCGGCGAAACCGCTTCGTCGTTCAGGAAAATTGTCGGCGTCGTTTTCACGCCGATGGCCGTGCCGCGTTGCTGATCTTTGTCGATCTTCTCCAGAACGTCGGGACTTTCGAGATCGCTTCGAAAACGGCTTAGATCGAGCCCCATCATTCCGGCGTAAGCGTTGAAGAGGGCCTTCGCATCGTTCGAACGGCTCCAAACTTCCTGTTCTCTATAGAGCAGGTCGTGCATCTTCCAAAATTTTCCCTGCCTGCCGGCGGCTTCGGCGGCGCAGGCGGCTTCGCGCGCGTGGGCGTGCATCGGCAACGGAAAATTTCTATAGATGAGACGGAGGTTGTATTTCTTTTGGAGATCGTTGAGCGGCTCGGAAAGCCTTCCGCAGGGCGGGCATTGGAAATCCCCGAACTCTTCAATGGTGACGGTCGCTTTTTCCGGCCCGAGAACGTGCACGGTGGCGCCCGACGCGTCCTTTTCAGTAATCTTCAGCGGCGTACCGCCGGGATGTTTCGTTTTGTAAAAATACGCGGCGCTGCCAAGCGTGATCAGGCCGACTCCGATAACGATGATAAACGGAAGGGCTCGTTTCATGAAACAGGTCGGAAGATATAGCTCACGTGTCCCGTCTCATCAACGCGGGTCTGTTTATGTCGATCTTACGGTAGGCCGGTGCCCGACTTGGATTGCACAAACGAGATGTCCGAGCTGTTGATCTGTCCGTTGATGGTGACGTCCTCGCGGAAGTTGCTTCCCGTTACCGGCTGGCCCGATTGCGATTGGGTCTGGGAAATATCGCTCGAGTTGACCAGGCGGTTCGCCGTTGTGCGGTTTTCCGCGGGCAAATCGGAAATTGCCATAGTGAGCAGGAAGAGACTGACCAAGAGAAACGGCAGGCCGGTCAGGACACGGGCCGCCGAGGTGCGGGAGTTTTTTTTCATAGGTAGGTTGAGGCGTCGGTAAATGAGAAATCGGAAAATCTTCGATTTCTGGACGCCGAAGCTCTCTAGATAATGGGCGAAAGCCCCCTTACCTGATGTTGGCAGGGCGGTTCCTGATTTGATTAGAGCAAGTGACCCAGCTTGGTCTTCTTGGTTGCGAGATACTTCTCGTTGTGCGGGTTCGATTCGCACCGAATCGGCACCTGCTCAACCATCTCCAGCCCATAACCTTCCAGGCCAACGACTTTCTTGGGATTATTCGTCAGGAACCGAAATTGTCTGACGCCGAGATCGAAGAGAATTTGCGCGCCCAATCCGTAATCGCGCAGGTCGGCCGGAAGCCCGAGCTTTGTATTGGCTTCAACCGTGTCGAGTCCTTGCTCCTGCAATTTGTAGGCGTGGATTTTTGCCGCCAGCCCAATCCCACGACCTTCCTGACGCATGTAAACCAGCACGCCGTTGCCTTCCTCGGAAATTTGGCGCAGCGCCGCATGCAATTGATTCCCGCAATCGCACCGTCGCGAACCGAACACATCGCCGGTGAGACATTCGCTGTGCACCCGCACCAGCGTCGGCTTGTCCTTGTCGATCTTACCTTTCACGAGCGCGAGATGATGCATCCCGTCGAGCAGCGATCGATACATGTGCAAATCGAAATCGCCGTAATCGGTCGGCAGTTTAATAATCTGCTCCAGCTCGACCAGCTTTTCCCGCTGACGTCGATACGCGATCAAACTTTGGATCGTGCAAATCTTCAGCGCGTGTTTCTTGCGGAATTCCATCAGCTCCGGCAAACGCGCCATCGTTCCGTCGTCGTGCAAAATTTCACAAAGCACGCCTGCCGGTTGGAGTCCGGCCATGCGCGCAAGATCGACCGCCGCTTCCGTGTGACCCGCGCGTCGCAACACGCCGCCGTCTTGAGCGCGCAACGGAAAAATGTGGCCGGGCTGCGTGAGATCTTCCGGCGATGAATGCGGATTCGCGAGCGCGAGAATTGTCGTCGCGCGATCGTAGGCGCTGATGCCCGTCGTCACTCCACGCGCTGCGTCCACCGAAACGGTGAAATCGGTCCGCTGCGATTCGCGATTTCGCGTCACCATTCGTCTCAATCCGAGCTGCTCCGCGCGCTCGTTCGAAATCGGAACACAAATCAAACCGCGACCGTGCATCGCCATGAAGTTCACCGCTTCCGGCGTCACTTTCTCGGCCGCGATCACCAGATCGCCTTCGTTCTCGCGATCGGCGTCGTCAGTCACGATGACAATGCGGCCCTTGGCGATATCGCTCACGACATCGTCAATCTGGTCGAATTGAAACGTCTCGTTCGCTTTCGTGATCATTCAGGGAAGCAATATCTTACCGTTCTCTCGGAGCGTCAGCAACCGCGGTAATCGATCGCTTCTCTCTTAATCTCAATCAATTTTAGCCGCGAATTACACGAATTCTTGAATCGTAGGGCAGGCGTTGCTGATCACAAAATCCGACAAGCGATTTCAGCAAGATCAAAGAGACTAGGAATTTGCTCGACCGTCAGCGATCGAAAGGCGTATTGATAGCGGCAAGCACTCCCCCGACTGAAATATCTCCCCTATGAAAAAGAACTTTGTCCTCCTCGCGATTGTTCCCTTGTCTCTCGTCGGTTGCGCCTTCGATTCCGAAATGCCCGATTATCAGTCTGCAATTCGGAGGCAGGGTTATGTCGCTTATTACCAGCCGGTCGGAAATCCGCGCAATGTGAAGGACTGGGACAAATTCGGGCCGGGAACAATTCTGCGCGCCAGTAAAACGCAGGAGTATTATTATCCCGCCAATAAGTTGATCGGACCGGCCGGTGTTCGCGCCGCAATGGAGCGGAAGAACGCATCGCCGGTCAGTTTGTTCAGCGGCAAACGAGTTTCCGGTTACGACATTGACGGCAAGGGCGGCTGGACTTTGGACGCGGCCAACAAAATCGGAGCGTCTTTGAATTTGAAGAGCGTGACGAACGTGGACATTCAATTCGGCAACGCTTGGAAAGCCAATCCGAAAGGCGAGGGGGATTGGCACCGCCTCGTCGCCGCAAAGCAAGGGAAGTTCGATTCGAATTGCCGCGAATCGTTGCGCAAAGGCAATTTCGTCGTCGTTCAGAATGCGATCTGGACCGACAGCATCCGTTATTACTTCAAACAAAACAAAGAAGGCGGCGGCTCGGCCGATTATAAATTATCCGATCAAGAGATCGCCAACTTGAGCGCGAAAGGATACAAAGTGATCGAGGGCGGCGTGCAGGTCGATCAGCCGCGCTTTATCGCTTTCACCCCGCTACCGGGCGTAGACAACGATCTTGAAGGCGGCCGGTAGAGCGCCGATTTTCTATGCCTCCAGCATCTCGCGGAAAACTAAAAGTCACGGTCGATGGACTGAATGTTAGAAAATCAGGTTCGATAAAGGGTGCGATCATCGGTTCGCTTAACCAGGGCGACGTTGTTGATTGGATCGGCTCCTCCAAAGATTCGAACTGGTACAAAATCAAAACGAATGGACTGACCGGATGGTCGTCGCATCGCTTTTTGTTGCCGATTGCTGCGCCGGCTGCGCCGCATGCTTACGACGCGATCGTTCAGATGGCTGGCAATTCGGCGATCGCCGGTTACTCCTGGAAAAACCGCGGAACGGCTCCTCGCGGCTACATCAAAGGGATGGCGCTCGTTTATGCGAGAGTCTATTGCAAACTAAAGGCAGGCGATCCATTCGCGCTCGAAATGGCCAAAGCGAATACCGGGAACGCGGCAAAAGATGCCCTCGCGTGGTATGCGCAAATTTTCCAAAGCGTCGGCATGAGCAACGAAGCCGACGGTGTAAACACATTGCGACACTTGTTCGTTCTGCTCATTGGGCTCGGTATGCGTGAAAGCTCGGGCCGATATTGCGAAGGCCGTGACCGGTCGGCCAGCAACACCGGCGCCGACACCGCGGAAGCCGGAATGTTTCAAGTCAGCTTTGATGCGCGCGTCGCGAGCCCGCTTCTTCCGCAACTTTTTCAGCAATACCTGCCTAAACGCACGAGCGGCTTTGTCGAAGTGTTCCGGGAAGGCGTTCCCTGCACCGCGAAAGATTGGGAATACTTTGGGACCGGTCCCGGCAGAGATTTTCAACAGCTGTGTAAGGAATGTCCCGCCTTTACCGCGGAATTCACCGCTGTCGGCTTGCGCAACATTCGCAAACATTGGGGACCAATCATCAATCGTGCCGCTGAGGTTCGGCCGGAGGCGAATCTGATGCTCACGCAAGTCGAGCACATTGTTGATAGCGCGAACCTTTGTCCGGCGGTGACATAGCCCCCAGCGAACGGCCGACGAAAAGGGATTTCTTCGATGCCTAGGATCAACACTCGCTCACAAAAATGGTACGGTTGGTTGCCGGATCTTCCCGACCAGCGCGATTTCGCTTACTCAGTCATCAAACCGCGGATCGCGAAATTGCCGAGCAAGGTCGATCTCCGGAAAAAATGTCCGCCGATTGAAAATCAGGGCGACATCGGGAGTTGCACCGCGCACGCGCTCGTCGGCGCGCTCGAGTTTCTCGAGCTCAAGGACGGCGGCAAGTTTGTCGATCTTAGCCGGCTCTTTGTTTACTACAATGAGCGCGCGATCGAAGGAACGATCAAACAGGACAGCGGCGCATTTCTGCGCGACGGAATCAAATCGCTCGCCAAACAAGGCGTTTGTCCGGAAGCGGATTGGCCGTATCACGCGAGACAGTTTACCAGAAAGCCGGCGGCAAAATGTTACTCCGCCGCTAAGAAACATGTGATCATTTCCTATCATCGCCTTAGCTCGCTCAATGAAATGCGCACCTGTCTCGCCGACGGATTTCCGTTCGTGTTCGGCTTCACCGTTTACGCGGGGTTCGAATCGGCCGAGGTCGCGAAGACCGGCGTTCTCAATCTGCCTGTCCCAAAAGAAAAAGTTCAGGGCGGCCACGCCGTCATGGCCGTTGGTTACGATGACTCAGCGAAGCGATTCATCATCCGCAATTCGTGGGACACCGATTGGGGAATGAAAGGCTATTTCACCATGCCCTACGATTATCTCGATCCCGACCACAACCTCGCCGACGACTTCTGGACTATCCGTCTGTGCGAAGACGAATAACAATTTGTGCTAGACGAAAAACCTTTGCCTAATTCTCGTTAGACGTAATGCGCGCACCGATTGTGTTCCGCGGATTACTTTTGCTGCTCGCCATGTTTGAGCTTCTTCTTCTCGTGTTGGCACTACCTCAGCTTGGCGCCCTCGATACTACTATACCGCATGCCGCTGTTCTTGGAATGGCGATTGCCGTTTGTGTTTTGCTGTTAGTGCCATTGATCGGCTTGTGGTTTTATCAGCGGTGGGCGCGAATGGCCTTCCTAGTCATCCTTGTAATCGCTGTTTTGGACAGTTTTCATAGGAGCCGTCTTCATCTCAGCGTTCACCTTCCATTCTTCTTTGGAGCGATACGCTTTTTGCAACACGGCTTCTACGGTGCAGTCACAGCTATGATGTTTTTACCACCCACCAGCGAGTTGTTTAGCAGGCGGTCTAACCAGTCGCTCGAGCCAATGTCTGACCCGCGGTAAAATTTCCAGATGATGACTTCAACACTGCCCTATGGCGGCTGATCTCGGTTCCGTCAGCCGTGGCTCAGCTTGTTCTCGTTAGCCCACTTCGACCGCTTTTTCGAGAAGGGGAGTGATGTTCACGATCGACCGCTCGTTGCGCGCGTGGATCATGAAGAGCGGCTCATCAAGATCGACAGCCTCGCCGACTTTTTTGATTTTCGAAAAGCCGACCGCGAAATCAATTGGATCGTCTGTTCTTTGACGACCCGCGCCGAGTTGAACTGACGCGCGACCAATCAATTCGGCGTCGATTTTCTTCACCTTGCCCGCAGATTTCGCCTTCCACGGTTCGATGATTATCGCGCGATGTTGCTCGAGAAGTTTTTCGAGCAGCGTGGCATCGCCATCCTGGGCGTAAACGAGCGAGACAAATTTCTTCCACGCGGTTCCGTCCTTCAGGCGTTTCTCCAGTTGCGCTCGCGGCGTCTCCGAGACTTTCTCGGCAAGATCGACAATTAACTTGATCAGGTCCGGTGGACCGCCGCCCTGCAAAATTTCTACGCACTCGGCAATCTCGAGCGCGTTTCCAACGGTGCGCCCGAGCGGCTCGTCCATCGGATTGAGGAGATAGGACGTCTTCACTTTCATCGATTCGCCAACGCTCTTCATAGCGTCGGCCAGCTTTTGCGCGTCCTCTTTCGTTTTCATGAACGCCCCGCTGCCGAATTTCACATCGAGCACCAGCCGATCGAGATTTTCCGCGAGCTTCTTGCTCATGATGCTCGCCACGATGAGCGGTTGGGACGGCACGGTGCCGGTCACGTCGCGCAACGCATAAAGCTTTTTGTCGGCCGGACAGATGTCCTCGGTCTGGCCGATCATGAAGAGGCCGATCTTTTCCAGCTGTTTGAGCGCGCGCTTTTCGTCGAGATGAACGTTGAAACCGGGTATGCTTTCGAGTTTGTCCAACGTTCCGCCGGTAATTCCGAGACCACGTCCGGAAATCTTCGGCACCCAGACTTCGTCGCAGGCCAGCAACGGCGCGAGCACAATCGAAACTTTGTCGCCCACGCCGCCCGTCGAGTGCTTGTCGATCTTTGGTGGCGAATCTTCCGGATATTTCAACACCCGGCCGCTGTGCATCATCGCGTCGGTCAGGTGATACGTTTCCGTGGGGGACATTCCCTGGAAATAAACCGCCATCGCCAGCGCGCTCATCTGGTAGTCCGGGATCTCGCCGAGCGTGAATTCTTCGACCAGGCTCTTGATTTCCTTGGTCGTCAGCGGATGGCCGTCCCGCTTTTTCTCGATGAGCGAAGAAACGTGCATTGGCAAAATGTCAGCGCGAGGCGTGCCAAAACCGGCCGTTTATCGCCGCTTTGTTCCGCTGTACAATCTTTTCGCGAGGTTCACAACATAACTGCGCGAAACGGTCTGCCGCCGGTCGTGCTCCAGGATGTCGATGAAATTTTGAAAAGCGTCGAGCGCGGCATGCGGCGTCGGCTTTTCCCGCGCGGTATAAAGATGACGCGAGGCGTCAATCGCGCGTTGCATGGCCGTTTTCGAAATGCTAAGCGCCCGGCCGAGGCGTTCGAGATGCTCCGATTTAAATGCCTTGGGATGGGGGAAACCGTTCTCGTTATGAAGCCAAATCCAAAGCGTGGACTGCGAAACTCGGATTCGGCGGGCGAGTTCGCGCACCGAAATTCGCCGCCGGTGGCGGGCGGAATCGATCAGTTTCTGAAAAGGGGAATGCGGCGCGCGATAATGAATTAATCGGCCGCACGGCGGGACCGGGCGGCGCGATTTCCGCTGGGTAATTAGCCGCGGCATTTGCGAGGACGCTTACCCCGTTTTTCAAGGAAAGGCAAGAATCTCATGCGAAGGTGTCTTTCAGTGAAAGGCGACGCAATATTCGCGCCTGTCATTGTGCCTTTCTAAGAAAAGATATCATATAGGTCTGTAGCGTGGAATTTGTGCTGGTCGGACTTGGATGTGTGCCGTTGGGAGTCCGTGTGGGTAGGACGGCTGCCCTTAATCGCCCGCAAGTGCGGGCGAAAGGCCAGCCCGGCTCGGACTACAGCCCAATCGGGTGCCAGGCCGTTTTCATCTCGACCGTGTCGAGAATCCAGTAGGGATTTTCGGCGTCCGGACCGCGCCAGGCATTTTCGGAAAGGTCGCGGCGGGCGTAACGCTTCACGTTCAATTCGCCGCCGCGTTGCAGCGCGGCGCCGATCTTCGGGTCGCCACTTCCATCAACAATTGCGTTAACGTCCATGTGAGTCGCGATGTGCGGCGCGAGCTCGGCGCGATCGCCCGCCAGCACGTTAATCACGCCGCCCGGCAAATCGCTCGTGGCGATGATCTCCGAAAAGGTGAGCGCCGGCAGCGGTTTGGTCGGGGAAACAAGCACGATCGCGCAATTGCCGCTCAGGATTACCGGCATGACGAGCGACACGAACCCGAGCAACGGCGGTTCGTCGGGACAAATCACAACGACGACCCCGGTTGGTTCCGGCGTGGTAAAATTAAAGTGCGAGCTGGCGACCGGATTCACCGCGCCAAAAATCTGGGTGAACTTGTCGGTCCAGCCGGCGTAATGCACCAACCGGTCGATCGCGAGCGTCGTCTCCGATGACGATGTCGATCTTGTGTTGCTGTTCGAGCGCGCGATCTCGCTTTGCAACTCGCTGCGGCGCATCTCGAGCATCTCGGCCGCGCGATAGAGGATCTGGCCACGCAAGTAGGCGCTTTGTTTCGACCAGTTCGGAAAGGCCGCCCGCGCGGCGACGACGGCATCGCGCAAATCTTTCTTCGACGCGCGGCAGAAATTGGCCAGCAACGCGCCACCCTTTCCGCGCGCCGGAAGAACGCGGCCATTCTCACCGCGGACGAACTTGCCGCCAACGAAAAGTTTGTAAGTCTTTTGGACGGCCAGTCGGGTTTGCTTTCTTTGCACGGACTGAGGATTGCGTAAAACTGCGGGAAAGGAAATGCTAAAGCGCTGATGCCGATTCAAAAGACAGATAAGATCTTCATCGCCGGCCACCGCGGGATGGTTGGTTTCGATGGCGATCTTACCTGGGACAAGACCAAACCGGACGGGACGCCGAGAAAACTTCTCGATGTTTCCAAGTTGCGCGCGCTCGGCTGGACACCGACCATTCCGCTTCGTGACGGCATCGCGCGCACCTACGACTGGTTTCTGAAAAACATCGCCCAATGAATAAACTTCGCGTCGGCGTTGTCGGCGTCGGCCACATCGGAACCAATCACGCTCGAATTTATTCCGAGATCGCGCCGGTGGCGGATTTCACCGCGATCTACGATGTCGATCCTGGCCGCGCGAATTCAATCGCGCGAAAGTACGGTGGCACAGCCGCGAAATCGCTCGACGAATTTGCGGAGATGGTGGACGCAGCATCGATTGCCACGCCGACGAACTCGCACCACGAAATCGCGCTGCCGCTGCTGCAGCGGGGCAAGCATTTGCTCGTCGAAAAACCAATCGCCGAAAATCCGCAACACGCGACCGAGCTGGCCGAACTGGCGGCGAAAAATCAATTGATCCTGCAAGTCGGCCACGTCGAGCGGTTCAATCCCGTTTTGAGCGCGCTCGAATCGCGCCTAACCCATCCGCGATTTATCGAGGCGCATCGTCTTTCGCCTTATCCAAATCGCAGCACCGACATCGGCGTCGTGCTCGATCTGATGATCCACGATCTGGAAATCATTTTGCATCTCGTCAGCTCCTCCGTGCAAAGCATCGATGCGGTCGGCATTCCGGTTTTGAGCAAGAGCGAAGACATCGCCAACGCGCGGATTCGTTTTGAAAACGGCTGTGTCGCGAACGTGACTTCCAGCCGGATCAGCCCTGAGCGAATGCGCAAGATCCGCGTTTTCCAGGAAGACGCTTATCTCTCGCTCGATTACGAAAAACAAAGCGGCGAGATCTATCGGCGCGAGGGCGGCAAGATCACGCGCGACAAAGTTCCAATCGAGCGCGACGAACCGTTGAAGCAACAGCTCGTGTCGTTCATCGAATGCGCCAGCACGGGGCGACAGCCGAAGGTTTCCGGATTTCAAGCGACGGCCGCGCTCGAGCTGGCCGTCCAGATTACGAAGAAGATCCAAAATCCGTGACTCTTGCTTGTCACTCGTCACGCGTCACTTGCCTGCCACGCCGTAGCGGAGCGAAGGCGGGTCACTGGCTTTGAAAATCATTTACTTCGTCGCGGGCGAGGCAAGCGCGGACAATCACGGAGCGGCGTTGATGCGGGCGTTGCGCGGCGCGGATGCCGATCTTCGATTCATTGGACGGGGCGGACCGCAAATGAAATCGGTCGCGGGTGCGGATTTCAATAACTGGATCGACAAGTCGGGCGTGCTCGGACTTTGGGAGGTGATCAAGCATTACGGTTATTTCCGAAAACAATTTCAAGAAACACTGCGCGAAATCACGGAAAGCAAACCGAACGCGGTTGTGCCGATCGATTACCCGGGATTTAACTTGCGACTCGCACGCGCTCTCCGAAAAAGATCACCTTCACAAAAAATAATCTACTACATCAGCCCGCAGGTTTGGGCCTGGAACCGCGGCCGAATCAAGAAGATGGCGCGCTGGCTCGATTTGATGCTCTGCATTTTTCCGTTCGAAGCTGATCTCTATAACGAAAGCGGGTTGCGCGCGATTTTCGTCGGGCATCCAATGATCGAGCGCTTGGCCGCGAAGAAGGTCGGCCCGCCTTCGCCGAACGTCAGTCCGGCTCGGACCTCCGGCGTCGCAGGCATTCAGCGAGACGCGAACCTGGTCGGGTTGTTTCCAGGAAGTCGCGCGCGCGAGATCCGAAAGATTTTTCCGATCCTGATCGAGACCGCGCGGGTGTTGCGAAAATCAAAACCGAATCTGCGTTTTGAAATTGCGGCCGCATCTGAAGATCTCGCGCGGCAAATCGATTCGATGTTGGATCCGCACGATCCATCTTTGTTCAAGATCAAGGTGGGCGAGGCGTCTGAAATCATGCAGCGCGCGTTCGTCGGAATCGTTGCATCCGGAAGCGCAACGCTCGAGGCGGCATATTTTCGAATGCCTTTCGCGCTGATTTACAAAGTGGCGTGGCCCACTTACGTCGCGGGGCGGCTTTTGGTAAAAGTGAAATTTCTTGGAATGCCGAACGTTCTTGCGAACAAAGAAATGGTTCCCGAATTCATCCAACATCGCGCCCGGCCGACCGAGCTTGCCAAAGCGGTCGCGCAATTGATCGACGATTCACACGTCCGTCAGCAAATGATCTGGGAGTTCGACAAAATCGAGAAATTGCTCGGCGAATCAGGCGCGAGCGCGCGGGCGGCGCAGGCGATTCTCGCGGAAATCGCTTAGATCGACATGAACCTGCTCGAAGATCGCCGAACATTTTGGACGCTCGCTGCGATCATGATCGTTTTGTTTTCGATCACGAATTTGCCGTGGCAGCTCGACGATTACGACCAGGCGAAGCAAGCCTGGACCTCATACGAAATGGTGACCGAGGGGCACTGGTTTTATCAACGCACCTCGGACGACCAAGGTCTTGCCACTAAACCGCCGCTGACCGGTTGGATGTCGGCCGCGGTTTTTGAGGTCACGCGATCGTGGGACATCGCGTGGCGATTGCCGTCATTTGTCTGCGCCGCGCTGATTGCTTTCCTGCTGTTTCGAAATGGCTCGCGTGCATACGGAAACGTTGCGGGGCTCATCGCGTTCGCGGCGTTCGGGTTCAACTTGTTGAGCGCGCGGCTCGCAACCCTCGTGCGCTCGGACATGCCGCTCGCGCTCGTTATTTTTCTGATCGGACTTTTGATTTGGGAAAAAACTCGCACGCGTGAACCGTGGTCGAGACGCGAGCGCTGGATCATGTTCGGTCTGCTGACGGCCGGGATGTTGATCAAGGGTCCGATCGTTTACGCATTTCTGTTGCCGGGAATTGTCGCGTGTCAGTTTATCCTTCGAAAAAGCGAAAACGCAAAAGCGTGGGGCGCTTGGTGGCCGTGGTTCGCATCGCTCGCGATTTTTTTGATGTGGGTCATCGCCGGCTGTCTTTGGGTGCCGCGGTTCTACGAGCTCGTCGTGGTCCGTGAATTTCTCGCGCGCTTCAGCGAAGTCGGCACTCATGTGCACCGCGCGCAATCGTTTTTCTTCTACATCCCGCACCTGCTTCACAAATTTTTTCCGTGGAGCGCGGTCCTGATCGGATTGGCGGTTGTCGATCTTCGCGCGCGCCGCTGGAGTTTACGCAACGCGTTGCGTGAGATTTCTCCGGAAACGCTTTGGCTAATTTGTTGGAGCATCGGCGGACTCTTATTGATGTCGATCATTCCATCGAAACGAGTCGATCGGATTTTCTCGATCATTCCGCCGCTTTGTTTGCTCCTTGCCGCACAAACGGCCGGATTTCTGAGCCCAGTTGAATCGCGCGCGCGAAACTCGAAATGGATCGTCGCCACATTATCGATCGCGATTTTGTTTACGATTGGTTATGCATCAAGCAGAGTTTTCGGCGGTTACCGCGACCATCGCGACGCGTTGTCGATCTTCGGACGGCAAGTGCGCGAAGAAGCGGCAAGAAACCATTGGCGGTACGAAGCGGTCGGCTCAACGGACGAAGGACTGCCGCTTTATTTGACGCGTCCGCATTTTCTAAAACCCGACGTGGCGATCGCGAAATGGAACAAGGGCGAGATCGATGCCCTGGCAATCCCGGCAAATCAGACCCTCGATTTCATTCGTGAATTGCACGGCGTCTCCAAACGTTTCGAGTCCGCTCCGCGCAAGCATCTGCGTCGGCCGAATTACGTTTTGTTGACCCGCTAAAAGCGCAAAAGGCTCGACTTTCGCGGGCAGCATTTTACTCTCGCGCGCACCGCAGATGGCTGAGGAATTCCCGAGAGAAGAGATCGAAAAGCTTTGGGCGCCATGGCGCGTGGAATATTTCGAGAAGGAACCGCGTGACATGGAATTCCTCATGGCCGCGGCGCGAGCGAGCGATGACGCCGCGCACCTGGTCGTTACGCGCCGAAAGACGGCGTTCCTGATGATGAATCGTTACCCGTACTCAGTCGGCCATCTCATGGCGGTGCCGTACAAGAAAACGGCCGATCTCGCGTCGTTGGGCGAAAACGAAATCGTCGAGCTTTGGGAATTGGTTGTGCACGCGCAAGCATTGCTGCGCGCAGTCGCGCGAGCGCAGGGATTCAATATCGGATTGAATCTCGGCGAATCAGCCGGCGCGGGAGTGGCCGATCATTTGCACATTCACATCGTGCCGCGTTGGAGAGGCGACACGAATTTCATGCCGGTGATCGCCGGAACGAAAACAATTTCAGAAGGACTGCGGGCGCTTTACGACAAACTGATGTCGGCGCAGGAAAAAATCGAGAAGGAGAAGAAACGATGAACAGCACCTCGTCGTGGATCGAACCGCCGCCGCAACGTCACGGAGTCGGCTGCTTCGTGAAAGGGTGTCTGATCCTCGTCGTCTTCGTGATCCTCCTCGCGCTCTCTTTTGTCGCGGGATATTATTTCGCGCAGAAGCACGAATATTTTTCGACGCACCATGAACCGCTTCCGACAAGCCACGCCACCGTTGAAGAGGAAAATGAAGTTCGCGCCCGATGGGACACTTTTGACAAAGCGGCAAAAGCAAACGAGTCCGCGCGCATTGAGCTGTCGGTTGACGATGTCAACGCGTTGATCGCATCCGAGCCGAAATTGCGCGGCAACGCCTACGTGGCGATCGACGGCAGCACCGGCCATTTACAAATCAGCATGCCGTTGGCGAAAGGGCGCTGGTTCCGCGGCCGCTACCTCAACGCGCAATGCTCCGTCCAATCAGGAACCGATGGAAGACCGCAAGACGTGCGCATTACCAGCATCATGGTTAATGGCCGGCCGGTGGGAGACGAAGTCCTGGAATGGAAATACGGACGGCTGCCATCGTTCAGAAGTCTTATCGCCAGTTGGTTTTGGGAAACGAATCTCAAGACCTTGGAGATCTCTGACGGGAAAGTGATTTTGGAATCGAAGAGCACGACCAACGAAGATCCCTTCGCGTTAGAATCGCTATCGCCGTCGCCATCATCAACTCAATCACCAACGCTGAGACTGGCAACCACGCCAACGCCAACGCCAAGCTCTCCGGCGACGCCGTAACGGTCGAGCTACTGCATAATTTCGCGCGCGAAAACGTTGAGCTGACCGTCTTCCTGTTTGCGAACTTCCGTGATTTCGAGCGGGCGCGCTTCGTCGCGACTGAAGGTCGATCCTCGCGTCGGCGGCGTGTAGCCGGCCGGAAACTCAACGATGATTCGCGTCGGGGCAGCGCCGAAATGCAAAACCGAATCGGTCAGCTTGCCGCGCGGACGCAACACCGCGCGGTTGGCATCCGAAAAATTCACGACGAACTGTCCTTTCAGATAAATTCGCTCGCCGCCCGTTCCTTGATCAGCAATCTCTTTGAGATCGCTCGTCGCAATCAATCGACCGAGCGGCATTTTCCCGGCCGGAAAAGTTTTCCACGTTCCACCGCCGGTCGTTGAAGCCAAAGTTCCGACGTCGTTCTGGGGCGGTTGAACTGGTTGGGCGCGGACCGGAGTTTGCACGGCTTGCGCGACTGCGATCTGTGGAGGCGACGATTGCGCCGACGCGGGTTGCGGCGGCCGACTCTTGGTCGGAGCCGGAGGCGGTGAATTCTGCGCGATTGGCGCTAAACCAACCGGTGCCGGCGGGGGTGGAGAGGCTTGCGCGACAGCGGACGCGCTCGCGGCCGGCGAAGGAGAACCCTTTTTGCCTTTCGCGAGTTTTCCTTTCGGCGTCGGCGTCGCCTTGGCCGATTTGTTTTTTGCCTGTGCCTGAACAATCGGCGGCGGTGTGACCGCTTTTGCCGGTTCAACGCGCACGAGCTGATTTTCAGGTGGCGGCGGCGTTCCTGCCGGAGCAAAACCGGGGACCGTAACTTGCGCGGGGGTCTGCGGTTGACCACGTCCCTCCTTGAACTGCGCGAAATGCATTTCCGCACGCGTTCGGGATTGTTCTTTAAATAACGGCCAACCGGCGTCGAGATTCAGACTCAGCGGTGGCTCAAGGCTGAATGTACCAGTGCCGCGCATCACGGTGTAAGTTCCATAAAGCAACGGGATCGCGGTCAACATGACGCGGCCATCGGGAAAGCGCTCGACATGAATCACTGCCGACAAATCGTGGGCGCGATCGAGTTTTAATTCCAGGCCGGTGGTGAGCGTTTGCTTGATCAATGGGACCGTTGGCGGTTCGGACGGATAGATGTGCTCCATCAATAGCTCCGGATCTTCGATTGAATTCGTCAGTGCAACCATTCCCGACGTGAAGATGTCGCTTGAGCTCAGATCACGCGCTTCCTCGATCACGTAGCGGCCGACGACGTAGGGAACGAGTCCGCGCACTTGTTGAAAATTGCGGATGTAATTGCGCGCCAGCTCGGCGTTCGTTTTGGCGAACTCGGCCGAACCCATTGTGTTGTAGCGATCGTAAAGTTGTTTCGCGCTGAGAAATTCTCCGGCCGGTGCGGCCGTTAACTCGAAACGCTTCGGCGGCTCGACCTTATGGAGCTTTTGCAAAATCCGGTAACTGTCCGGCCGCTCCGGTTGGCTGAAGATGTAAAAACTGCCGAGCCAGGCCGCGAACGCGAAGCCGGTCAGCAACAAAATCGCAACCGTCCACGCGAAATAATTGATCCGGCGCCGGACCGGGCGCGAGTACGGTTCGTCGTAGCGATAAAGTCCGTAGTCTGCCATCTAAATCGAAGAGGTTCGCGGTTGCGAGTTCACGATCCGGGGCGGACTGGCGTTTCTTTAGCCGCTTCGAATGAGGTTCCGCATCCGCAAGTGCGGCTCGCGTTCGGATTCGTGATTTGGAACCCCGTTCCAGTCAGACCGTCGCGAAAATCGAGCGTTGCGCCGCGCAAATACTCGGCGCTCTCGTTATCGATGAAAAACTCAACGCCGTCGCGCTCAACCACTTCATCGCCGGTTTTCTTTTCGTCCAGCGTCATCTCGTAGTGCAGACCCGAGCAACCGCCTTTGGTGATCTGCACACGCAAACCTTTCCCGGCGTTTTGCTTTTGCGCTTCGAGCAACGCGCGCAACTGCCGCGCCGCGTTCTGGGTGACGTTTATCATCGGCCTACAAATTACGATCTGGGCGCTTTAAGTCAAAAGAGCGCCGGTTGAGAAGTTGAGCGGTTGAGCCGTTGAGAGGACGCTGATTAAGCGTTGAGCTGTTGAGAGGTTGAGCGGAAAATGCATACATGAAAACGCCCCACCAGTATTCATTTGAGAAGCTTCGTGTCTGGCAAGCCGCACGACACCTCGCCAAACAAGTTTACATTACAACTGCAACTTTCCCGCAGCGCGAGATTTACGGGCTGACGAGTCAGTGTAATCGTGCATCGGTTTCGGTGGCGGCAAACTTGGCAGAAGGAAGTTCTCGTCGCAGTCGGAAAGATCAGGCGCATTTTTCTGAAATCGCTTATTCATCGCTACTGGAACTTGCGTGTCTGCTCGTTCTTTGTAGCGACGTTGGCGTGTTGAACGCCGAATCCGAACAGCGGTTGCGCATTTCCATTGAGCAGCTTTCGGCACAGATAAACGCGCTGCACTGCAGTCAACGCGGTGGAACTGTATAACTCCTCAACCACTCAACGTCTCAACTCCTCAACTTCCGCATGTCTCGCATCCGCTTATTGCCCGAAACCGTGGCCAGCCAGGTCGCGGCCGGGGAAGTGATTGAGCGACCGGCGTCCGTCATCAAAGAGCTGGTCGAGAACAGCATCGACGCCGGCGCGCGCAAGATCGACATCTTCATTCGGCGCGGCGGTGTCTCCTACCTGCGGGTGATCGATGACGGTTGCGGCATGGATCGCGACGACGCGCTGCTCTCACTCGAGCGGCATGCCACGAGCAAGATCCGCTCGGTCGCGGATCTCGAATCGGTCGGAACGTTGGGTTTTCGGGGCGAAGCGTTGCCGAGCATCGCCAGCGTCTCGCGATTTCGCCTAACGACTCGCGAAGCGAACGCGGTGGCCGGCACCGAAATCGTCGTCAACGGCGGCAAGATCGACATCGTGCGCGATGGCGGCGAAGCGCCGGGCACACAAGTGGAAGTACGCTCGCTTTTTTACAATGTGCCGGCGCGGCGAAAGTTCTTGCGCTCCGAAAATACCGAGAGCCGCAACATCGAACATCAACTTCATTTGCAGGCGATCGGGCACGCCAACGTCGCGTTTACCTTTGCGCGCGATGATCGCATTGTCTTCCAACTTCCGGCTACTGGAACGCTCACCGATCGTATTCGCGATCTTTACGGGAAGGATTTGCTCGACCAGTTGCTTTCGATCAATGGCGCCGACTCATCGCAAATCAAAATTAGCGGATTGATTGGGCAGGCGGGGCTGAGCCGCCAAACTCGCTCGCAGCAATTGGTCTTCGTGAACGGGCGCGCGATCGAAAGTCCAGTGATCACGGGCGCCATCCGCGAGGGTTATCACACCGCGCTCATGAAGGGGCAATACGCGGTCACATTTCTTTTTCTCGAGCTCGATCCCGGCACGGTGGACGTGAACGTGCATCCGGCGAAACGCGAAGTGCGCTTTCGGGATCCGAACGGAGTCCGCGAAGCAATCGTGCGCTCGATTCACGAAACATTGGCGGGCGGTCGTGCGGATTGGCAGGAGAAATTCCGCGCGCCGATTTCTGAATCTGGAGGGACACGCGCCGTCGTGTCCCAAAATGAAAAACTCGGCGGAAGCCCACCATGCGAATTGCCCCAATTCGAAACCGAATTCGGATTGCGCGGTGAGCGTTCAATCGAGAAAATTGGAGGGACGACCTCCGTATCGTCCCAAAATTTTTCACCAACCGATGAATTCGTCGGACGGGACAGAGCCCGTCCCTCCAGTCAGCAGCAATTTCAGATCATTGGCGTCCTCAACAAACTTTACGTGTTGATGGAAAACGCAGACGGTCTCGTCCTTGTCGATCAGCACGCCGCGCACGAGCGGATTTTGTTCGAAGAACTGCGGCGTCGCATGGAAGAGCAGGGGGTCCCGTCGCAAAAACTTCTCATCTCGCAAACTTTTGAGCTCCCGCCGCGGGATGCCGATTGGATCGAACAGAACATATCGATCTTGCAGAAAATGGGAATCGGGATCGAAAACTTCGGGCCGAACACCTTCAAGATCGACAGTCTGCCCGGATTTCTCAACGTGACCGACGGCGCGCAGTTCATGCGCAAAGTGATCGATGATCTCAAGAGCGCGAGCGATCGCAGCTCGCCGCTTCGGCTCGGCGAGGACATGATCGCGAGCACGGTTTGCCGGCACGCAGTGAAAGCAAACGATCCGTTGCGTTATCTCGAAGTGGAAAAGCTGATCCAGGATCTGCTCGATTGCGAATTGCCTTACTGCTGCCCGCACGGTCGGCCCACGATGATCCAGATCTCGCACGCCGAGCTGGAAAAGAAGTTCGGCCGCAAGGTTTGATCGATGAAATTTCAGACGATCGACATTCTCGGAACTGCAATTTGCTGTTTGTTTTTTATCTTTTGCGTGACGCGATCTTCGGCCGGCCGGCGGCGCCGCGCGCCGAGGAGGGCGTATAATTTGCTTCAGTTGAAGCCGCGCGCTTTCCCGGTAAAGTGCCGGGCTCATTCGGGCGCCTGATTTGAAATGAAATCTGAAAAAATTGTGGTTTGCGGAGGAGGCGGATTCATAGGCGGTCACCTCGTGGCCGATCTCCTTCGCCAGGGTAAAAAAGTCCGCTCGGTCGATGTGAAACCGTTTTCGGAATGGTTTCAAATGTTTCCCGAGGCGGAAAATTTGCAGCTTGATCTGCGCGAAAAGGAAGCGTCCGAGCGCGCAGTCGCTGATGTCGTTCTTGTCTACAATTTGGCCGCCGATATGGGCGGAATGGGTTTTATCGAGAACAACAAAGCGCTCTGCATGCTGACCGTTTTGATTAACACGCATTTGCTCATGGCCACGAAGGATGCCGGTGTGAAGCGATTTTTTTACGCGTCGTCCGCTTGCGCTTATGCGGCGGACAAACAAACCGATCCGAATGTCACCGCGCTCAAAGAAGAAGACGCGTATCCGGCAATGCCGGAAGATGGTTACGGTTGGGAAAAATTATTTTCCGAGCGCATGTGCCGGCATTTTCTCGAAGACTTTGGCCTGGCCACTCGGACGGCGCGTTTCCACAACGTTTACGGCCCGCACGGGACTTTTGAGGGCGGTCGCGAAAAGGCGCCCGCCGCAATCTGCCGGAAGGTGATCGAGGCGAAACTTTCCGGAAAACACGAGATCGAAGTTTGGGGTGACGGGCATCAGACGCGCAGCTTCATGTGGATCGATGATTGCGTGAAAGGCACGCAAATGATCATGAACGGCGACTTTGCCGAGGCGCTAAACCTCGGCAGTAGCGAACTCGTTTCCATTAATCAACTGGTCGATATCGTGGAAGACATCGCCGGCGTGAAGTTGAAACGTCGCCACAATCTTTCGGCGCCGAAAGGCGTGAACGGCCGCAACAGTGACAACACGCTGATCAAAAAAGTTTTCGGTTGGGAGCCGTCCACCAAATTGCGCGACGGTTTGGAGCGCACCTATCGCTGGATTTATGATCAAATGGCGCCGCGTTCGGCGAAGCAGGCGGCAAAGGCGCAGGCCGTTCGCTGAGATTCCAAACCGCGATTTCCGGGCCGCGAGTTCATGAATTCGATTAAATCCGTTTCGGTTTGCGGTCTCGGCAAGCTTGGCGCCTGCATGGCCGCCACCTTCGCCGCGCGCGGACTCAATGTTATCGGCGTCGATATCGATCCGGAAAAAATCCGGAAGGTAAACGCGGGCGAGCCGCCGGTGGACGAACCGTCGCTCGCGGAAACGATCAAGGAAGGCGGCGAGCGCCTGCGCGCGACTGACGATCCGGCGGAAACGGTGAAGACGACTCAACTCCTGCTCACCCACTCAACGAGTCCGGTCCCGGACCAATGGCCGAATGAAGTGAGATCGAGTTTCGGCCGCGCGATGTCGTGCCAAGTCGCGAGCATGTTCCAGAATCGAATATCGTCGAGCACGAGGAAAAGCGGTTTTCGAAATGAAAGCGTTTCGAGTTGTCGCAGAAACTTTCGCTCGAAGATGCCGTCCTTCGGTCCATCGATGAACAGGAGCTCAGTTTCCTGAATCAGCGCGCGGTGTGATTCAAAGACTGCCGGCTGCGACAAATCCCCAATTTGCTGCCGCAAACGATCGTCGGCGAAATCCTCCGCGCGCAGAGAGGTGTCGGGAATTGAGTCCCATGGCACAAGGTCGAACGTTGTAATTTTTCCATCGATCGGCAGGAATTGTTTGAGGGCAAGCGCGGAGATCCCCCGAAAGGTTCCAATCTCGACGACGCGTTTCGGTTGCAGGATTTTCACCAGCGCGGCGAGCAACCGATAATGCTCGCCCGGCCAGATCGGCGTGAAATCGGTGCTCGCTGCATCCACGCGACGGCTAACCTCAGGCAATTGGGTTTGCCACGCTTCCTTCGCCGCGCGCAACGCGAGATCGATCAAGTAATCGCTCGGTTTGCCGGTGGTATTCAGCGTGTCGTAAATCATTGAATACTCGCCGTAACCCGGACGCGGATTGGGCAGCACGAATTTCACCGCGCGACGCTGAAACGAGCGAACTGCTTTGCGGACAAAGTTCACAATCGACGGGTTGGTTTAGAATTTTGTGCAGGTCCGAGCAATCGATGTCGATTCAAAACCGGCATGGGGTATCCGATTTGCTCATATGATTTCAGCGTTTCAGTTTTCAGCGTTTCCGCTTTCATTAACATATGCCCGAAAAAATCGCTCTCGTCACCGGCATCACCGGACAGGATGGTTCGTATCTGACTGAGCTGTTGTTGGAAAAAGGGTACGCCGCCCATGGAATTGTGCGCCGAACGAGCGATCTGCTTCGAATCGAACATTTGCGGCGCGATCCGAAGATCTACGACAAGAGTTTGTTCCTCCATGATGGCGATTTCTCGGACACGACGGCGTTGCGCCGGATTTTTCGCGAGGTCAGCCCAAGCGAGGTTTATCACCTTGCGGGACAAAGCCACGTCGGACGGAGTTTTGAAAAGCCGGAATTGACTTGCAGCGAAGTCGGCATGTCGACGTTGGGATTACTCGAGATTGTGCGCGATCAATCACCGGCGGTGAAATTTTATCACGCGTCGACTTGCGAAATTTTCGGGAACGCTAGCGAATCGCCGCAAAATGAAGAAACACCGATGCGTCCATCCAGTCCCTACGGTTGCGCGAAAGCGTTTGCCACCATGCTGGCGCGTGTTTATCGACAATCCTACGGTCTCTTTGTTTGCAACGGGATCCTTTACAAT
The DNA here is from genome assembly GCA_035257485.1 of Chthoniobacterales bacterium. Taxonomy (GTDB): domain Bacteria; phylum Verrucomicrobiota; class Verrucomicrobiia; order Chthoniobacterales; family UBA10450; genus AV40. Next base: position 44,655 of record DATEWZ010000092.1, read on the forward strand.
CACGAATCGCCACGACGCGGTGAAAATTTTGTCACCCGAAAGATTTCCCGGGCAGCGGCCCGAATTTCGCGCGGACTAGATGACAGCTTGACGCTTGGGAATTTGGAGAGCAAACGCGACTGGGGCCGGGCCCAGGATTACGTCGTGGCAATGTGGATGATGCTGCAGCAGGCGAAGCCGGACGATTACATCGTTGCGACCGGCGAAACGCATTCGGTGCGCGAATTTGTCGAAGCGGCATTCGAGGTTGTCGATCTACCGTGGAAGAAATTTGTGAAGCACGACACGGCGTTCGATCGACCGATTGAGCCGGCCGATCTGGTTGGATCGGCGGACAAGATTCGCAAAACGCTTGGTTGGAAGCCGAGAGGAAACTTCAAGCAACTCGTTCGCGAAATGGTGGAAGCGGAGTTGGAAACGCTGAAAAGCTGAAAGCGGAAAAGCGGAAAACCATTTCAGATGGCAGCGTTTCAGTTGTCAGCTTTCTACGTTTCGCTACTTTGGCGCGGTGAAAAAAATCGAGGCAGTGATCAAGCCATTTAAGACCGAAGCGGTGAAAGACGCCCTCGCGGCGGTGGGAATCGAAGGAATGACGTTGAGCGAAGTTCGCGGGTTCGGCCGGCAAAAAGGGCACAGCGAGATTTATCGTGGCAGCGAATACACCGTCGACTTTTTGCCGAAAGTGAAATTTGAGATCGTGGTGGATGACGATCGCGCGCAAAGCGTGGTCGAAGCGATTCTGCAATCGGCCAAGACCGGCAAGATCGGCGACGGCAAGGTTTTTGTGACCGATGTAGAACAGGCGATCCGGATCCGAACGGACGAACGCGGCGGCGAAGCGGTTTCTTGAAAACGGGAAAACTGACAACTGAAAGCTGAAATCTAAAATACAGAAGTCTGGCATTTGTCATCGACGCCAGCTACGCTCGGTGCCGAGTTTGAGTTCCCCCAATGAGTCGAGTTTCAGGAGAGTTGCGCAGACGGACGAGAGACTATGCTTCATTGATCGTTCGGCCGTTCGTTGCTCTGCCAAAGCAGCGACCTGAAGCGCAAGTTCTCGGCAGACAGTTGTTGCGCTCCGGCACGTCTGTCGTCGCAAATTTTCGTGAAGCATCGCGCGCCCGAACAACCTCCGAATTCATTTCAAAGTTGGAGGTTTGCATTCAGGAAGCGGATGAAACCGATCTTTGGTTAGAACTCCTGCGCGACGACTGCGCTATCAGGGACAAAAAGATTGAGGACCTTCTAATCGAAAGGAACGAGCTGATTTCGATATTCGTTACAATGGCAAAGCGAAGCAAGAGAAGCTTGGAAGCCTAATTTCCGTTTTCAGATTTCCGTGTTTCAGCTGTCCGCTTTCACCCTTTCAGCTTTCAGTTTTCCGCGTTTCAGTTTTCTAGGCGCAGTCCAGTAAAAGATTCGGCAATCCTTTGTGTTTCCCCCAATAGAGTCTTCGCAAGAGCCAGCTGATTTGGCCTAACAAATTTCTGCGGCGACCATCGAAGGCTTTCCAGGTGGCGCGTTGAAATCCCTGACTCTGCGCCATCGCGACGAGCAATTTGCCGGGATACAGCCGGCGATGGGTCAGATCCATCCAGAAGTTGTGACCGAGCGCGCCAAGATCTTCGGGATTGTTGGTGATGAACCGGCAGCGAACGTTCGGGGCGCAGTTTTCCTTCACGCGCCGGAATAGTTCGAACAACTGCGCCGGCTCGAGATGCTCGAGGAGATGACAGCAATAAACTCCGTCGCATTGGCGGGCGATCGCGCGCATCTCCTTCCGCCGCACAAATTGGAAGATGTCGATCTTGAGATACTCAACGCCAAACTTTTCGCCGGCGGCGATCGATTCGGCGTGGCTTTCAACACCGATCCCAGCGATTCCATTTTCCTTGAGCGCACGCAAAAAAAATCCGCGGCCCGCGCCGAGATCGAGAACTTTCGAGCAACCGGCAAAGTAGGAAACGTGTCGGCGATGAAATTCGAGCATCTCATCGTCCGAAGAACTGAATTGATACGGATTGAAGCCGTAAGTTTCGAAAAGGTCCGATTCAGGCGAGTGAAGCATTGGCTTTACGATGAGAAAGCGGTGACTTGATCGGCTTCAACTGGCGATACATTCGCAGCCGACGGTTTGATCGCGGCCTGGTGTTTTCGATAAAGCGTGACCGGCATGATCCAGGAAACGGTGCAGAGATAGGCAACGATCAGCGCCGCTGGAATTCCCAGTGGACCGAATTGACGGACAAAAACGATTTGGAGCGCGACCGCGATCGCCGCTTCGATCGGGACCGCGATTAGAAAAATTTTCATCGCGCTGATGCTTTGCAAAATCATTCCGAAGGTATCGGTCCAAACCCGGATGACGAAATAAACGCCGAAGAGCGAGATCAAGCCAAGGCCTAACGAGACTGGCGTTTTCGGGGAGAGGAGCTGCAAAATTTGCGGACGCAGGAACGCGATCAACAAAGTGGAAAGGACGATCAGGATCGCGCCAAGCGAAATGTAGCGGCGCAGATATCCGCCGATCTCGTGCCACTGATTGCGCGCGATCGCTTCGGCGCAACTCGGCCAAAGCGCGGCCAGAAGCGCGGCATAGATGAAAAAGATGCTCGTGAAAATCATGCTCGCTATGTTGTAGGAAACAATGTCGCTCCCGCGCAAGGTTTGCGACATCACGATGTAATCGATCTTGAGCGTGATCGCGGCCAGCACGGCGAAGAGCCAATGGCCACGTCCACGTCGAAGAATGAGCTTGATGTTACGCCAAAGCGTTTCGAACCGTTGTCCCGCGATTGACGGCACCAATGTCGAGGCCGCGATCAGCATCAGAATCGCCGGCGGCGCAAAAAAAGCGACGCAGCTCCAATAAAGTTTGTTCGAGACTGTGCTCGCGGCGACAAATTTGATGAGAACGAATCCGATCACCGGTCCAATCGCCGGCGCGACGTTGGCGAGGAACCCGAGTTGGCGCGCGTACCAAACCTTGTTCACGAAACCAGCGAGCGCGACCACGCTGCTGAAAAGTCCGACGACGAGGAAGAGATCGCGTTTCTGCGCGGACGAAAGATCGACATATTGCGCGAAAAGAAAATTCGCGATCGGCGTTGCGACCAGGAGCAGGAACAGGACGGCAAAAACAAGAAGCGCGAGCGAGAGAAACGCTCCGGCGGCGATGAAATCGGAATACGGCTCGCCTTTTGCGCGTCGCTCAGAAATGTAATTTTGCGCGGCGAATCCGCCGCCGAGATCGAACAAGAGAAACCACGCGGTCAATCCGCTGAGAATTGCGAACACGCTGTATTGTTCGGTGCCGAGCGTTTGAAGAAGAATCCGGATCGCGGCCAGCGAAACGATCGCGACGAGCGCGCGACTGATCCAGGCGCTGATCGCAACCCAAACGTGACGCGGGATTGATTGCGTCAGGTTTTGCATGACGAGCGAATGGCGGCGTTCATCGAGTTGAGGGTTGAGAAGTTCTCTTTAAGAGGTCACACTGGCAAATCCGCAAAACCGACGCGCGGTTTAACTGCTCCACTACATGAATGATTTCTTATTGTCGATCTTGCTCGGCATCGTCGAAGGCCTGACTGAATTTTTGCCGGTGAGCTCGACGGGGCATCTCCGCATCGTCGAAGCACTCTTCAACCTCAATCTCCACGACAGCTTCTGGAAAATGTACACGATCGTGATCCAGCTCGGCGCGATCCTCGCCTTGCCGGTTTATTTTTGGAACCGGATCCTGAAATTTCTCGGAACGTTTCCAAAGGGCGAGCGCGGCGACCGCAATTTTCTCACGCACCCGCTCAGCTTGACGATGGTCGCGTTCGTCGTGACCGCGGTGCCATCGTGGGCGTTGACGAAAGTGATCGGGAAAAATTTGGAGAGCTTGTGGGTGATTAGTCTCGCGCTGCTCATCGGCGGCATTGTGATGTGGATTGTCGATGCAATGTTCACGCGACCGCGCGTGACGCACATGGAAGAAATGAGCCTGCCGCAAGCGGTCTGGATCGGCGCCTGCCAGATTTTGTCCGCGGTTTTTCCCGGAACGTCGCGCTCGATGAGCACGATCGCGGCCGGACAAATCGCCGGACTGTCACGGCCGGCCGCGCTCGAGTTTTCGTTTTTCCTTTCGATGCCGACGATGGCGGTCGCGGTTTTGTACGATCTCTACAAAACGCTCAAGCCGAGTCACGACGCGGCAAGTGAAGGCAATCTCGCTCCACTCGCGATGGACTCGCATGGCTGGCTCATTCTCGCGATCGGGTTCGTCGTTTCATTCATCGTTGCGTGGGCGGTGGTGGCGTGGTTCATGAACTGGGTCCGGTCGCGCGGATTTACACCGTTCGCAATTTATCGGATCGTGCTCGGGCTCGTGCTGATCGTATTCCTGATGCGCGGTTCGCCTTAATCGACAATCATGGAGCCGACGGAATCAATTTTGCCCGACTTGCAAAGCTGCGTGCTGTGCGAAGACGTGCGTTGCGAATTCAACGGCATGAACACGCTCGTTGGCGTGTTGAATGTCATCGCCGCGCCATCGCTGCCGATTAATTATCTGCGGCTTTGCATTTGGACGCGCTGGTGCAGCGGCACGGGAAAGTTCAAACAACGCTCGCGGATCGTTGGCGTGGATGAACAAAATGTTTTGGCGCAGGCCGAGGTGGAATTTGTGCTCAAGGAGATGGAAGGGCACGCGACCAACGTGCATTACTTTGGCGGCGTTCAGTTCCAGCAATTCGGGCTGCATCATGTGGAAATTTATTTGCAGGACGAACTTCGGCTGCGCTTTCCGCTTCCGGTCGTCCGCATTCAACGTAAGTAGCTTAGCCGCCAACTTCTGTTAATAACTGCTTGCCACGTGCGCGCCGATTCGGTTATCAAGGACGCGCACATGGGCCCAAAGGTCGCCATTTGTACTTTGTCTTGTGCAGTCGTCGCGACGACCTACGGGCAACAAGTGGAGGTTCCGCGCGAAAAGGCCGGCGCCGTTGTCTACGTAAAACGCGCCGCCGCGCAGCCAATGGTTGAAGGTCGATCTCAAACCGTTTCCTTCACCGAAACCCCAAGCGTGGTCGCGCCGAGACTCAGTGTTGAGGACATGCGAAAAGCCGGCGCGATGGCCGCGCGAAGAGTTCAGGAAGAAGAGCACGATCTCGACACTGATTCCGATCCAGATCCTGCTCCTCCGCCGTCCGCGCCGAAAAAGCGGGTCGCCGCGAATGCAGTTCGACCAGTTGAAAAAGTGCCACGCGCAAGCGAACCGCCGCCGCCCGCGGCGACAATCACTTTCACGTCACAAACCGCGTTTACGAGATTGGCCGACGGTTTCGATTTTCCGGTCGGCAAAGGCGAAGCGCGTGGTTACTACAAAGCGCGCGGGTATCGAGCGCACGGGCATATGGGTGAAGATTGGGACGGAGTTGGCGGCGGCGATACCGATCTGGGCGATCCGGTTTACGTCATTGGCGATGGCGTTGTTGTTTTCGCACGCGATTGCCACCAAGGCTGGGGGAACGTGATCATTGTCCGACACGCCTACCGCGAAAGCGGAAGCGTGCGCACGGTCGATTCGCTCTACGGGCATCTCGGCAACATCCTGGTCCATCGCGGACAAACGGTCCGGCGCGATCAGCAGATCGCGACGATCGGCAACGCGCATGGTCTTTACGACGCGCATTTGCATCTCGAAGTGCGCAAGAACATCGCGATCGGGATGAGCCGGAATAAGTTCGCGCAGGACTCTAGCAATTATTATGATCCGTCCGATTTTATCGCGTCACATCGACATCTCCAAACGAGCGGCGCGAGCACGCGCGTAGCGATGAACACATTCACCTACGATGCGAAGATCAACTGGGACAAGCTCCGGAATTATTCGCATGCGCGCACCGGCGGCGGCTCCAGTGAATCCGCTTATGCGCTAAAGAAAGCGCTCGCGACCCAAAACGCGCAGTAACGCGTCTGCGGTCGCGGTTCGTTCTGCTTTCGAACGTTTACGCGCGCCAGAGCAGAAATATCAGAATGATGACCACCAGCAATCCGCCGCCCGGGAAGTAACCCCAACCACTTGGCGCGAATCCGAGCGGAGGCAAGCTGCCGATCAACAAGAGAATCAGGATGATAAGGAGAATGGTGCGCATTACCCTTCCTACGCGGGCGCATCGCGGGCTGGTTTGCTTTTTTTAAATTGCTCCCTTCGAAAACCGCTTGCGCGCTTGATCGGCCTTCATATCATTCGTGGGCAAGTCCCGACTGCGTCTTGCCGGATGCGTCGGGAAAATTTTTTGCCCGAACGTGAATTGAAATGGCAAACACGATTTTAATTGGCGCGCAGTGGGGCGACGAAGGGAAGGGGAAGATCATCGACGTGCTGACCAGCAACGCCGATGTGATCGTGCGCAGCCAGGGTGGAAACAATGCCGGTCACACAATCGTTCACGGCGGCTCCACTTACATCCTCCATTTGATTCCGTCCGGGATCTTGCGCCGCGGAAAAGTTTGCGTCATCGGCAACGGCGTCGTTGTCGATCCAATCGCGCTCGTGAGCGAGATCGAGCATTTGCGAAAGCTCAGCGTGAAGATCGGCAAGAATCTGCTCGTTAGTAGTTGCGCGCATCTTGTGATGCCGTATCACCGCCTGCTCGACGAACAGCGCGAGCTTCGACAAGGTCGCGCGAAAATTGGAACGACCAAACGCGGGATCGGTCCCGCTTACGGCGACAAGGCCGCGCGAACCGGATTGCGCATGTCCGATTTGATGCAGCCGCGACTGTTCGCAAAAAAACTGCAGGCAAAGATCCGCGAGAACAACGCGATCCTTCGCGCGCTCGGCGCCAAGCCGATCAATTACGACGAAGTGAATACCACATATTTGAAAGCGGGAGAAAAATTGCGGCCGTTCGTCACGAACACGGTCGTTTATCTGCATCAGGCGATTGAGAAAGGAAAAGGAATCCTGTTCGAGGGCGCGCAGGGAACGTTTCTCGATATCGATCACGGAACTTATCCATACGTGACCTCGTCGAACACGACCGCTGGTGGCGCCTGCACCGGCACCGGTGTGCCGCCACATCGAATGGATCGCGTAGTTGGTGTGATGAAGGCCTACACGACCCGCGTGGGCGAGGGGCCGTTGCCGAGCGAAGATCGACATCTCTCCGATTTGCTTCATTCCCTCGGCCGCGAGTTCGGCGCGACCACCGGCCGAGCGCGCCGTTGCGGCTGGTTCGACGCCGTCGCAACCCGGTATTCGACTATGATCAACGGGATCGATGAACTGGCGATTACCAATCTGGACGGTCTGGACACCGTTGATCCCATCCGGATATGCGTCGGCTACCGGCTGAACGGCAAACGGCAGTCGGTTCCGCCTTGTGACGCGATCCAACTGGACAATTGCGAGCCCATTTACGAGCAGATGCCGGGTTGGAAAACGTCTACGAGTTCTGCGAAAAAACTTTCGCAACTCCCTAAAGCGACAAGAAATTACGTGAAGCGTCTCGGCGAGCTCACTGGCGCCAAAGTTTCCACCGTCAGCGTCGGACCGACTCGCGCTCAAACAATCTTTATCTAGCAATGGCCGCTGCTGCCAAAGCCGTTCCGCGCCATATCGCAATTATTATGGATGGGAATGGTCGCTGGGCGAAGGAACGCGGTCTGCCTCGGATCAAGGGCCACGAGGAAGGTGCCCGGGCCGCGCGCGAGTGCGTTGAGGCCTGTGCCGAGCTGAAAGTCGATTTCCTCACCCTCTACGCGTTCTCGGCCGAGAATTGGCAGCGGCCCAAAACCGAGGTCTTTGCCCTGATGCGGCTTTTGGAAAAATTCCTCAAAGAGAAAACGCCGGAGCTCATGAAAAAAAACGTGCGCCTCCAGGCGATCGGACGCCTGACCGATTTGCCAGACGCGTGTCAGAAGCAGCTGCACAAATCGATCGAAGAAACGGCTGGCAACACCGGCGTCACGTTGATTCTCGCGCTCAGCTACGGCGGCCGGCTCGAGATCATCGATGGAATCAAAAGCCTGCTCCGCGCGATCGAACTCGGCCACATCGACAAGGGCATGATCGACGTCGCGATGTTCAGCAAACATCTATACACGCGCTACTACCCCGATCCGGATTTACTGGTCCGGACCTCCGGCGAAATGCGATTGTCGAATTTTCTGCTCTGGCAGGTTTCCTACGCGGAAATGTACGTGACTCCGAAACTCTGGCCCGACTTCACAAAGAAAGATTTGTACGCCGCGGTTGAAGAATACGGGCGGCGCCAACGGCGTTACGGACGTTCGAGCGATTAAACAAACGCTTCCGCCACCGAGTCGGCCAGCGCTTTGCCCGCGCGCGTGAGAATAAAGTTTCCATTCACGCGTTGAAGCAAACCCAGCCGCACGAATTCGCGCGTCTCGTTTTGAAACGTCTCGAGCAGTTTTGCTGGCGCGCCGTCGTTTGTTCTCAATGCGAGGGCGATTTTCTCCGCGCGTTTCATTTCCGGAGTTAAATCCTCGCCTGAGTTGATCGGAGATTTTCCAGCAAGGACCGCGTCGGCGTAACGGCGAAAGTCCGGAACGTTTTGCCGGCGTTTCATTCCGATCGTTGAGAAGGCGCTCGGTCCAATGCCGAGATAATCCGCTCCCGACCAGTAGGCGCGGTTGTGCGCTGATTGAAAACCGTGCCGTGCGTAGTTTGAGATCTCGTAGTGTTCGTAGCCGGCCGCTTCCAGGATCGACATCGTAGTCTGGAAAAATTCCGCGTCCGAATCGGAATCCTGCCGGAATTCGCCGCGCGCGTGCCGCAGGAAAAATTCCGTGTCCTCCTCGTAAGTCAGGCAGTAGGTCGAAATGTGGTCCGGTCCGAGGGCGACCGTTTTTTTTAAGGTGGTTCGCCATTGCTCGAGGGTTTGGCCCGGCAATCCGAACATTAGATCGACATTCACGCTCGCAAATCCAACCTCGCGCAAAATTTGGAACGACTCGCGCAAATGCGTTTCCCGATGATCGCGCCCGAGCAGCTTCAACAAATCGTCGTCCCACGATTGAATGCCGAGGCTGATCCGCGTGACGCCAAGTTTTCTCAGCAGAGCCGCTTTTTGTGCCGAAACGCTTCCCGGATTCGCTTCCATCGTCCATTCGACGAGCTCCGCCAAATCCAGCTCCTTCCGAAAACCGCCGAGTAGAAATTCCAGTTGCTGCGTGGTCAGCGCGGTCGGCGTTCCTCCGCCAAAATAAATTGTCGAGGGTCGAAGCGGGCGCTTCTTGGCCTCTTGCCTCAGCTCGGCCAGGATCGCTTCGCAAAAGCGTTGCGTCTGTGATCGATCGAGCAGCTCCTTGTAAAACGCGCAGTAGGGACAAATCCGCGCGCAAAACGGAATGTGCACGTAAAGGTGTCGGACTGTGTCTTCTGTAGGGGAAGCTGTCAGCTTCCCGTTTCTGCCAGGTGAGACGCTAACAGCGTCTCCTACAGTTCGAGGGTTGTGATTCGCGGCTTCGCCCATAAAATCAAAGGCCCGTGTCGATCCGAAACGTAACGCTGGTTTTCTTTTCCGCCATCGCGGCCGCGTCGGCTCAAACGCCGGCTCCGGACGAGACGGGGCCACCCACGCCAACTCCGGCGCCGGAAAGATCGATCGTCTATGCGGCGCACGACGAAAACGCGATCACCGACTACAACACCGACTCGCGCGTGGTGAAAAAGATGGTCGATCGGCTCGTCTTGGCGGTGACCGGTCAACCGGACGTTGGCAAAGCGTGGGGTTCGCTGGTCGCGCCTAACGACAAGGTTGGAATCAAAATCTCGGCCGCGGGCGGCGAACTGTTTACCACCCATCACGACATTGTGACCGCGATCGCGGACGGATTGGTCGCGGCCGGTCATCCGCGCAGCAGCATTGTCGTTTGGGACCGATCGATCGATGGAACGAAAGGCGCCGGTTACAAAAAGGCTGACGGCTTCGCATTGAAATCAATCACGCCCCGCACCGGCTACAATCTGAAGGAGACGATCAGCGCGCCGCTCCTCGGCAAATTGGTCTGGGGCGATCTCGAGTATGAGCCCGAGGGCGGAAAAAGCGTTCCGCTCTCTGACACCGAGAACACGAGCAACGTCAGCCATTTTTCGAACATTCTCGCGACCGAGGTAACAAAAATCATCAACGTCCCGGTGATGAGCAGCACCACCGCGAATGGCATCGCCGGTTGTCTTTACAACGTGACCATCCCAAACCTCGACAACTGGCGGCGCTTCTCCATGGGCACGCCGTTCGGCGCCGAGAGCATCGCGATGATTTATTCCAATCCGATGATCTCGCAAAAGGTCGTGCTCAACATCATGGACGGGCTCGTCGCGCAATACGGCGGCGGCCCGGAATCGCAGCCGAATTTCGCCGTCCATCACGACACGATTTACGCGAGCAAGGATCCGGTCGCGATCGATACCGTCGCGCTCAAACGCTTGGAGGAATGGCGCAAGAAAGGAAATTTTCCGCCAATTGGCCGGCTCGCGAGTTATGTCCAAACCGCAACTGCCATGGGCCTCGGCAATTCGGACATGAGCCACATTGAGGTGAAACATGTCGGTCAGTGACGAGATTCTCTCGCGCGTTTCGCGTTCGTTTTATCTTTCGATCCGCGTTTTGCCGAGAAGACTGCGCGATCCGGTTTCGCTCGGTTATTTGCTCGCGCGCGCGTCGGACACAATCGCCGACACGGCTAACATTCCAATCGAGCTGCGTGCGGAAAATTTAAATAAGGTCGCGCGCGGAATTCAGGGAGAAGCGCTCGGGGACGCGATTGTCGATCTAAGCGCAACGATCGCGCCGCTCCAAAAAGATGAAGCCGAACGCGCGTTGATCGAATCGCTTCAACCATTGCTCGATTGGCTCGAGCAGAGCGAAGTTGAAGATCGCGAAGATGTGCGCGGCGTTCTTGAGAAGATTAATCGCGGCCAGCTTCTCGACTTGCAACGTTTTCCAGATCCAAAGCGGATCGTCGCGCTCGAAACCGCGGCCGAGCTCGATGAATACACTTACCTCGTCGCCGGCAGCGCCGGAGAATTTTGGACGCGGCTTTGCTTTCGACATTTGCCAAAGTTCACGAGCCATAGCGAAACGGAAATGCTCGACCTGGCGAAGCGTTACGGAATGGGTCTGCAGTTGATCAACATTTTGCGCGATGCCGGCGCCGATCTTCGCGCGGGCCGCTGTTATTTTCCAAACGAAGAGCTCGCGGCGATCGCGATGGAGCCGTCGCAGACTGTGCGCGAGCCCGAACGTTTTCTGGCGATTTATCGAAAGTGGCGAGAGAAAGCGGAGCGGGGGATTGCTGATGGAATGAAATACGCCGACGCGGTCCGCAATCGCCGTGTGCGTATCGCGACCGCTCTTCCCGCGCTCATCGGCGCGCGCACGCTCGCGCTTTTGCGCGAAGCCGGCGCGACCGCGCTTCATCGCCACATCAAAGTTTCGCGGAAAGAAGTTCGCTCAATCACGAGCTCGCTCGCGCTCAGTCTCGCCTCGCGCTCGCGCATCAATTCGCTCTACCGCGAACTCTCGCGCTAAAAAGCGCGTACATCTGACTGCTTGTTGCTCTAATTCTCGTTAGGCGTATGTCGTTCGAGCAGCTGTCCTATCTCGCTCAAATCATTGCCTCGGTTGGCTTCATCGTCTCGTTGGTCTTTGTCGGTCGACAGATCAAACACAACACGAGCGCGCTTCAGCGCAACGAACACAATTCCACGATGTCGCAGTGGACGGTGCTTCGTCAGGCGATCGCGCAAAATCGCGACATAGCCGAGCTCATGACTGCCGGCCTTGATGCCGATCGCGACCTCGATGCTGCTGATCAGTTGAGAATGGAGCAGATGTTGCAGGAATATGCGTGGGCCTCTTTCCATATTTGGGACCGAACGCAACGCGGTGTTTTTCCAAAGGGAACTTTCGAAGCGACTGCTGGGGCGTTCATGTCCGGTTTGCTCACGACGCCCCGTGGCGAATCGTGGTGGCGCACAGCAAAAGGTATTGGTTTCGTTCCCGCGTTTGTCGCAGACGTCGATGCCGTGCTTGCCAATCAGAGAAAATAGTTTCGCTGTTTCTCGCTGATCGGTTTCTCGAGGCGCTCGAGGACTTGCATCATGTCTTCCCAGACTTTGCGTTTTTCCGACGGCGCTTGGTTTCGCAGCAAATACGCCGGGTGATACGTCACCATCAACGGCGTGCCGTTGAATGAATGCCAACGTCCGCGGAGCTGATGCATTGGCGCGCGATTCCCGAGAAGTCCTTCCACCGCCGTTGCGCCGAGCGCAACGAGCACCTTCGGCTTGATGATGTCGATCTGCTCCATCAAATACGGCCGGCAGGTTTGCATTTCGCTCGGCGTCGGCGGCCGATTGCCGTACGCGCTTCCCGGCGTGTCCGGCCGGCATTTCAAAATGTTGGCGATGTAAACTTCTTCGCGCGCGAACCCCATCGCCTTGATAATCTTGGTCAATAATTGACCCGCGCGGCCGACGAACGGTTCGCCTTGCGCGTCTTCATCCGCGCCCGGTGCTTCACCGACAAACATGAGATCGGCGTCCGGATTTCCGACGCCGAAAACGGTTTGCGTGCGCGAGCTCGCGAGGTTTGGACATTTCACGCACGCAGCCACGCGCTCCTTAATCGCGGCGAGCTTGCCGGCGTTCTGACCTTTGGAGGGACACGCGCTGTCGTGTCCCATTAATTCGACCGGGACTGGCGCCGACGGCGCGGCGCCCTCCAGTACGTCGGCGCGGGTCGCTACCGGAATTCCCTTCAGCGCATCGATCACGCTGCGCGACGCGCACGGTTGGCGCGCGCCTTCGTTGCGCATGCGCTCGAGAGTTTCCAAAACGGTTTCGAGCGCATGCGGGAACTGCATCAACCGCATATTGGGAAGTTTTGCGCGAATCGGCAAATGATTTGATCATGCGCGGTGAGCTCAAAGCTGAGCGATTACGATTATCCGCTGCCGAACGACCTCATCGCGAAACGCCCGGCGGCGCGCCGCGATGAATCGCGCATGATGGTTTTGCATCGCGATTCGGAGAGGATCGAGCATCGGCAGTTTCGTGATCTGAAATCTTTTCTGCGCACGGGCGACTTGCTCGTGCTCAACAACACTCGCGTCCTTCCCGCGCGCAGATTTTCCGACGATCACGCGATTGAGTTCTTGTTCCTGGAAAAACTCGGAGCCGCACGCTGGAAATGTTTGATCACACCGGGGCGCAAAATGCGCCTCGGCGCGACGACAAAGATCGACAACGTCACGTTGCGCGTTGAAGAAATTCTGCCGGACGGCGAGCGAATCATCGCGCTCGAGGCAGATGTCGATCCTTACGCGCACGGATCGATGCCGTTGCCGCCTTACATCGGCCGCGAAAGCGATCTCGCAGACAGCGAGCGCTATCAAACCGTCTTCGCAGAACAACCGGGCGCGCTCGCCGCGCCGACCGCGGGTCTGCATTTCACGCCCGAGATTTTGTCCGAGCTCCCGCACACGTTCATCACGCTCCATGTCGGGCCAGGAACGTTTCGGCCGGTTCATTCCGAAAATGTTGCCGAGCACAAAATGCATTCGGAATCATTTTCCATTTCCGCCGAAGCCGCGGGAAAGATCGACAACGCGCAGCGGATCGTCGCCGTCGGCACAACCACTGTCCGCGTTTTGGAAGCGGCCATTCGATCTGGAGGGACGACCTCCGTGTCGTCCGAAGAAAATATATGGGACGCGACGGAGCGCGTCCCTCCAATTAAAGATGGGTCAACCGATTTGTTTATTTATCCGCCATTCGAGTTTCGCGTCGTCGACGCGCTGCTCACCAATTTTCATCTCCCGCGTTCGACCTTGCTTATGCTCGTGAGCGCGTTTGCCGGCCGCGAATTCTTGCTGCGCGCCTACGCGGAAGCGATCCGCGAGCGCTATCGCTTTTACAGTTACGGCGATTGCATGTTGATCTTATAGTCTTCCTCTTCCCCTTCGTCTTAATCTTAATCTCAACCGCCGAAGACGAAGATTAAGAGGAAGAGGAAGTCGCTGAGCGTTGTGCTATCCTCCGCGAAAATGACTGACACAACGAAACCAAAGGGCGAGCTTGTCATTCAAACCATCGCGATGCCGAAAGACACGAACCGTGATGGCGACATTTTCGGCGGCTGGCTCGTGTCGCAAATGGATCTCGGCAGCGCGATCCTCGCCGGACAAATCGCAAAGTGTCGCGTGGTGACGGTTGCGATCGAAGGGATGGCGTTTCTGAATCCGGTGCGAGTCGGCGACACTGTTGCGTGCTATGCGTGGCTCGAAAAAACCGGGCGAACGTCGATGAGAATCTGCGTCGACGTGTGGGTGACTCGTTATCGCACGGGCGAGCGCGTGAAAGTCACGAGCGGCGTTTTTACTTATGTCGCGCTTGGACCGGACGGAAAACCGTGTCCAGTTAAGCCCGCCTGATCAGGGCGGCGACGGCTGGTCGGGATTCTGCGTCGCCATGATTTCGGTTGACGCGGAAACGGTGACCGGCGGCGCAATTGAATCGGTCGGCTTTGCGGGCGGTGGGGCGGATTTCGTGGAGCTGGCGACCGGCGCCGGCGGCGGAGTTGGGGCTGGGGCATCGAACACGGAAGGCATTCCGAAATCTTGCACGCTGGTTGTCACGATCGGCTCGCTTGGCTGAAGATTTTTCGTTTTCCGCTTCCACTCGCGATTGGCTTCCTTTTGCGCGCGCGCCATCTCTTTTTGCTGCTGCTTCTTTTGCTTTGCGACGTAATGCCGGTAGGCGCGTTCGCGGCGTGCTTGTGCGCTCATCGCGCAGCCGGTGAAATCGAACAGGACTGCCGAAGCAAGAACGAGGAGCAGGGTTTTCTTAAGCACGCCCTGTTTAGAGCAGAAGGCGTGCTAACTGTAGCCGCCTCGCTCTGTCGAGGCGTTCTTCAACACGGCGACAGAGCGCCGTGGCTACAACAAACCGCGAACGCAATTGACCGCGCGCAGATAAACTTGATGCGGTCCGCCGCGAAGAAGTTCCTGCGTCATCAAATCGACCGGGTCGTTGCTTTGGGCCGGCATCATTTGCGGCTGCGCCGTTTCCTTGTCGCTGCTGCGCGAAATTTGGAGCAGATCGCCACACTTTGCCGGCGCGACGCAGAACTTCACTTCGCTCGAGTTAATAACCACGTCGCCAATCGGCGTGCTTCCGCGCTCGCGCAGGTCGATGTCGATCTTGCGTTTGTTCGCGTCCAAGAATCGACAACTGCCGTTCATCGATTGCTGGTTCGTCCTCCATTTCAATTGCGCGGCCAGCCAGCCGACTAACAAGATCGCGGTCGATTTGAAACCGGGCGCGAAATCGATCGTCACGTTTCCCATTTTCGAGAAATGATGATGCGACGCCGGGTGATCGAAAAATTGCGCGATCGCGTAGCGCACTTTGTCGAGCCGCGTCCAATTCAAATCGCAGAGGACGATGCGCTGTTTCGCTTCCTGTTGCGCGGTTTCGACGCGGCCCATCTGCCCTGCGAAATTTTTCCAGGTGTGGCTGTCGAAGATCAAGCGATCGACCCAGGTCCAAAGCTGCGGGTCCATCGTCTCGGGAAAATCGTCCTGCCACCAAAGATAAAGCGGCAGGTCGGAATCGAGATGGGAGAAAACGATGCTCGGCAAAAATTTCACGCACGGTCCTTCGAGCAGAAAGGAAATTTGCTCGGAGCAAACTTGTTTGCCGCCCGCCCGGCCAACATGGCAATGCGCGTTGATCCACGCTTCGACCTTGTTCTCTTCCGAGTTTGGATTCGCGCCGATGACCAATGCGCGGCAAGCGTGGTCCTCAGTGATCCGCGCGATCAATTGTGTGTTCCGTTCGAGCGAGCCCGGTTCTTCGCTGTAGATCGCGAGGTTGATCAGCGATGCGCGCGCCATAGCGCCTTCGCCTTCCTGCCAAAGTTTTTTCAACTCGCGGCCAATCGCGTTGAGCTCGACCGATGCGCCTAATGAAAAAGTTTCGGTCGGCATGATCAAAGTCTCCGCCAGGCGCGATCGTCGCGCGCGAGAAGTTCGTCCGCTTCGTCCGGTCCCCACGAACCGGCCGGATAAAAATACAAATCGGGCGCATTCTTTTTCGCGGCCCACGCTTCTTCGATCTTGTCGATGAACGCCCAGGCTTCTTCGACTTCGTCGCGTCGCGCAAACAAGGTCGCGTCGCCGCTCATCGCGTCGAGCAATAAACGCTCGTAGGCTTCCGGGCTCGCTTTCCCGAACGACGTTCCGTAATGAAAATCCATTTTCACCGGTTCGATCCGGAAACTGGTGCCCGGCATTTTCGCCTGGATGCGCAACGAAATTCCTTCATCCGGTTGGATTCGAATCACGAGCACGTTCGCTTCGTTGGTTTCCTTGTTGAACAAAACCATCGGCGCCTTTTTGAAATGAACCGAGATCTCAGTGGCTGATTTCGGCAAACGCTTGCCGACGCGCATGTAAACCGGGACATTCCAAAACCGCCAGTTGTCGATGTGAAGCCGGAGCGCGACGAAGGTGTCGGTCATCGACTTCGGATCGATCTTTTCTTCTTTCCGATAAGCCGGGACCGGTTTCCCGTTAATCGCGCCGTCGGCGTATTGACCGCGCACCACGTTGACCGCGACCTGGTCCGGCGTGAAATGACGCAGCGAGCGCACGACCTTAACTTTCTCATCGCGAATGCTGTCCGCGCTCAAATCGGTCGGCGCTTCCATCGCGACCAGACACAAAAGTTGGAGCAAATGATTTTGCACCATGTCGCGCAACGCGCCGGCGCCTTCGTAATAACCGGCGCGTCCTTCCACGCCGAGCGTTTCCGCGGCGGTGATTTGGATGTGATCCATGTAACGCCGGTTCCAGAGCGGTGCGAAAATCGCGTTCGCGAAACGCAGCACCAAAATGTTCTGCGCGGTCTCTTTGCCAAGAAAGTGATCGATCCGGTAGGTTTGTTCTTCGCTGAACGAACTGTGGATGACGCGATTGAGCTCGCGCGCGGAATCGAGATCGCTTCCGAACGGCTTTTCCACGATGACGCGCGCCCAGCTTCCTTCCTTGGCTTGGTTCAAACCGGCGGTCTTGAGATGTTTCAGGATCGGTTCGAATTGGTCCGGCGCGACTGCGAAATAGAAAAGCCGATTGCCGCGCGTGCCGCGTTCCTTGTCGATCTTGTCGAGGCGCTCGGCCAAAGTTTTGAAGCCGGACTCGTCGCTAAAATCGCTTTGATGATAAAGAATCGATTGGCCGAAAGTTTTCCAGATTTCGTCGCGGACGGTTTGGCGGGAGAATTTTTTTACCGCTTCCTCCATTTCCTTGCGAAAATCGTCATCGCTCTTTGGACGGCGCGCGAAACCGATCACGGTGACGGCGGGCGGCAATTCGCCATCGGCCGCGAGATTGTAGAGAGCGGGAAGAAGTTTTCGGTGCGCGAGATCGCCGGTCGCGCCAAAAATCACGATGCTGCACGGCTGCGGCACCGCGCGCGCGGAAAGTCCTTCGCGCAAAGGATTCGTCTCTTGCTCAGCCTCGCGGTTCATGGAACATCCGCAGATTACGCAGATTTCGCAGATGGGATAAGATGAATTTTTCGACTCAGGATTGCTTTGAACGAATCTGCGCAAATCTGTGAAATCTGTGGACGAGCAAACAATGACTGAACGAATCCGGGCGGTGATCTTCGACCTCGATGGCGTCCTCGCCGATTCCGAACCGTGGTGGAACCAGATCGATGCGCAGCTGCTGAGGGATTACGGCGCGACTTACCACGGCGAATATCATCGCGAAGTGCTCGGCGTCAGCTATCCAATCGCGATCGAGTTTTACAAAAAGAAATTTGGAATCTCCGCGCCGACGGGAGAGATGATGAAACGCCGTGGAGAGATCGCGACCGAGTTCTTCGCCAATCGTATTGGTCTGTTTCCTTCGACCAAGAAAGTTTTGGAAGAACTGCGCGAAATCCGCCCGTCCGGCTCGGACAAACTACGTCTGGCGCTGGCGACGAGCTCCGTCAGCGCGTCGGCCCGGCCATTCTTAGATCGACATCAGATGACAGAGTTCTTCGACGTGATAATTACCGGCGACGAAATCGAACACGGCAAACCGGAACCCGACATCTATTTGCACACCGCCGAGAAACTCGGAGTTGCCGCAGACGATTGTCTCGTGATCGAAGATTCACTTTCTGGCATTGCCGCAGCAAAAGCTGCAAAGATGCGCGTCGCCGCCATTCCCGATCGCCGCTTCGTCGATCCGCGCGATTACAAACAAGAATCGGATTACCTGTTGAACGATCTCTCAGAAATTCCCGCGCTTGTTCTCATAGACTAATTGCGCGCTCCATGATCGTCACTTGCTGATCTTTCCAGAGCGGTCGGTAAAACGTGCGTTCGACGACACTCCAACCAAGCCGGCGATATAAAGTGCCGGGACCGGGGGTATAAAGATAAATGCGCGGGATACGGAGCGTTTGCGCTTCTTCAACCACCCGCATGATGAGCGCAGTGCCAATTCCCCGGCCGCGGTAGGCCGTTGGAACAAACACACCAGCGAGCCATGGCGACAATTCAGGTTTCGTTTCCATGTCATTTTCGATAAGGCTCGCGCAACCGATTACATCATCGACCTCAGTCGCGACAAACGAAGTGGGAATCTCACAATGTCCGCAATTTGTTTCGATGCGCGCCGCTCGAGTTTCAATGGTGTCGTCTATTCGAAGATGACCCCACTCGTTGTGCAGCCATTTGGCGACAACCGGAACGAACTCTCGCCGATCAGCCAAATATTCGATCGTCACGGCCGCTTAACACGGCAATGGGAAGCGACGCGTCAGGTCGCGGACTTTTTCGCGGACGCGGTTGAGGGCGGATTCGTCGGTGCGGTTTTGCAACGCTTCGGCGATGAGATCGGAGATCTCGAGCATGTCTTCTTCTTTCATCCCGCGCGTGGTGACGGCCGGCGTGCCGACGCGAATGCCGCCGGGTTTGAACGGCGAGCTGGTGTCGAACGGAATCGCGTTCTTGTTCACGGTGATGCCGGCGCGATCGAGCGTTTCCTGCGCTTCTTTGCCGTTCACGTTCTTCGGGCGAAGATCGACAAGCATGAGGTGATTGTCGGTTCCGCCGCTGGTGATGCGGTAACCGTGTTTCGTTAGACCGGCGGCGAGCGCTTTGGCGTTGATCACAACCTGACGTTGATAATCGCGGAAGCCGGGTTGAAGCGCTTCATGAAAGCAAACTGCTTTCGCCGCGATGACGTGCTCGAGCGGTCCGCCTTGAACGCCCGGAAAAACGGTGGCGTCGATTTTTTTCGCGAAATCCTGCGTGCACATGACAATGCCGCCGCGCGGGCCGCGCAAACTTTTATGCGTGGTGGTAGTGACGAATTGCGCGTGCGGGATCGGACTCGGATGCTGGCCGCCGGCGACGAGACCGGAAATGTGCGCCATGTCGATGAACAAGAGCGCGCCGACTGAATCGGCGATTTTGCGCAGCCGCGGAAAATCGATGACGCGGGGATAGGCCGATGCGCCGGCGGTGATCATCGCCGGTTTCACTTCTTCGGCCTGTTTTTGCAGGGCGTCGTAATCGATCGTCTCCGTTTTTTCAGAAACGCCGTACTGCGAGACGTTGTAAAACTTTCCGGAAAAATTCGCGGGATGTCCGTGGGTGAGGTGACCGCCGTGCGCGAGATTCATCGCGAGAATCTTGTCGCCCGGTTTCAGGACGGAAAAATAGACCGCCATGTTCGCCTGCGCGCCGCTGTGCGGTTGCACGTTCACGTGCTCGCAACCGAAAAGCAGTTTCGCGCGATCGATCGCGAGCTGTTCGACCACATCGATGTACTCACATCCGCCATACCAGCGCTTCTTCGGCAGACCCTCGGCATATTTGTTCGTTAAACATGAGCCCTGCGCTTCCATCACCGCGCGGCTGGTGAAATTTTCCGACGCGATGAGCTCGATGTTTTCGCGCTGGCGTTTTTCTTCGGCGCGAATCGCGTCGTAAATTTCGGGATCGACTCTGCGAAGCGCTTCCATCGCGCTGCCGCCGTAGGATGTCGATCCTGCGCTGGTTTGAACGGGATGCGGATTTTCGCTCATCGGGAACGAAGATATTCCGCGATTTCGCGCCGCACCAGGAGGAACGAGCTCACTTTGCTCGACAAACGCGAGCACGCTCGGCAAGGCATTGCTGATTGTGCGCGCGCAAGTTTCGTAAACATCGCGGCCCATGCCGATCGGGTCCGGCACGTCGCGCCAGCAAGTTGCACCGGCCTCTTCGAATTCGCGGAGCAGAAAAGTCTTCTCGGCGCCGTGAGGGAAAAGCATGTGGATCGTTTCCAAATGCGCGCCGGTCATCGCGAAAATATGCGTCGCGCGTTCGACCAGGTCGGGCGTGAGCGGTTGGCTGCGTTGATTGCTGATATCGACGCCGTCGGCTTCGCAAACCTGCACCGCGTAAAGACTTGGCGGTTGACCGCGAACGGCATGCACACCGGCCGATGCGACCTCGATGTCCTTGCGATTCCCGATCAACCGGCGAAACAAACCCTCCGCAATCGGGCTGCGACAGATATTGCCGGTGCAAACAAAGAGGACGCTTTTCACGGTGGGCGCCGCGCTCGCGAACGCATGAACAGAGTAAGTTTGAACGCGCACAAGGTCAATCCAAGTGGCGAGGCGTGGCGCGTTTGTAGCTTGCTACCGCTGTCGATCTTTCGATAAATGTTCGCAGTGGACTTGGCTCCGCAGGAGCAATCGGTCGTTCGAAAGTTGGGTGGAACGAAAACGAACGCGGTCAGCATTTTGTTGCGCTCGTCGATTTATTGCACCGCGCTGGCCGGACTTTTCCTTTATCTTGCGCTCGCGCGCAACGAACCGCGCTACGCCATCGGCATTTTTGGAATGTTCGTGCTGTATCTCGCGATCCGCATCTATAGCGCGCGCCGCGTTTCCGGAATCATGCCGCGCGTTTTGCAGCGCTACGAATTCCGGATCGCGGAATTGGAAGCGCGTTTGAAGAAGTACGCGGGCGAGAAGCCAGCCGCGCCGACCAACGAACCGCCGACGACTTAGCTCGCGCATGCGAAGAGCCCCGCAGATGTCGATCCTCTGGGCCGGCTTCTCCGTGTTCGCAATTTTCTTCGCGACCGCGGAGGATGAAACTCCGGCGGATGAGTGCATCGTCGGCAAGCAATTTCCGGAAGGCTTCGGTGTTGAGAAATCAAGCGTTTCGCCGGATGGCCGTTATGGAGTTCTCGTTCCACTTGATTTCGACCATTTCGACGAGGACGCGCACCAGAATAAACTGGTCGAAATTAAAACCGGTCGCTCATTGGGAGTAATTGATGGCCGAACAGGGAAGGCCGGCTACTTGAATCACGGCGGGATCGCACCATCGCGTTGGTCGGCCGACGGATCCTATCTGCTCTGGAAAGTTTACGGCAAATGGTCGCCACGTGCCCTGGTCTTGCTCAAGATCGACAACGGGAAATTGGTGTGGCAGCGCAATCTACTGAAGCTGATGCAACAGGAAATCCTGGCGCGCACCCGCAAAGCCGACTCGAAAAGTTACGCTGCCGCTAAAAAGCGGAACGCTGGTGACGCGGGCGACTACTACCCGGAAGGATTCACCATTGATGTGAGTGCGGAGGGCGAAGCCGAGGCTCCGTTGTCGCTGCCTTTGGATCTGACGGCCGAGCTTACATCCAATCCCAAAGCAATAGAAGACTTTCCAAAAGATGCTGAAGTGAACACCAAGATGGAAGCGAGCGTCGACGCAGATGGAAAATTAACGGTGAAGAATTTCCAGTAGCCCTGCTAAGTTCGGCGGGTGCGCGCGCTTTGGAAAAAATTCCGGCACCGGCTTGAGTTCGCCGGATTGCTGCTCGCGACGAAGCTCATTCCGCTTTTGTCGCGTCAAGGTTGTTACCGGCTTGCGCTCGCAGTTGGCAAGTTGATGTCGATCTTGGATTCGCACGGACGCAGAGTTGCGATCAGCAATCTTGAAGTGGCGTTTGGCGATCGATTCACGCCAGAAGAGCGCGAACGAATCGCCAAGGAATCGTATCAACATTTCGCGCGGACGATGCTCGATTTGTTGTGGAGCCCGCGATTAACTCGCGACAATTTTCCAGACTACATCGAGTTCGAAAACCTGGAAGAAATCGATCGCGCGGCCCCTGAGCGCAGCTTCCTCAACGCTTGTTATCACTACAGCAATTTCGAGTGGTTCAGTCTGGCAAGTGGATATTCGGGCTTAGCGGGCACGATCATTTCCCAGGAATTCAAAAATTCTTTGCTCGATCCAATCTTCAGGAAATTACGCGAGCAATCGGGGCACGAGTTGATTCGGCAGCAAGGCGGGATCGTGCGTCTCTATAAAGTACTGCGACGAAAAGGGCGCACGGCGTTACTGGTCGATCTTACCTTGCATCCCAAGATGCCGTCGGTAGTGATCGATTGTTTCGGTTTGAAAACGAGCGTGACTTCTGCCCACGCGTGGTTGAGCGATCAAACTGGCGCGCCAATTATTCCGGCGCACACCGAGCCGCTGCCGAAGGGGCGCTATCGGGTAGTGTTTCATCCGAAAATTGAAACTGAGGGCCGTACTTATCAGCAGATCGCGCAAGCGTGTTGGGATTCATTCGAGCCCTACGTCCGAAAAAATCCCGCGCCGTGGCTTTGGATGTATAAACATTGGCGCTACAAACCGGCGAACGTGCACCGGCCATATCCGTTTTACGCGCGGCCGCATTCGCGGTTTGACAAAAGGATCGCCGGCTTGCCGGAAAATAAGCCGAAGCCGGCTAAGATGTAGCGTTGACAAAAGTCCGGCCTCCTTTTCAAGTACCGTCATGAAAATCGTCTCCCGCTTAGCTTTTCTGGCCGTCCCTGTCTCGCTCGCGATGCTCTCCGGTTGCGCCACCGGAGGGGGAGCAGCTTACAAAGGCGGACGTGCTTATCACGTGGTTGCTTACAAACCACACGATCAGTCGATGGTCCAAGTTAAACTCTCGAAAGGCACGCAAACCGTTTACGTGATGGAAGGCGACCGATTGCTGATGGCGGCGCAGGCGAATGTTGGCCGCTCAGGCGCCGTGACGCCCTCGGGTAATTTTTCGATTATCAACAAGGACAAAACGAAACGTCGGGTTTCCGAACCGGACGCGGGTTATCCGATGGCATATTGGTGCGAGTTCGCGCCGGCGTACGGATTCCATGAAGGCTTCGTCTGGTCCTCGCCGCGGACGCACGGTTGCGTGCGAATGCATAAAGAAGCGGCCGCTCGTCTCTACGCGCTCGTGCGGATCGGAACACCGGTCCATATCGCTGAATCGTTTCCCGAAGACGCGAAATACGCGAAGGACGTGATGCGAATCGATCAAAGCCGCGATCCCGATCCGCCGCGTTCGTTCATGATGTCGTCCGAGTGGTTCAAGGATCCGCCCGGACCGCTCCTGGTTGATCAATAAGATCGCCTAACAACAGGGGTGCGATTGACGGCTGAAAACCCGGCCGTGACGTGCTAGGCTTTCCGAACGCATGAGCACGAACCTCATCTCCAGTGGAACGACGGCGCGCGAGAAAGTGAACTTGCGCACGCCGGACGTGATGGCTGCGGTGCAGGAACAGGTCGAGCAACATTATCGGAGCGACATTGTCGACAAGGTTCGCCGCCAAGGGGGGATCATCAAAGTCGGCGACACGACCGTACGCCTCGCGAAGCAGTTCGGCTTTTGTTACGGCGTCGAGCGCGCGATCGATCTCGCCTACGCTGCGCGCAAGGTTTTCAAAGACCGCCGGCTCTTCATCGTCGGCGAGATCATTCATAATCCGGAGGTCAATCATCAGATCGCCTCGCTCGGAATCAAGAATCTCACCGGTCGCAACAAGCAGGCCGACATTTCCGATCTGCAACCCGACGATATCGTGATTGTGCCGGCGTTTGGCACCGAGTTGTCGATCTTGCAACAACTCAAGGAACGCGGCTGCCAGATCGTGGACACGACCTGCGGTGACGTGATGAGTGTCTGGAAGCGCGTCCGCAAATACGCGAGCGAATCGGTCACCTCCATCATTCACGGCAAAGCCGAGCACGAAGAAACCAAAGCGACCAGTTCACGCGCGCTTGGCGACGGAACGGGTCATTATCTCGTGGTCCTGACGCTCGCCGACACGGATTACGTTTGTAATTACATTCGTAACGGCGGCGATAAGCGCGAGTTTCTAGAAAAATTTAAAGGCGCGTATTCACCGGGGTTCGATCCCGACGTGCATTTGAAAACCGTCGGCGTGGCGAATCAGACGACAATGTTGCGCGGCGAGACGGAAGAAGTGCAGCGGCGCGTGCGGCAGGCCGTGGCCGATCGCGACGGAGCGGAAGCGGCGGCGACCAACTTTCGTTTCTTCGACACGATTTGCGGCGCGACGCAGGAACGGCAGGACGCATTGCGCGAATTGCTCGATGTAAAAATGGATTTGTTGCTCGTGGTCGGCGGGTACAACAGTTCGAACACGTCGCACCTCGCGGAGATGGGCGAGGAAAAGTTGCCGACCTATTTTGTGCTGAACGCTTCGCGGCTCGTTTCCCTGAACGAAATCAAGCATTACAATCTCCACGAGAAACGCGAAGTGGTTTCCCATTTCTGGTTGCCGCCCGGTCCCACTGTCGTCGGAATCACTGCCGGCGCCTCCTGTCCGAACAACTTGATCGAAGAAACGTTGATTCGTCTTTTCGAGCTGCGCGGAATTCCGAGAAAACAACTCGAGCTCGCAGCCTAACACGCCACTATCTATTTAGGTTGGCCAATCAGAGCTAGCCTTTTTTTGGTTGGTCGGCGAGGTTGTCGGGACATCTCTAGTACAACTCCGAACTTGGCAGGCTAGTGGAGATGCCCGTTCAGCTTCGCGGCACGGCAAGGTTTTCCACGGGCTCAGCAAACGGCTGGTGGTAAAAACAACCTCAACTTTTTTTCGCTTGATTGAATAAACTTATGAAACAATTTCCTAGTCTATGTCGAACACTCCCAAGCACACTCATGCAATCGAAGTCGCGATCCTGAACGCGATGAAGGTCATCAAAGTTCTCGTCCTGGCTGGCATCGGGTTGTCACTTTGCGCAACTGCGTCCGCGGCCCAATTGACCGGCACACTCGGACAACTCGTCGCGCGTTACGAGACCGGCGATCCGAACTTGTCGACGCTGCTTTCGTTCCATCTTAAGAACCGCGCTGGCGATCCGGTTGTGAAAATCCGCCTCGCCGATGGTGTCGCCGCCTCGCAGGCGTTGCCCGCGCTTTCGACGGCTGGCTTCCGGCTCACGG
>DATEWZ010000093.1:0-2353 GCA_035257485.1 Chthoniobacterales bacterium
GCTGCGGCTCGGTGGAAGCGCCCGCCGGCACGAAAGACGCGAGCGGTTTGGTTTTTCGCGGGCTCGCGCAACTTCCAGAGTTCAGTTTGTTTCGCGTTGATAAACAAGGAGTAGGCGACAGCGAGGGCGTTTGCAGCGAAACCGATTTTGATACGGAACTCGCCGGTTACCGTGCCGCGTTTCGCGCGTTGAAGAACTACGACTTCATCGATTCGAATCGCGTTTACATTCTTGGAATCAGCAATGGCGGAGGTTTCGCGCCGCTCGTTCCGGAAACAGACGTCGAACAACGGCAGGTCCGGGGATTTCTTTCGGTGGGCGGCTGGGCTGCGACCTGGTTCGAGCACATGCTCGAGATCGAGCGGCGTCGGTTCGCCTTGATGGGAAAATCGCCCGGCGAAGTGACCGATCGAATGAAGAAGGCAGGCGCGCTTTATTATGAATGGCTGATCAAAGGCCGTGCGGTCGACGAAATTCTAAAAGAGCAACCGGGTTTGGAAGAACTCTGGCCTGAAGGAAAGGATCATGCGCACTTGTATGGCCGGCCGCTGGCCTTTTACCAACAACTGCAAAAACTAAATCTGGCCGCCGCCTGGTCGAAGATAAACGTTGCCACTTACGCGTTGCGCGGCCAATTCGACTGGATCATGAGCCCGCAGGACGCGACCTTGATCGCCTCTTATGTGAATTCGAATCGTCAGCTGGCGGGTTCTTATGAAGTTCCGCAAATGGGTCACACGTTTCAGCATTACTTGAGTTTCGCCGACGCGTTCAAAGGGAAGGAAGCGCCGTTCGATCCGAAGGTTACGGGGCTGCTGGTTGATTGGCTCAAACACGAAGCAATTACCCGTGAAGATTAAGAATATCGCCTTTGTTGGAATCCCGGTGACCGACGTCAAACGCGCGCGCGAGTTTTATGAAGGCGTGCTCGGATTGAAATTGGCGGAGGAAATGGGGCAGGGACATTGGATCGAATACGCGATCGGAGACCAAACGCTCGCTCTCGGAAATTTTCCCGATCAATGGAAACCATCTGGCGATGGAACGAGTGTGGCGCTCGAGATGGAAAATTTCGAGGAAGCGATCAAGCGCTTGAAAGATCGACAAGTCGTGTTCGACGCCGAACCGTTCGAGAGTCCCTGCTGCCGAATGGCAGTCGTGCAAGATCCGGATGGAAACAAAATCATCATTCACAAACTCAAACCCGAAAACGAGAAGGAGCCTTGTCCATGATCACGAACGAAGTCGCATTTATCGCCATCGCCGTTTCCGACAAGGAACGCGCGCGAAAATTTTATCAGGAAACGCTCGAGCTAAAGCCTGCAACAACGGCAATGGATGGGGCGTGGGTCGAATACGAGCTCGGCCCGACCACGATCGGTGTTGGTTGCCATCCCGCCTGGAAACCTTCGCGCGATGGGACGACTGTCGCGTTCGAAACTCCGAACATCGATGACGCGATCAAGAAACTGAAAGAGCGCGGCGTTTCCTTCGATCTCGACAAAAACGAAACGCCGGTTTGCTGGATGGCGCAGTTCCGCGATCCGGATGGAAACAAACTCGTGATCCACCAAAGGAAAAAACAATGAATCAGGAAAGCGGGAAAATAGGAAAGGTGAGTAATTGATTTCTTTTCCTGTTTTCCTGAGTTCCTAATTTTTTATGTCTGTCTTAGTCGGTAAGGATACGCGCTTGGTTGTGCAGGGAATCACTGGCAGTGCCGGCGCATTTCACACGCGGCAATGCGTCGAATATGGAACGAACGTCGTCGCCGGAGTGACGCCGGGAAAAGGCGGACAGATGTTCGACGAGAAGATCCCCGTCTTCGACACGGTTTGGGAAGCGAAACAGAAAACGAAATGCAACGTGTCCGTGATTTTTGTGCCCGCTCCGTTTGCGGCGGATTCAATTCTCGAAGCTGTCGACGCCGATCTCGATCTTGTCATTTGCATCACCGAAGGAATCCCCGTCATGGACATGATGCGCGTGAAAGCGCAGATGCGCGGCAAGCGCACGCACTTGATCGGCCCGAATTGTCCGGGAATCATCACGCCTGGCGCGTGCAAGATCGGCATCATGCCCGGTTACATTCACAAACCCGGGAACGTTGGCGTGATCTCGCGCTCGGGCACGCTGACCTACGAAGCGGTCTGGCAATTGACCTCGCGCGGTTACGGCCAATCGACCTGCATCGGAATCGGTGGCGATCCGATCGGCGGACTGTCCCATCTCGATTGCGCAAAGCTTTTCACTGAGGACAAAAATACCGACGCCTTCATTTTGATCGGCGAAATCGGCGGTTCGGCGGAAGAAGAAGCGGCCGCCTGGATCAAAGCCAATTGCAAGAAACCGG
>DATEWZ010000094.1:0-7687 GCA_035257485.1 Chthoniobacterales bacterium
TCAACCCGGCGCACCCGCGCAACCAGGTGCACCAGCTCCAGGCGCACCGAGCGCTCCGGGACAACCCGCTGCCGGCATGCCGCCGGGACAACCGGGAACCGCACCAGCGGGAGCTCCACCTGTTGGAGCGCCTCCGGGTGCTCCTGGCCCGAGCGTTGCCGCAACTTTGAGTCCGACCGCCAGCGGGACGCCGGCTCCCTCCGCGCACTTGTACGAGACGAAAGTCACAGGCAACTATTTCATCGACAAATTCAATCAGGGCGGCCCGGTGATGTGGCCGATCCTGCTCGTGTCGATCGTTGCTCTCACCGTCGTGATCGAACGCGTGTTCTGGTGGGGCGGACGCTGGATGCGCCGCGACCCGAAGCGGATCGAAAAAGTTTTCACCGCGATTGAAAACAACGATGTGGCGGAGGCATCGCGACTTTCGCGCGATTCACGTGATCCGGTCCTGCGCATGATTTGGAACGGTCTAAACCATCAACACGCGTCGTTGCAGGGAGCGTTACAAGTGGCGGCCGGTATTGAAATCAAGCGCGCCGGCCGGTTCCTCGTTGTCATGGACACGTTGGTCACCTTGGCGCCGTTGCTCGGATTGTTGGGAACGGTCACCGGACTTATCAAAGCGTTCGGCGCTTTGGGTAACGAAGAAATCGCGGTCGTCGCGGTCACCGGCGGTATCGCGGAAGCGCTCATCGCTACCGCGTGCGGTCTCGGTATCGCGATCTTCGCGCTGATTCCGTTTAACTTTTTCACTTCGCGCGTGTCTAACTTGGAGTTCGAACTGCAAACCGCAGCCACGAACCTCGAAGTTATGTTGGAAGCACAGAAACCGGGGCGACATGAAGAAGTGGCGATCAGCCGCGCTCCGAGCACACCGAGCTCGGCCAAAGGCTCATCCATCTAATTAACCATGCGCGTCAGCTCACCAATTCCGAAGCATAAAGCGCGGATCGAGATCATTCCGTTGATCGACATCATGTTCTTTCTGCTCGCGAGCTTCATGATGGTGAGCTTGAGCCAGGTCCACATGAAGGGAATGAAAGTAAACCTTCCGACCGGACAATCTGGCGAAACGCAGGCCAAAAACGAGTACATCAGCGTTTCAGTCGACACGAACGGTAATCCCTATTTCGACAAGCAGGAGATGACCTACGAGGCGTTGCAGCAAAAGCTCAAGGCGGTCCACGACGAAAATCCCGAAGCGAAAGTGTTCGTTCGCGGCGACCGCGATACCGTCCACTTCAACATCATTCGTGTGCTCGACATTTTGCGCGCAGTCGGCTTTTACAAAGTTGCTTTCGAGATCAGAAGCGAAGCGGGCAAAGGAGTACCAGCGCCAGGTTCGCAATAGTTTATGGCCCAACCACTTCTTTATAGACCGCCGCCGCGCTGGCAGTTTTGGGCTGCATTCGGTGGCGCCGTGGTGATAGAGGCGGCTTCGGTTTTAATCGCCGGGATCAAACACGAGCCGCCGGCCGTCGATCTTTCCTCAATTCCGACCGCAACGGTGGAGGCGATGTTGCAGCCGGAGGATCAACCGACGCCGCCGCCGGAAGACATTCCAATTCAAGAGCCGCCACCGATCCCGGAAGTGGCTCCGGAGTTCCATGAAGAAAAACCGCCGCCACCGAAAACTAATAAGCCGGCTGGACCAGTGAAGGCGCCCCAGGGCGTGACTGGGACGATGTCGATTACTGGCGCGAAGGCGGTCGCGATCTTTGCCCCGAAACCGGATTACCCGTACGAAGCCCGCAGCCGTCACGTAACCGGCAGCGGTGTTGCGTTGCTCAGTGTGGATACTGCAAGCGGGAACGTGACCGATGCTTCGATGGCACAATCGATCGGAAGCCCAATCTTGGATAACTCGACGGTCAGCACGTTCAGGCGTTGGCGATTCCGCCCTGGAGCCTGCGCGCCTAAGGTAAAAGTGCCGATCACTTACACGATGACCGGAGCCTCTTATTAATTATGCAAGTCGCATCTCCCATTCCAAAGAAGCACGCCCGAATCGAGATCATTCCGTTGATCGACATCATGTTCTTTCTGCTCGCCAGTTTCATGATGGTGAGTTTGAGCCAGACTCACATGAAAGGAATCAAGGTCGCGCTGCCATCAGCGAATGTTCCGCCGCCGAATACGCCCAAAGATTTCGTGTCCGTGCGCGTCGGCGCGGGCAACGCCGTCAGCTTCGATGGGCAATATGTCCAGGACGATCAAATCCTGCCGCGCTTGTTCCAGCTCCATGCCGCCAACCCGAACATCAAGATTTCAATTAGCGCCGAAGGCATGGCCCTGCATGGCGACGTGATCACCGTGCTCGACAAAGTTCGTCGGGTTGGGATCCAGAAAGTGGGCTATCAAATTCGCGCCGCCGGCGGTGGTGGACCAGGCGGCCCGAGCGCTCCTGGAGCTCCAGGCGCACCGCCTCCTCCTCCGCAACCACCGCGCTAATTTTCGATTTCGCGGAGAGCTTCGCGCAGCGCGGTAATTGCTTTCGCGCGGTGACTGATTTTGTTTTTCAATTCCGGAGCCATTTCGGCAAACGTCTGCTCGAACCCGTTCGGTTGGAAAACTGGATCGTAGCCAAAGCCATTCGCACCGCGCGGAAGATCGACAATCGCCCCTTCGACTGCGCCTTCGACGGTTCGAAGTAGCTTTCCATTTCTGACCAGCGCGATCACGCAGCAGAAACGCGCCGAACGATTCCCGTTTCGGGCGCACAATTCATTAAGCAATTTTTCGACGTTCTCCCGGTCGGTTGCACGTTCGCCGGCGTATCGCGCCGAATAAATTCCCGGCGCGCCGCCAAGCGCCTCCACTTCGAGACCCGAATCATCCGCAATTACGAGGCGGTCTCGGAGTTGTCGATCTTTCGAAACGGTGACTGCTTTTAGAACTGCGTTATCGGCGAATGTGTGTCCCGTTTCGTTCGGCATGGAAACTCCGGAGAACGCGCTGAGATCACTCAGATCATGCTCGTGGCCGAGAAGTTGCCGGACCTCGCGCGTCTTGTGTTGACTGCGTGTCGCAAGAACCAATTCCATTTTCCTGTTTTCCTGCTTTCCTGATTGATAATCCGATGAGCAGCGAGCGCCGTAAACCTTATCCGTTCGATCAGATCGAGCCGAAGTGGCAGAAAATCTGGGACGAGCGCCAACTTTTTCATGCGCCGAACCCCGGCGAGAAAGCTTTCGATTCCAAAAAAAGGAAGTTCTACGTGCTCGATATGTTTCCGTATCCGAGCGGCGCGGGTCTGCACGTCGGACATCCCGAGGGCTACACCGCCACCGACATCATCGCGCGATACAAACGAATGCGCGGATTCAACGTTCTGCATCCGATGGGATGGGACGCATTCGGGCTGCCGGCCGAGCAATATGCGATCAAAAGCGGCCAGCATCCGGCAATCACCACGCGCGAGAACGTCGTGAAATTCAAATCGCAGCTGAAACGGATCGGATTTTCGTATGATTGGCAACGCGAGATCAACACGACTGATCCCGGTTACTTCAAATGGACCCAGTGGATTTTTCTCCAGATTTACAATTCCTGGTTCAATCCGGCGACGAACAACGCGGAGCCGATTAAGACTTATCGCGGCAAAAATCCGGATGAAGTGCGACTCGCTTACGTCGCTGACGTTCCGGTGAATTGGTGTCCGGAGCTCGGCACCGTTTTGGCAAACGAAGAGGTTGTCGATGGAAAAAGCGAAGTCGGCGGTTTTCCGGTCGTGCGGAGACCGATGCGGCAATGGATGCTGCGCATCACCGCTTACGCCGAGCGTCTCATCGACGAGCTTGAAGGACTTGATTGGCCGGACGGAATCAAATTGCTTCAGCGCAATTGGATCGGTCGCAGCGAAGGGGCGGAGATCGAATTCAAGATCGACAATCACGACGCGCGCATTCGTGTTTTTACCACGCGACCGGACACGTTGTATGGCGCGACTTACATGGTGCTCGCTCCCGAGCATTCGCTGGTCGATCAAATCGTGACCGAAGAGCAATGGCCGGTTGTGCGCGAATACCGCGAACGCACCGCGCGCAAGAGCGATCTCGAACGCACCGAGCTCGCTAAAGAAAAAACCGGCGTCTTCACCGGCGCGTTCGCGATCAATCCCGCAAACGAGGAAAAGATTCCGATCTGGATAGCGGATTACGTTCTGCTCGGCTATGGCACCGGCGCGATCCAGGCCGTTCCCGCGCACGACGAGCGCGATCTGGAATTCGCGCGCAAATTCGATCTGCCGATCCGGCAAGTCGTTCAACCGCCAGGCAACGAAGATCCGATCGGATTCGTGGGCGACGGCGTCGCGATCAATTCGCCGGTCATCGATGGTCTGGAATCACGCGATGCGATCCGCAAAATCACGGAGTGGCTGGAAAAGCGCGGCCTCGGCAAGCGCGCGATCAATTACAAGCTGCGCGACTGGCTCTTCTCGCGGCAACGTTATTGGGGCGAGCCATTCCCGGTCGTTTGGCAAGATGGGAAACATCGCGCGCTCGATGAAAGCGAATTGCCGGTCGTTCCGCCGCCGTTGGAAGATTACAAACCGACCGGCACCGGCGAACCGCCGCTCGCGAAAGCGAAAGATTGGATCCGTTATTCGGACAAAGCGACGCGCGAACTGAATGTCATGCCGCAGTGGGCGGGTTCCTGTTGGTATTACCTGCGATTTTGCGATCCGCAGAACGACAAACGTTTCGTTGGCGAAGATGCGGAAAGATATTGGGCGGCCGGAAATCATCCCGGCACGGTCGATCTTTATATTGGCGGAACCGAGCACGCGGTTTTGCATCTCCTTTACGCGCGTTTCTGGCACAAAGTGCTTTTTGATCTTGGTTACCTCTCCAAGCCGGAGCCGTTTCAGCGTTTGGTGAATCAGGGAATCATTCTCGGCGAAGACAGCCAGAAAATGTCGAAGTCGCGCGGCAACATCGTCAACCCCGACGACGTGATCGAGCAATACGGCGCGGACGCGTTTCGCCTTTACGAAATGTTCATGGGCCCGCTCGAGCAAATGAAACCATGGAGCATGCGCGGAGTCGAAGGCGTGTCGCGGTTCCTCGCGCGGGTTTGGCGCTTGATGATGACCGAGAACCAGGCGGGCGAATGGGAATTGTCGTCCGCGCTAAAAGATGTCGATCTTGCCAAATCGCAAAACAAAGTCCTTCACGCCACGATCAAGAAAGTGACCGAAGACATCGAGTCGCTCTCATTCAACACTGCGATCTCGCAGATGATGATTTTCGTGAACGCGTTTACGAACGCGGAAACAATTCCGGTTTCGGCAATGCGAACATTTCTCGTCTTACTAAATCCATTCGCGCCGCATCTGAGCTCGGAGCTTTGGGCGCAACTAAAGCCCAAAGGCGATGTCGCGGAGCAGCCCTGGCCGACGTATGAGGAGAACTTCCTGATTGAAGACGAAGTCGAAATTGTGGCTCAGGTCAATGGCAAGGTGCGGGACCGCATGTACATTTCAATTCTCGCGACCACCGAAGAACATGAAGCTGCCGCGCGCAGTAATGTTAAGATCAGTGAGCTCATTAAGGGTAAGAAGATCCGAAAAGTGGTAGTCGTTCCAAAAAAGCTTGTGAACATCGTGCTCGAGTAGTTTAACGGGCGCAATGTGGAAAGAGTTCAAAGAGTTCGCCGTTAAAGGCAACGTGGTTGATCTCGCCGTCGGCGTCATCATCGGCGCGGCTTTTGGAAAAATCGTCACCTCGGTCGTGGAAGATCTGTTGATGCCGCCGGTTGGTCGCCTTCTCGGCAATCTCGACTTCAGCAATCTTTACGTTCCGCTGTCGGACAAAATTACACCGGGCTTATCGTTGGCAGACGCGAAGAAATTGGGCCCGGTGTTCGCGTATGGGAATTTCATCACCATCACGATTAACTTCGCCATCGTCGCGTTTTGCATTTTTCTTCTGATCAAGGGAATCAACCGGATGAAACAACCCAAAAGCGGTCCGCCGGTAGTGAAAGATTGTCCGGCGTGCGCGATGTCGATTCCGGTAAAGGCGACCCGTTGACCGCACTGCACTACTGAACTTTCGGGCCAAACCGCACGTTAAACTGGCGCGCGGTCTGCTACCGAATCGGGGATGCAACCTCACATTCGGTATTTCCTTTGCCTAAATAATTACTTGCTCCGCGGGACATCGATGTTACATCAGGCCGCGGAGTTGCAAATGCCCAAATGCCTTAACCTTGCAACGGCCGTAGCTGTTGCTTTCATCGTTGTTGGTTGCGCTGAACAATCAGTTGTTCACAAGCCTATCGCTGCTGTCGAAGAAGCAAACTCGCATCTCGGCCGCATGAATAATGTCCGCACCACCGCCTACAACCACAAAGAGGCGGGCGGACGAAAAAATGCGCTCGGAACGTATTTGTCCGGCCGGCATGTGATGAGCGCGGCGGCGGATTGGTCGCGCTTTCCGTTAGGAACGCGATTCCGAATTTGCAGCACGCGCGAAGAATACATCATCGACGACTACGGGACCGCGCTCGTGGGCACGAATACGATCGATCTCTACAAGCCGACCAAGCTCGAGATGAAACGCTGGGGCGTGCGCAATGTCGACATCGACATTTTGCAGTGGGGTTCAGAGCAAAAGAGTCTCGAGGTGCTCGGACCGCGGGCCAAACATCCGCAAGTTCAGTCGATGCTCGTTGCGTTGAATAAGAAAACTCCGTCCACGAAGGTGGCGGTGGCTTCGAGCACGATAAAATCGTCAACGAAATCGGGGAAGAAGGTGGCTTCGAGCTCGAAACTATCTTCGGCGAAAGCACCGACTTCGAAGCTGTCGGCGAAAAATTCCTCCAGCCGCACTTTGGATTGATTAACGGCGCAAGCCGCCGATTTTCCCGAGAATGAAAGTTCTCGTTGTCGGTGGTGCCGGCTATATCGGAAGCGTTTGCGCTGAGCTGTTGCTCAACGAAGGCCACGGCGTTTCGATCTTTGACAATCTGAGCGAAGGCCACCGCGCCGCGCTCGATCCGCGCGCGCACTTCATGCAAGGCGATTTGCAGGAGCAACATTCGATCGAGCTTGCGCTGACCGCACAAAAACCGGATGCGGTCATGCATTTTGCCGCGAACGCGCTGGTGGGCGAATCGATGCAAAACCCGTCGAAATATTTTCGGAACAACATCGCGAACGGTTTGAATCTTCTCGATGCGATGGTCGACGCCGGCGTGCAGAAAATCGTTTTCTCCTCCACCTGCGCGCTTTTTGGTCCACCGGAACGGGTGCCGATTGACGAAGCGACGCCGAAACGTCCAATCAA
Source organism: Chthoniobacterales bacterium (assembly GCA_035257485.1). Lineage (GTDB taxonomy): Bacteria > Verrucomicrobiota > Verrucomicrobiia > Chthoniobacterales > UBA10450 > AV40. Next base: position 7,296 of record DATEWZ010000094.1, read on the forward strand.
TCCTTACGGGGAATCAAAGCTGGCCTTCGAAAAGATCCTGCGCTGGTACGGCGAGATCCATGGATTGAACTTTGTCTGTCTTCGTTATTTCAATGCCGCCGGCGCCTCGGAAAAGTACGGAGAAGACCATCGCCTCGAAACGCATTTGATTCCGAACGTTCTCAAGGTTGCGCTCGGCGAACGGCCACACGTGGAAATTTTTGGGACCGATTACGAAACGCCCGACGGCACGTGCATTCGCGATTACATCCATATTCTCGATCTTGCTCGCGCCCACATCCTCGCGCTCGGCTCGGAGAAAAGTGATTTTTACAATCTCGGCACCGGTGGCGGTTCGAGCGTGCGCCAAGTGATCGACGCCTGTCGCAAAATTACCGGGCGCATGATCGAAG
>DATEWZ010000095.1:0-22546 GCA_035257485.1 Chthoniobacterales bacterium
TGATGGCTCTGAGCAGCGGCAGCGGTTACAAACTTCCAAAGCGCGGCGCGAAAGCGACAGTGACGATTCTCAACGGCCCGTAGCTTTTGCCATAGCCTGAAACCGGCTCAATAATATAATCTGCGCCCACAATTCGAAGGCGTGGAAACATGAGACGAATATTTGCTTTAGTGGTTCTCAGCGCGCTCGGCATTGCCATTGCCGGCGCAGGAGATGTCAGCGTGACAGTGAGGATGAGCGATGAATTGGCTGGCGAAGAGGTGTCAACGTTCACACCCGGTACGGAGAAGATCTACGCGCTTTTCAAGACCATCGGAGCAAGACAGGGCGACAAGATTCGCGCGGCGTTGATCGCCGAAGACGTTGGCGCCGCTGCCCCGGCCAATACGAAAGTGCTCGAAACCAACATCGACATGGACGGCGACACCGATGATGGCGATTTTAATTTCAGCAAGCCGAGCAACGGCTGGCCGGTCGGCAAATATCGTGTGGACGTCTATTTGAACGATCAACTTTTCGCGACGGCCAAGTTCACGGTGAAGCCAGCGGCTCCGAAGAAAAAAGCGACGAGCGAGAAGGAAGAAGAGTCCGGGGACTAGGTCGACATTTCAACGAGCGGCCGGCGAGTGGACATGCTCGGGCCGAAGTCCGAGCCCGATTAAGCGCGCAGGAAGTGCGCGCAAAAACGGAAACCAAAGAAATAATCTTGGAAGCCACGGCAGCTTGTCATCATTTCCGGACGAACGTCCGGTGACAACGTTGCGATGGATGAACGCTTGCATCGATTGGATTACGCGAGTCGGCCATTCGCGTCGCCTTTGAACTTCTTCGAGTTCGCTCACCGTTACTGGACGGTCTCTTAATGTTGCAGCCAGCAGATTTGCCGTGGCCACCGCATCCTGAAGCGCGAGATTAATCCCGACGCCGCCCGCTGGCGACATTGCGTGCGCGTTGTCACCGATGCAGAGCAATCCTTCGCGGCACCATTTTTTCAGACGATTGATCTGCACGGTGAGCAATTTGATTTTCTCCCAATCGTCGAGCTCGGCGATTCGATCTCGCAAAAACGGTCCGAGCTGAACGATGTCGTCATGCAGGGCCGGCAGCCCGCGTTTTTTGATTTCGTCGATACCGCCTTTCGGAATCACGAAGCCGACCTGGAAATAATCGCCGCGGTCGAGCAAGACGAGCAATTTGCCGTGCTGGAAAAATCCGAGCGATTGCGGCGGATCGTTCGGGCGTTTGGAAAGACGCATCCACAAAACATCAATCGGCACGCCGAACTCCTGGAGCTCCAGTTTCGCGCGCGTATGCGTAATTGCGTGCCGGCCATCCGCACCGATGACGAGATCGGCGCGCAATTCGCGCTCGCCATCCGGAGTTTTTGCGCGCACGCCGATCACGCGGTCGTCATCCCACAAGAGATCGACAACTTCATGTTGCATCCGGAGCTCAAAGGTGGGTAAAACTTTCGCCTTTTCGGCGAGAAAATTCAGAAAATCCCACTGCGGCATGAAGGCAATGAATTTGCAATGCGTCGGCAAACGAGAAAAATCGGCCATTGGAACAGGATGACCGTTGAAGATCCCGCGGATCTCGCGGAGTTCCTGATGCGGCAGCTTGAGAAAGTCGTCGAGCAATCCGAGTTCATACATCACTTCGAGAGTGGAGGGATGAATCGTGTCGCCGCGGAAATCGCGAAAGAAATCGGCGTGCTTTTCCAGAACGATCACCTCCACGCCGGCGCGCGCGAGCAGGTAACCGGTCATCATTCCGGCTGGCCCGCCTCCGACGACCACGCAACGAGTTGGGACGCCCGGCGCATTCATTGAAAATCAGATCAGAATACGAAAGACGGCAAAACTAATGAGCACGGTCTGCGCGAGAAAAACGACCGCATAGACTTTATGATACCGCTCGTTGGTAGTGATGGCGGCGATCGTCATTCCACCCATATACATAATCAAACTGGTGAAATAAAACGGGCCGAGCTCGATAAAGTGGGCAGCGCCTTTGAGAAGCGAGTCCAGCAAATCCACCGGCGCATAGAGCCCGAAGATGATGAAGAAGGGGCGGTGGTTGGCGCAGAAATGTGTTCGATAATTGATCGATTCATCTCGGTCGCTTTCGCGCGGAAATAGCAAAAGCGACGCGAGATAAAGAAGTGTTGGCGAGATGAGGACGAAAACGAACAGCAAAAAAGTCCAGGGTTGTTGATTGCGCCAGCGATAGAACACCCACCAAGAGATCACGAGATAGGTGAAAAGGTTGACGATCCAAATCGTGTGCACCCAGTAGAGCTGATGGCGCGATCGCGCTTGGAGCATCTCGCCGACGCCGGCGAGGACCTTCGTCATTCCCAAAGCCAGGATGATCGAGATCAAGACGGAGAGATAGCTAAACGGATCCACGAGAGATGTTTGACGGCTGAGGTTCGATGTTTGATGTAAAGAGCATCAAATCGCGCAGATGAAGTCGAGTTATGATGTCGTGATCTTGGGCGCAGGCCACAACGGTCTCGTGGCGGCGAGTTATCTCGGACGCGCGGGGTTGAGCGTACTATTATTAGAGAAGAACGATTACATCGGGGGGGCGACCACCTCCCAAAAGGTTTTCCCGGACTACGACGCCCGGCTGTCGCGTTATTCCTATCTCGTCAGCTTGTTCCCGGAGAAGATCATTCGGGATCTCGGGTTGAAGCTCGAGCTGCGCCGGAGAGCCACCGCTTCATTCACCCCTTATATTAAGAGCGGCCAGCATCAGGGCCTACTCCTGAGCAACGTCAATAAAGGCCTGAGCCGGCAATCGGTTGTCGATCTTACCGGTAGCGAGAGCGAGTTCGATCAGATGAAAAGGTTCTACAAGCTGTCGCGCGTTTTCGCGGAGCAGACCTGGGATTCAATGCTTGAGCCGCTTGTTTCAAAAGAGGAAATGAAACGCCGCTTCGATGTCGATGAAGTTTCGCGCGAATCGTGGCGCAGTTTGGCGGAAGAGCCGCTCGGTCGCGCGCTCGAAAGTTATCTGAAGGACGATTTGGTGCGCGGACTTGTTTTCACCGACGCGAAGGTCGGTGTCCTCACACATCCACATGATCCTTCGCTGCTTCAAAACCGTTGCTTTCTTTATCATCTGATCGGCAACAAGACTGGTGAATGGAAAGTACCGGTCGGCGGAATGGGCGCAGTCGCGAGCGAATTGGAAAAGACGGCGCGTAAAGCGGGCGCTGAGTTTCGCAAGAATGTCGATCTGTGGGATGTCGACCCTATGAAGCGTGAGATCGCGTTGGAAGTGGACGGAAAACGTCAGGCTGTAAGCGCAAAGTTCTTGCTCGTGAACTTTGGCCGCAACGTTTTGGCAAAGTATTCCGGGAAACATTACTCACCGGACTCGACGGACGAGGGGAGCGTGTTCAAGATCAACATGCTCTTGAAACGATTGCCGAAATTGAAGGCGATCAAATATCCGGCGGAACAAGCGTGGTGCGGGACATTCCACAGCGACGAAGGCTACGCGCAGATGCAGGCGAGTTACGAACAGGCGGTTAGTGGAGAGTTGCCCGAGAAAACACCGTGCGAAGTTTATTGTCACACGCTGACCGACGAAACGATCCTTTCGCCGGAACTACGCCGGAAGGGATTTCACACGATCACACTGTTCGGATTGGACGCGCCGTATTCGTTGTTTGCGAAGAACAACAAGGCGATGCGCGAAAAAGCGCAGAGAAAATTCCTGGCGAGCGTGAACCAATGGTTGGAGGAACCGCTCGAAGATTGTCTCGCGGTCGCGCGGGATGGAAGCCTTTGCATCGAAAGCAAAAGTCCGGTCGACATCGAGGAGGCGCTCGGCATGTATCACGGCAATATTTTTCAAGATACTCCGAGCTGGCCGTTTGCGACGAAGAAGGAACAAGTCGGAAGGTGGGGAGTGGAAACCGAATGGGAGAATGTTTTTCTTTGTGGTTCGAGCGCGCTTCGCGGCGGCGCGGTTAGCGGAATTCCCGGACACAATGCCGCGAAGAAGGTCTTGGCGACATTAAAGAAGAAGCCAAACTCGAAACCAAGACGCCATGCCGAGCTCAGCAAATCCCGCTGACGTCGAGTCGATCGACGCGATCATCAAGGTCACTTACGACGTCATTTCCGGTCCAGCCGGAAAGAAACGCGATTGGGACCGCGAGCGATCGCTTTTTGTTCCGGGCGCCCGTTTGGTTCCGACCGCGACCGTTCCCGGAAAAACGGATGTCGATCTTGCGCCGCTGGTTTTGGACGTTGAAGGCTACATTGAAAGAGTGGAGCCGCTTTTCGCGAAGGAAGGCTTTTATGAAACGGAGATCGCGCGACGGGTCGAACAATTCGGGCAGATCGCTCACGTTTGGAGCACCTACGAATCGCGGCACGACCCGGGCGAACCCGAGCCGTTCATGCGCGGCATCAACAGCATCCAGTTGTTCAACGATGGAAAACGCTGGTGGATTTTGTCGATCTACTGGCAACACGAATCGAAACCGCATCCGCTTCCCCAGAAATATCTTTAACGCCGGGCTTTCTGCGCGTGTTTTTTCCCCGGTTGGATCGGAGTTTTCGGATGCGAGTCGCGATAGTATTTTGTGCCCGTGCCCAGCAACAAAGCAGCGACGACAAAGCTAATGACCCGTTTTTCTTCCGCAGTCAGGACGAACTTGTGCCGAAGTTCCGCCCATTCCCAACTTTCAGGAATTTTCACTTTGATTGCTTTTTCACGCGTGGTCGGACATGCACTGACGAATAATGTCCTTTGATATTAGCGTCGTAGTAACGGGCTTTGGAGCCGGCTGATATCAATTCGCGATAAATCGATGGCGGCACCTCAAGATACCGGTAAATAGCGCCGTTCAAGAACTCGACTTCAAGAATGTGCCGGCGTTTGCTGTAGCCGATCGATGCGATCGCGCTCGAAGCGACTCTTTCTCGCGGAATGTGCGAAATGACCAGATCGCGCGCGTTACTCCGAACGTTGTCCTCCGATGGACTAGCGGTGACCGAACGCGCAACGCAGCAAAGCAAAACAAGAATTCGCGCGCTCATGGGGGAACGACGCTCAAGGGTTAGCACGTCGCGGTAAGCGAAGTCGAGCCTAAAAGGTAAAGGGGCCGCCGGTTGTCTCGGAAAATTTCGCTCCTTGGTCAACGGCCCAGCGGTGACGTAGTTTGCGTTCCGGGCGGCGGCGTGAATTCAAACGTCGCCGCCGGAATCGCCGCGCGCGTTTGGTTCGAATAGATCGTGACAACGCGATCGCCGTTCGGCTGCGTCATCTCGGTCCGCTCGGCAATGAGGTCTCCGTTCAAGCGCAGGTCGAACTTTTGAAACATCCGTTTCATGGATGGCGAACGCGGCAACAGCTCCAATGCGTATGCGTTGTCGATCTTGCGGCCGCTGATATGGAAAGTCTTTTCCACGTTCTCCAAGTTGAGCGCGGTGTTGATCGCGGCAATGGCAGCATCGACCGGCGAGCGTTGTCCTAGCGTGTAATGCTCCGCCGATTTGAAGTTCGGGTAATAAATCCAGAGATCGCGGCCGTTACTTACCGTCACGCTCGGCGAATTTCCCGTGACTTCGCGGCGAAACTTGTTCGGCGCGTGGAACCAAATTTTCCCCGAGCTCGCGATAGGCTTCGTCATCAGTCGCATCGTTCGTTGCTCTTGAAAATCTGCATGGACATCCGGCGCGGACGCACGTCGTTCTCCGATCCGAGCGAGGAGATTCTTGATATCCGCCTCCGCTAGTTGCTGCGCGTCTGCATTCAACCCAACAAAAGTTAGCGCGAACAGGAGAGGGGATAGTTTGCGAATCATGTCGATCTTATATCGGCTCGTGTGCACTCAACGTTCGTCCCACACTTTCGGTCGCGCCGCCGCGATCGCCGGCAACTGAAAGAAAATTGTCGCGACCAGGCTCCAGAAAATTCCGATCGCGCAGGTGATGCCGAGTCCACTGAGCGAGGGATTGTGCGCCCAGCCTAACGACCCGAACCCGCTCACCGCGGTCAGCCCGGCGAGGATGACCGGTTTGATCACGCCCGCGACATCGTGTTCCAGTTCGCGCGTCCGCTGCCAAACCAGCACGACGTAGATTCCGTAATCGACGCCAATCGCAAGGACGAGACGAAACGACAGCACGTTGAGCAAATTCAGATGTAGATTGAACAGCTTCATCGTCGCGATCATCGCGCCAATGGAGAAGGCGAGCGTGACGACTTGGACCAGCCATAGTCGCAGGTCGCGATACAAAATCGCGAGCAGGCCGACGTCGAACAACGCCATCAATGCGCTGATGATAAGCAATTGCCGATGCGACCATGGTTGCAGCTCAGCCAAGGCGTAGGCCCAGCCCGAAAGAGTTATCGGAACGTCGGCGACCGGGAGTTGCTGACTCAACTCCTGCTGTTGCTCGTGGGTCGTTACCGGCGCGTTCGTGGTCGCGAAACCGGTGGTCAGGAGCGGATCCTTCGCGAAATAGCGGTCCACCAAAAACCACCAGCCCGACCCTTTCGGCAATTGTTTCCGCCAATCAGGGAGGGGGACATCAGGCTGGACGACTGCCGCCAGGTCGTCGAGAAGCTTGAACGCCGGCTCGAACGATTCGCGGCTGAAGCCTTCCGCGTTCAACGTTTCGTCGAGCGCTTGTCGCGTCGCGGAAACATTCACATTTCCAAGGGCTTCCCGATTTTTTTCCATCCACTTCGGAGAAAGGCAAAGCGCGGCCGGAGTTGAAAATCCCTTGAGTTTTCCGACCTTTTGCAGCTCTGCCCAATGCGCCGAGATCGCCTGCCAGTCGTCGTGCAGAGCCTGCGCGCTATCGGCCCGAACGATTGCGAGCACCGGCTCCCACCGGGTCGGCATTTTCTCCATGATCGCCCGCAGTGCCTGCCCGGCGCGACTGTTCTTTGGCTCAAGCGACCGCGCGCTCGCGTCAAAACGCAGCGGCGGCACGGGCGAAAATCCGATGACGGTCAGCAAGAGCAGTCCTCCGCCGACGATGATGATCATGACCGCAGGCCGCCCGACACTCCACCGCACATATTTTTTCACTAACTCGAAGACCGAATCGTGCTGTTGCGGCGCCTGCCATGGTCGCACGAACAGGAAAAGGATCGTGCACATGAAGAGCCCCGCAAAAAAAATGCCGATCGCGATCAGCACACCGAGCTGCGAGAAACCCATCGATCCGCTCAGGACCAACGCGAGAAAGCCAACCGCGGTTGTCAGCGCGCCGAAGAAAACGGCGCGACCGAGCTGCGCCACCGAAGTTGCAATCGATTGCTGATAATCTTCACCATCGATCCGCGCCTGTTGATAGCGGCCGAAAATTAGAATCGCAAAATCGACACCGAGCCCAACCAGGATCGCGCAAAACCCGACCGCCACCATGTGAAGTCGTCCGAACGCAAGCAAACCGCCGGCAAGCGCGACGATGCACGAAAGCAAAAGCGAAAATCCCATTCCGAGCAGCGGCAGCCAGCGGCGGAAGCCGATGAAGAAAATAATTCCTACGAGCAGGACCGAGCTGCCGAGCGTCGCCACGATGTCGTAACGCATGCTCAACGAAATTTCCGAGACATACGCCGAACGCCCGGTCACGAGGACATCGAGGGGTCCGCCGTTCCAACCCTCGGTCGCGTGCGCGCGAAACGCGTTCACTTCACGCATCAGCCGCTGGCATTCGAACGCGCTGAGCGATCGCTGGTTGGTGACCGCGAGAAAAACGCGCATCGTGCGGTCGGGCGAGGTGAGTGGTTGCTCTTGTTCGATCGCGTTCGCTTCGGCGAACGGCTTCAGCGCAGGTCCGATGATCCCGAGGGGATCGAATTCCAATTCGAATTGCGGCCGCGGCGATCCCGCTTCGATCTCCTGATGGAGTCGATGCAATCGCTCGCGAATTTTGTCCGGTTGCAAGATCGACATCGTCTGCGCGAACGCCGTCGGCTCGAGATTCAGGACCAATGGAACGGCGATCCCTTGCAAATCGCGAACGCCGTCCGGTGTTTCCATCGGCGAACCTGCGAGCACGCGTTCGCACCATGGTTGCTTGCGCAAATTTTCCGCGAAGGTCGGCGCGAATTCCTCCAGTTTGTCTACGTCCTGCGCCTGGCAACGCAATGCGAACGTTAGCTCACGCGTTTGTTCAAAGTCGCGATCGTAAATTTTCAGCCCTTCGACCGATTGAAGACCGCGCGGCAACATATTGATCACATCGGAATCGGTCTGGATTCGGCTGATGAGAATTGCGACACAGATCGCGGACGACACAACGACCCCAAGCCAAACCAGCGCGCGGCGTCGCGCCATCACGCGTGCGATCAAATCACTCATCCGCATAGACTCAGCTTCTGCGATTGCGCGTGTGATTAAAATCGGAAAACGAAGGTCTCCGATCCCGAAACATGGCGCACTTGATGTCGATCTTTCGAACGGACAATCGCGTCGCGCAATTCGACCCAGCCGCGCAATTGCTGCGGCGCGCTCGCGGTCGCCCCCGACCAACCGCGACCTGCCATTGGCCCTTCGATCTCCGCGAAGTTCGCGTCCTGGCGCAAGACCAAAAGATTCACACCCGGCCCTTTTGAAAATGTTAGCTCGAAGTCGCCGGCCTTAGAATTGCGAACAATGACATCGCCAATCACGGTGGTGGTCGCGTTGCGATACATCAATTGTCCGGTTCGGGTCTGCCAAGCAGGGGTTGGTTGCGCGAATTGATGCGTCGAAGTCGCGCAACCGGTTAGAACGATAAGCAGTGTAGCCACGGCCCTGCGGGCCGTTGCCTTACCGCGCACAGCGCGGTGGCTACAGCACTTCACGGTGTCGCACCCACCGGTGTCGGCTTCGGTACCATGCTCAATCGCGGCACGATCGTGAAATAGCGTTGCACCCAAACGAAGAAGTAAAACATCCACATCCGCCACTTGATCGCGAGACTCTTGCCATCATTGCCGGCCAGCACCGCGTTCACCGCCGCCGCGATTTGCACCGTGTCGCTCGGACTAAGGAAGACTTCGAGAAATTCTTTGCCGCGTTGATACCACGCGTTCACGAAGGTGAGATAAATGTCCATGATCCGATTCACGTCGTGCGAATATTTTCGGAACGCGCGATGGCGTTTTGATTCGTCGCAAAGCGCTGCTTCCAATGTGTCCGCCGCTCGCTCGGCCGACATGATTGCCAGAAAAACGCCGCTACTGAAAACGGGATCGATGAAACCAGCGGCGTCGCCCGCGAGCAACCAGCGATCGCCATCAAGTCGCGTGTTCCGGTAGGAAAAATCGCTCGCCGAATAAACCGGCGTCACGCGGGTCGCGTTTTTCATTCGCTCGACCATCAACGGTTGCTCAGCGATAAGTTTTTCGAGCGCGACTTCCGGCGAGAGTTTCTCTTTTCGAAATGCCGCCGTGTCCATTACGACGCCGACGCTTGTGCGCGTTTCGGTCAGAGGAATGGTCCAGAACCAGCGGTCCAATCCGCGCACCATCCGAATGAGCGTTCCGTCGAGCCCGGGATAGCGATCGACTCCTTCGTAATGCGCGAAGACGGAAAACTTTTGCAGATGATCGTAGGTCTGTTTCAGGTTGAACATCGTTCCGAGGATCGTTTGCCGTCCGCTGCAATCGAGTAGATAGCGCGCGTCGATTTTCGATTTCGTCCCGTCTGAAGCTTCGATGCTTATTTTCACCCGATCGTTCGCGAATTCGAGCTTCGTCACTTCGGTTTCTTCGCGGACTTCCGCGCCGTTCTCGCGTGAATGATCGAGCAACAGCTTGTCGAACTCGGACCGCGTCACTTGATAGGCGCGATCGCGTTGCGACCGGAAGCCGTCCTTAAAATAAAACTTCGCTCCTTTGGTTCCGCACGCGGCCGTAATCTCGCCGCCGTACTTCGGCATGAAAGTCGCGTCGAGTTTTTCGCGAACGCCGAGGCGATCGAACGTCTGCATGCTGAAAGGCAAGAGCGATTCGCCGATATGGAAGCGCGGGAACTTTTCCCGCTCGAAAACAACCACGCGCCGACCGGCCTTGGCGAGCAACGTTGCCGCCGTGCTTCCTGCCGGCCCGCCGCCAATGATCGCGACGTCGTAGATGTCGATCTTATCCACGAACACACATTAACAAAATGTTTGCGATTTGGTAGGGGCCGTTGCCCTTGGATGGAGGGACGCGCTCCGTCGCGTCCCACTATGCGGACGACGCGGAGGTCGTCCCTCCAAGTGGGATTTTATGCTAGGTTCTCCAACTAGATGAAGTTGATCGACAAATTCGTCAGTCGCGAGCTGCTCGTGAACGTGCTCTTCGCGATTGCGGTGCTCAGTCTCGTGCTCGTGGTCGGCAACATTTTCCGAAAACTTCTGCCCCTCCTAGTGAACCACGATGTGCCCGTTGAATATCTGATCGCGTTCATTCTTTACGTTTTTCCGTTCTCGCTCATTTTCACGATCCCGTGGGGATTGCTCACCGCGATCTTGCTCGTGTTCGGACGACTGTCCGCCGACAACGAGCTCATCGCGCTTCGTGCGAACGGCGTGAGCGTGCCGCGCGTCGCGGTTTCGTTGGGAGTAATTTCAATCTTTTGCACACTGCTTTGTCTCTGGCTCACGGTCGATGTTTCGCCGTCCACCCAACAAAAACTCCGCAGCACCATTTTCGATCTCGCGACGCGCGATCCGATGGCGCTCTTCGGCAGCGACCAGGTAATCGATCAATTTCCCGGCCGAAAAATTTACGTCGGCAAGAAAGAAGGAAACAAGCTCTCGAACATCACTGTGTTCGAGCTGACCGAGAAATCGATGCCGGTGCGAGTGACGTTCGCGAAAACCGGCATGCTCGAGGCCGATCTCGAGAACAAGCGCATCCTGATGCATCTCTACAATGCGCGTTATCAGCAGCGTGACGAGAAAGACCCGACCGATCTCCACAAAATCAAGGACGGCATCAGCATGCAGGAGGGCACGTTGCCGATCAGTCTCGATGAGCTTTACGAGAAAGAGAAAAAACGGCCGAGCCGATCGGCGATGTCGCTCGAGCAATTGCTCGACCAACTCAATAGCGAAAGCGCGCGCGAACGGAGCGCCAGCCGGACTGAGATCAACAAGCGCTTTTCATTCCCGTTCGCTTGTATCGCGTTCGCGATCATCGGCGTGCCGCTCGGCGTGACCGCGCACCGTCGCGAAACTTCAATCGGTTTCGCGATGGGCCTCATCGTTGCCGTTGCTTATTTTCTTTTCGTCATCATTGCCGACACCCTCCGCGGAAATCCCAAAGTGCATCCCGAACTTCTGATCTGGGTTCCGAACGTCCTCTTCATCATCCTCGGCGTGCTTCTGTTTCGCAGACTTGCACGACAGTGATCATGCGCTCCCAAAATCGACGGTGAGATCCACCGTGTCGGCGACGGCGACGTAGATGTCGCGGAATTGAATTTCGCCGAGCGGGAGTGATTTAAGTGGAAAAGATTTCTCGAGTACGCGCTCAAACGCTGGCTGTAACGTTGTGCAGACAAATGAGCCAAGTTTGCCGTCGCCTTTGCATTTGAGCTGGGAAATTTTGACGACGAAGTCGTTGGTGATGTCCAGCTGCGCGTAGATGTCGATCTTGGCGCGGGCGAAAAATTTCTTGGCCTGGATTTGAATATCAGCCGCGATCGAACGTCGGCCCCGCGCGCGCATGAACAATCGAACTTTTTCGAGATCGATTCCGTACAAACGCGCTTTGGCGCCAACGATGCGAATGAACGCTTGTTCGAGCAAAAGCACGGCGGCGGAAAAAACGAGCTGTCCTTCACGCGCACTGCGCGGAATGAGAACGGCATCGGCGTTCGCGTCGTAACCCCAGTCGAAGATCGAGTCACGTAGTTGCATTCGCAGATCGACCGGGACACCGCCAATGGAAACTCTTCTGCCGCTAACATTGACGACATGGGCTTCAAATGCGCGGCCGGTTTCACCCTCCGCTGGCGCCAGCGGCGGGGGAGACAAATCGATCATCCCGCCATCGAGATTGATCCCGATTTCATCAACATAGGGAAAAACCCGCGAACGAAGATCGACAATCGGTCCCGGTTTTTCGACGAACCGATGAAGCGCTTCGTCCAGCGCCTCTACCAGGTCGGCCTTGTGCGACGGGAAAAGCTTTCGAAAGAGCGGAATCATTCGAGAAGTTTGATGTGTGACGGATGAGGTTTCGTGTCAAATGTGGGGGCGTAAGCCGTTCGGCGCGAGGGGTTGAAATTAGGCCGAAAAGGCGGTTGAAAAGACGCCCGAGTCCGTTACATTGCGCGCTTCTTATGGCAAAGATGGCCTGGATAAATCGCAATGAGCGCAAGCGCAAGACGGTGAAGAAATACGCTGCCCTCCGTGCCGAGCTCAAAGCGAAGAAAGATTATGCCGGTCTGGCGCAGCTTCCGCGCGATGCCAGCCCGACCCGGGTGGTGAACCGTTGCGAAGTAACGGGCCGCCGCCGTGCATTCATTCGCCGATTCAAGGTCTCGCGGCTGACGTTTCGCGAGCTCGCTTCCCAGGGATTGATCCCTGGCGTGACGAAGTCCAGCTGGTAAATTCCAGAGGTCGCTTTTCGGGTGCGATGCGCGCGCTCGTAAAATGAACTCTTTCGAAATGTTGCCACTCGCAGACGCTGCGGTCACGCAATGGGAGGCGCCTGTGGTCATCGCTTTCAAACTGGCGGTGATCGCCGGATTGGTCGGGTTAAACGGATTTTTCGTCGCCTGCGAATTCGCGATCATCAAAGTGCGCGCGAGCCAGCTCGACGAATTGGTGGAGGAGGGGGATGCCCGCGCGCGTTTCGTGAAATACATTCGCTCGCATCTCGACACTTATCTTTCGGCCACGCAGCTTGGCATCACATTGGCGAGTCTTGCGCTGGGCTGGCTCGGCGAGGAATTCCTCGCCCACTTAATCGAACCGTTTTTCGCCCTCGCGAACATTCACTCGCACGCGATCGTGACTTCAATCTCGGTGACGCTCGCGTTCATCGGGATCACGTTCATGCATATCGTGTTCGGCGAGCTCGCGCCGAAATACACCGCAATCGCAAACCCGCTGACCGTCTCATTGCGGCTGGTGCGGGCGCTGGGCGCGTTTCATTTCCTGTTCAAGCCGGCGATCTGGGCCCTCCAGAAGTCATCGAACTTTATTTTGCGCGGCTTTCTGCGGATGGAGCCGGTCGCTGGTACCGAGCTGGCACACAGCGAAGAGGAGTTGCGATTGATCCTCGAGCAGAGCGAAAAATCAAAAGAGGTTTCGCCGCTCGGCCGAAAACTCGTTTTGAATGTTCTTGATCTTCGCGAACGCGTGGTGCGCGACATCATGACGCCACGAAACGAAATCGTTTATCTTGATTTGGAAGATGACTTTGAGACGAACGCGAACAAAGCCATCGCATCCAAGCACACGCGGTTTCCGCTTTCCCGCGAAAACCTCGATAACACCGTCGGCCTGATTCACATCAAGGACTTGGTGACCATGATGAACGATTCCAATCCGGATTTGATGACGATCAAACGCGACTTGGTTCCGGTGCCGGAGATGATGCCGCTCGAGAAATTGCTGAATCTGTTTCTGAGCAAACACGCTCATCTTGCGATTGTGATCGACGAATTCGGCGGCACGATTGGAATGGTGACGCTGGAAGACGTCCTCGAGGAATTGGTCGGCGATATTCAGGACGAGTTCGACACGGAGAAAGCGGAATTTCAAAAAATCAGCGCGAACGAATTCACCGTGGACGGAACGCTTGGGCTCTACGAGTTGAACGAGATCGCGAAGCTCGAGCTCGAAAGCCCTGACGTCAGCACGATCGGCGGTTATGTCACGCATTTGCTCGGTCATTTGCCGAAGCAAGGCGAACAAGTGAAGATCGATGATTACGTGGTCACGGTCACGCAAGCGGACGCGCGGCGTGTAAAGCAGCTTCATTTTCAGAAACTCGCTGAAACGCAGCCGGCCGACGTCGCGCGCTAGTGGAACTCGTCGTCGAAACCGAAATCAGTTGCCCGCACTGCGGCGAAGTTTTTCCGCTGCAGATCGACACTTCGCAATCGGAGCAAGCATTCATTGAGGACTGCACGGTTTGCTGCCGGCCGATCAATCTGACCGTTCATTGCGAACCAGGCGTCGTTCTCGATCTTGTCTCTGAAGCGTGAGCAGATAACTTAGGGTGAATGCATAAAGAGCTTGCGCGCGATAACGGATGGCGGCTCGAGCGCGTGGCGCCAAGTCTGCCCGAATCGCATCGCACCGTCCTGATTGCCCCCGGCGCGGGATTTTGGCGAAAGATGCTCGCGTTTTCCGGGCCTGGTTATCTGGTCGCCGTCGGTTACATGGATCCCGGCAACTGGGCGACCGATCTCGCGGGTGGCTCGGGATTTGGTTACACGCTGCTCTGCGTCATTTTGCTTTCCAACCTGATGGCGATTTTGCTTCAGGCGTTGTGCGCGCGCCTCGGCATCGCAGCCCAGCGCGATCTCGCACAAGCGTGCCGCGATAACTATTCGCCGGCCGTCTCGTTCGGGCTTTGGATCATTTGCGAGCTGGCTATCTGCGCCTGTGACTTGGCGGAAGTGATCGGCTCGGCCATCGCGTTGAATTTACTTTTTAAGATTCCGCTCGTCGTCGGCGTTTGCATCACTGCGTTCGACGTCCTGGCCGTGTTGTATCTGCAAAACAAAGGCTTCCGTTATATTGAAGCTCTCGTCGTCGTGTTGATCCTGACCATCGGCGGCTGTTTTCTTTTGGAAATTATTTTCGCCAAGCCGGACCTGGCCGCGGTCTTCGCCGGGTTTGTGCCGAGTCCCGAAGTCGTGACCAATCGCGAGATGCTTTACATCGCGATCGGAATTCTTGGCGCCACGGTGATGCCGCACAACTTGTATCTTCACTCGTCTGTCGTGCAGACGCGCAAGTACGAGCAAACCTCGGCCGGCAAAGCCGAAGCTATCAAATTCGCGACCATCGATTCCAGCGTGGCGCTGATGTTCGCGCTTTTCATTAACGCCGCCATCCTTGTTGTTGCCGCGGCGACCTTTCACACCCGAGGCCAACACGGCGTCGCAGAAATTCAGGACGCATACAAACTACTGTCGCCAATGCTGGGAGTTCCGGTCGCGAGCGCGTTGTTCGCCTTTGCCCTGCTCGCTTCGGGCCAAAATTCCACCCTGACCGGCACGCTCGCCGGCCAAATCGTGATGGAAGGTTTTCTCAACATTCGTTTGCGTCCATGGCTGCGACGGCTGATCACGCGACTGATCGCCATTGTTCCAGCGGTCATTACCGCAGGGTTTTTCGGAACGAGCGGGACCGCGAAACTGCTTTTGCTCAGCCAAGTCATTCTCAGCATGCAACTTTCCTTCGCGGTGATCCCGCTGATTCTGTTCACGAGCGATCGTCGTAAGATGGGCGAGTTTGTTTCTCCGCGCTGGCTGCAGGGGCTGGCATGGGTCACGGCCACGATCATCGTCGTGTTGAATGTGAAATATTTGGTTGATTGGTCTGGAATCACTTCCTGGATCGCAACACTTTTCTAGCGATGTATCAAAAAATCCTGGTCGCTCTGGAAAACAGTCGCGCGGATGAGACGCTTCTGCCGCACATCGCCGAGCTCGCGAAATTGCACGGCTCGGCTTTGTTGTTGGTTCACGTGGCCGACGGATTCGCCGCCCGCAATTACGATCAGCTGCAACTGGCCGAATCCGAAGAGATGAAAGCCGACCGCGCGTATCTGGAAAGTTCCGCCGACACGTTGCGGCAACGTGGCCTGAAAGTGGACACGTTTCTCGCGCTCGGCGATCCAGCCCACGGAATTTTGCAGGCGGCGCAAGATCGACAATGCGATTTGATCGCGATGACCGCGCACGGCCACCGTTTGTTGGGCGATCTTCTTTTCGGAAGCACGATCAACGAAGTTCGGCACAAAGCGCAGGTACCGGTGCTGCTGGTACGGGCGGGAAAGTGAAAGCCCTTTTCCTTACCAACGAATATCCGCCGCATATTTACGGCGGCGCGGGCGTTCATGTTGGTTATCTCACCCGTGAGCTCGCAAAATCGATCGAAGTCGATGTTCGTTGCTTCGGCGATCAGGATTTCACCGACGGCCGGTTGAAAGTTAAAGGCTACGAGCTCGACCCGAGCAACTTCACCTGTCCGAAACCGTTGCAGTCAGTTTTCGGTGCGATCCAGCGTTGTCTCGATTTCAACACCACAAACATCGACGCGAATCTGGTGCATTGTCACACTTGGTATTCACACTTCGGCGGAATTCTCGCCAAAAAAAATTACGGGATCCCGCTCCTGATTACGACGCATTCGCTCGAGCCCTTGCGACCGTGGAAACGCGAACAGCTCGCGGGCGGTTACGATTTCTCGGTCTGGGTTGAGAAAACCGCCATCGAAATGGCGGACGCGATCATAGCGGTCTCAAACGAAACCAAAGCGGACATCGAGCGCTTGTTCGATGTCGATCCGAAACGTGTGCACGTGATCCATAACGGAATTGACCTCGACGAATATCGAAAAGTTGACGCGGTTGATGCGCTCAAACGCCAGGGGATCGATCCGAATGCGCCTTACCTGCTTTTTGTCGGTCGGATCACGCGCCAGAAGGGAATCATTCACCTCGTGCGCGCGATTGAATTCATGGATCCCGATTTTCCGATCGTGCTTTGCGCCGGCGCGCCGGACACCAAAGAGATCGGCGAGGAGATGAAGGAAGCGGTCGCAGCCGCGCAAACGAAGCGGAAAAACATTTTCTGGATCGAAGAGATGCTCGATCGCAAAGCGGTGGTTGAACTGTACTCGCAGGCCGCGGTTTTCTGCTGTCCCTCGATTTACGAACCGTTCGGAATCATTAATCTCGAAGCGATGGCGTGCGAAACGGCCGTCGTAGCAAGCGCAGTTGGCGGAATCAAAGAAGTGGTAGTCGATAACGAAACCGGATTTCTCGTTCCGGTCGATTTCGTCAAAGGAACGTTCAAGCTTGGCGATCCGGAAAAATTCTCGCGCGATCTCGCCGCGAAGATCAATCAACTGATGAAAAATCGACAACTTCGCGAAAAATTCGGCAAGGCCGGCCGCAAGCGCGCCGAAGAACATTTCAGCTGGAGCTCGATCGCGCGAGAGACGATCGCACTCTACCAAGCCTGCTGCGGGAAAAAATCCTAAGTCGTTATTCTGGACTAGGCGACGGCGGCGGCGTAATGATCTTCACGTTGCTCTCGTCCATCTTCACCGCGACCATGTACTCGTAGCGAACGTCTAGCTGCACTTTTCCTCCGCCGACGTCGTAAACTGGTCCGGAGTAGTTGGTGAGAATTACATCGTCCGGTGGCGCGTCCTTGTATCGGAAGAAGGTGAGCCTGGGATAATTCCCGTCCGGTTTTTGGTGCTCGCGGCCGCGTTCAAAGACAATTTCTTCGTTTCCCTCGTCGGTTTTTCGTTGATTAACCACCCGGACAACATCGGCGCCCTGGCTCTTGTCTTTGCTCTCATGCTTGCCCGACAACGGGATATCAACGTACCCGATCATCGCTTCGGTTTGTTTGGCTACGCTTGGATCGACCTCTTCGCCCGTTTCGCCCCAATCGTCGGACACCATCCACTTCTTGCCTTTTTTGTGGGCAAGCGCAGCGCCGTCCGGCTTTTGCACCCGCTCGATCCCTTCCGGATAACGATCGTAACGAAATTCAAACGGCGGACCTTTTTTATCGATATGCGCCAATCGCACGTAGGCGATCAAGTGGTGAGCCTGGAAAACCTTTCGGGATTGCTCCAACCATTTCTCCAAACGCGGATCGCTCTGATCGGCGGCAAAGATCGAGAATGTCACCAACAACAGCAACCCTACGAGCGTTCGTTTCACGTCGTGGCCGCTTTTGCGCCCACAGTTCCCGGGATTTTGAAATTCTCGATCCGTTCTTTGATATCATGAACGAAATTGGCGGCGCCTGCGCCATTCACTACGCGATGATCGAATGTTAGCGAAAGCGTAATCACTTCTGCGGTCTCGATCTTCTTTCCGTTTGGAATCATTTCTTGATGCGCGGTGCCGACGAACAATGTTCCAACGGACGGCGGAACGACAATCGGCGCGCCCGCTTTCACTCCGAATGCGCCAAGACTCGTGATCACGACCGGCGCATTCATTGCGTCGACCCGGCCGCTTCGCGTTGCCGTGATCGTTTCTTCGCAAATTTTCGCGAACTCGGACCAATCCTTTTTGTTCGCATCGACAATCACCGCGGTGGCGAGGCGATCGTTTTCCAATGCGACCGCGATGCCGAGATCGAAGTTTTCGTTCTCGACAATGCTTTCGTCTTCCAAAATCAAACGACGAAATGGCGCGTGAGTTTCCATCGCGCGCACCACCGCCCACGCGATCATGACCGAAGGGGAGGGGGCGCTTTTGCCGTCTTTCTTTTTCGCGGCATCGCGTGCCTTGCGAATCGTCTCCCAACGCGCGTCCATTTGCAGGTTCGCTGGAATGACGCGCGAAAGTTTGCGCGTGATCGTTGGCGAGAGCGCCGGTTCAACTCCGCGATGACGATGCGGCTCGGGGGATGTCGATCTGGCCGGTTCCGTTTCCGGTTTCGAAGGCTTCGGCGCGGTCGCGACGCCGTCGGTTAAAATTGTTCCGAGCTCCTGACCGATATCGACAACGTCGCCGACCTTTGTTTTCCACTCGCCCATTTTTCCGGCGAACGACGATTGAATCGGGTAAACCGCCTTGTCGGTTTCGACTTCGCAAAGATCATCATCGAGCGCGATTGGATCGCCCGGGTTTTTTAACAACGAAACAATCTTCGCGTTGCGAATGCCTTCGCCCATGATCGGGACGAGGATCGGTTGCGTGTTTCCGTCAGTCGGCGTTGTAGAGGCGCTTGTGCCAAGCGCCTGTTTACTTGGTTCGGCGTTTGACACAAACGCCGCTACAACATCTTCGCGCTGTTGTCGAGTCGCTGCCGACTTCCGGATCGCGGCGACGATTCGATCGACATCCGGAAGCGCGGCGTATTCGTAAATCGGATTGTAACCAATCATCACGTTCGTTTTGCTAACCAGAATTGGCGGCGCGCTCATTTCGCTCCAGAGATCGGGCTGCGATGCGATGTGAGTGATGATCATTTGGCCGACGCTGCAATTTTCGGTGTCTTCCTGAACGACAACGAGCCGCCCAGTTTTGTGGACCGAAGCAGCGATCGCTTCCCTGTCCCACGGCACGATCGAACGGAGATCAAAAAGCTCGACGCTGATCTCCTTGTCGATCTTGGCCAACGCTTCGAGCGACTTCTCAACCGTGTTACCCCACGCGACGAGCGTGACGTCAGCGCCGTCGCGAATTTTTCGCGCCTGACCGAATGGAATTGCGCGAACTGGCTCCTTCGATTCGCGCTCTGCCCAAAACATGTGTTTCGGAATCAAAAAGAGAACCGGATCTTCGGCGTGCATTGCCGTCCAGAGCAGACCGGCCGCATCTTCCGGCGTGCTTGGGATCACGATGTTGATGCCGGGATAATGTGCGAAGGCGGACTCGTTCGCCTGACTGTGCCACAAACTTCCGCCCGGAAGATAAGCGCCGTAGGGAGCGTAAATGACGGCCGGACATTTCCAATTTCCAAACGTTCGCCAGCGCAAGGTCGAGATGTTGGTCACCAGTTGATTGAAGCCCGGGTAAATGAAATCGATGAACTGCAATTCAAAAACTGGACGACGGCCGTAAGCAGCGAGTCCGCAGGCGACGCCAAGGATTGTCGATTCTGCGAGCGGCGAATTGAAAACCTGTTTCGGAAATTCGGTGGAAAGTTTTTGGGTGAGACGAAACACGCCGCCTTTTGGGTCCTCAACATCCTCACCGAAAATCACGCGGCGCGGATCCTCTTTCAGTCCGAGTCGCAACGTCTGATTCACCGTGTCGCCGATCCTATATTTTCCGGGCGGCAAAACTTCCTTGTCGACCTTCGGCAACGGCCCGGTGACGTTCGCCGTCAGCTCATTCGGCGACGGGTCTTCTGCTTTTTCGCCTTCAGCGAACTCCGCGCGAACACGTTCCTTGATTTCGCGGTCGAGTTTCGCAAACTCTTCGGCCGTGAGCAGGCCTTCAGAAATTAACTCCTCTCTCCAACAGGTCAGAGGGTCGTGCTTCTCGCATTCGGCCAGTTCTTCCGCGCTGCGATAAAGTTTATGATCGTCGGAGCTGGTGTGGCTGGAGAGCCGTTCCATTTGCACCCACCAGAAATGCGGGCCGCTGCCAGCGCGCATTTTTTCCATTGCCGTTGCCGCGGCGTCATAGATTCCCTGAACATCTTCGCCCGCGAGCAGCGTCCATTCATCGCGTTCGAGAACTCCGAGCGCGAGCGGATTAATGTCGCGCGTCGGACTGCTGATGCCGTAGGCGTTGTCCTCGACAATGAACAACATCGGCAGTTTTTTTTCCTTGGCGAAACAAACCGCTTCGAAGAAATCTCCCTGGCGCGTTGCCGCGTCGCCGACCGTTGTCACGACCACATTCTTTTTGCCATCGAGTTTGATGCCCCAGGCCATTCCGCACGCGGGCAGAAGTTGCGAGCCGGTCGGTGTCGGCACGCTCCAAATGTGAAGATCGGTATCGCTGTAGTGCGATGCCATCATCCGTCCGCCGCTGCCGGTCTTTCGTTTGGCGAAATATTCGAGTCCAAGCTGCTTTGTCGTCATCCCGCGGCCGAGAACGAGCCCACGATCCCGATAAAAAGGAACGATGTAATCGCCGGGATCCATTTGAATGGAGATCGCGGCAAGCGCTTCGTGACCCATTCCGGGCGTATGAAAATGACCTTTGCCTTGACGATTCAAATTCTGCTCGCGCAAATCGGCATGCCGGCTCTCAAGCATGAGCGTCAGAAGACGCAGCTTATCTTTTTTGGCGAGCTCCGGCATACGACTTCAATTTTACATCCCCAGTTGCGGCTCGACAATCGCTCGGATTCACTGAGACATTGCCGATGAAAGCGGCGAACATGAACCAGGGCAGGGGAGTAATCGAGCGATTTCGCGAATTTCTTCCGCCGTGCGAGAACGTTATTTCTCTGGGCGAAGGCGACACGCCGCTCGTTGTTTCGCCAAGACTGAGCGAGCGCGTCGGCCGCGGCAGTGAAGTCTTCATCAAAAATGAAGGCATAAATCCGACCGGTTCGTTTAAAGACCGCGGCATGACCGTGGCCGTTTCGCGCGCGATCGACCTTGGCGCGCGGGCATTGATTTGCGCATCGACCGGAAACACTTCGGCTTCGGCGGCGGCGTACGCGGCCCGGGCCGGAATTCCGTGTGCGGTCGTTTTACCGGCGGGAAAAATTGCGACCGGAAAACTGATCCAGGCGTTCGCTCACGGCGCGAAGATCGTCGCGATCGACGGAAATTTTGACGACGCGCTTCGAATTGTGCGTGAACTCGGTGAGGGGAATGAGTTCGCGATCGTGAACTCGATTAATCCCGATCGAATCGCGGGACAAACGACGGCGGCATTTGAAATTATCGAAGCGCTCGGCGAAGCGCCGGACTTTCATTTATTGCCGGTCGGCAACGCGGGAAACATCACGGCGTATTGGGCCGGCTATCGAAAATTTCACGAACAAGGAAGGTCAACAAAGCTGCCGGCGATGATCGGTTTCCAGGCGGCAGGCGCGGCGCCGATCTTCCATAACAAAGTGATTGAGAACCCGGAAACGATCGCGTCGGCGATTCGGATTGGAAATCCGGCGAGTTGGAAACAAGCGCGCGCGACTTTGGAAGAATCGAAAGGAAACGTTGATGTTGTGACCGACGAAGAAATTCTCGCCGCACAAAGCTGGCTGGCGTCAAACGAAGGAATTTTTGTCGAGCCGGCAAGCGCCGCGCCGATCGCGGGATTATTTAGAATCGCGGAAAAAATTACAGACCGCAGCCGGATCGTTTGCACGGTGACTGGTCACGGCTTGAAAGATCCCGACACAATTCAACGTAGAATCGGAAAGCTTGAGACCGTTCCAGCCAAGATCCACAATGTGCGGCGCGCGATCGGTTTTTAGTTTACAGTCGCGCCGTTTGTCATGCGTTTGATCGTTCAAAAGTACGGCGGCACGTCGGTCGGAAGCCCGGAAAGGATCCGAAACGTGGCGCAGCGAATTGTACAGACGCAGCGCGAAGGCTGCCAGGTCGTGGCTGTGATTTCGGCGATGGCCGGCCAGACCGATCATTTGATCAAGCTCGCGAGTGAAGTTTCACCGGACCCGGACAAGCGCGAAATGGATATTCTGCTTGCGACTGGCGAGAAAGCGGCCAGCGCGCTGACTGCGATGGCAGTGAATGCGCTGGGATCGCGCGCGGTCTCATTGACCGGCGCGGATGCGGGAATTTTGACGGACGGGATTCACACCAAGGCGCGAATTGCGAACATCAGCCCAAAGCAAATCCTCGAGCTTCTGGATGAGGATTACGTTGTTATCGTTGCCGGATTTCAGGGCCAGGACGCAAAAGGTGAAACGACCACACTCGGTCGCGGCGGCTCG
>DATEWZ010000096.1:0-28771 GCA_035257485.1 Chthoniobacterales bacterium
GACAAATTTACGACAGCAATGCGATTTTGTTGCAGGCGTTGATTAGGCGTTGCGGCGCAACCGTTGCAATGAGCGCGCGTTGCCCTGACCAGGCAGGTTCGTTGGAAAAGGAATTTCAAGCCGCGGCCAGAAATGAAATCACGATCGTAACTGGCGGCGTGTCGGTCGGCGAACACGACTTGGTCCAGGCGGCGTTGCGCAAACTCGGAGCGAAGATCGACATCTGGAGGGTCGCGATCAAGCCAGGTAAGCCGTTCTTGTTCGGGACGTTAGGTAGCAGCCATTTTTTCGGGCTTCCGGGCAATCCGGTTTCGGCGTTCGTAACGTTTCTGCAATTTGTTCGGCCGGCAGTCCTCAAAATGATGGGGGCGAACGATGTCGATCTTGCAACATTGCTGGCGAAACTCACCGTCGATCAAAACAACGAGAGCGAGCGTCCACATTACGTTCGCGGAAAATTCGAGAAGGGAAACTTCACGCCAATCGGCCGGCAGGAATCGCATGCCCTGTTCGGTTTGAGCGAATCGAATGCGTTACTCCGGATCGAAGTGGGCGAATCATTCAAGGCGGGCGAGACAGTTTTGGTTCAGACTTGGCCGTAAAATTTTCGATGGACCCGGTTTGACACGACTTGCGCGCATTTTACTTTAGCTGGCCTTGAATACGGAAACGCTGTTGGCACAAACGTCCTCCAACGAGATCCGTGCCGATGCCGAAAGACTTTCGAGCATCGTCCTCGAAATGCAGCGCTGTTTTGTCCTGCATCTCTGCAAAGAACTCGCGCCGGGCAACGTTTCCTTCCCGCAATTTTTCCTGCTCGCCTATCTCGATCAAAAGGAAGTGCTGACCATGTCCGCGATCGCGCAAAAGATGGGGCACACCACTGCGGCAGCGAGTGGACTGGTGGCGCGATTGGAGAACGTCGGGATGGTCGTTCGATCGGCTTCGCGCTCCGACAGGCGCAAAGTGATGGTGTGCATTACCCAGAAAGGCTCGGCGCTCGTCCGCCGGATTCGTCAGGAAATGGTCGGCAACCTGATGAAGATCATGGAATATCTTTCGCCGGATGAACAGAAGGCGTGGCTGCAGATCTACTCCAAAATATATGATTACTGCCAATCAAAGGATTGTCGTTCATTCGGCGGCGGTGTAAAAAGATAATCCTGATTGGTTGAATCCGCGCCGTAACCGCGGCGCATCCAAAAGCCAACGCCTTATTTTGTGACACGTAAAAATTATCTCGCTGCCGGATTCACCCTCATCACATTCCTGATCGCGTTGCTGGCGTTCGGGCAAAGTCCCAGTCCCGCGGATACGCCTACGCCAATGCCGACGCCGATGCTCGTTTCGACAACAACACCGACGCCAGTCCCCTCGGTTTCGATTTCGCCAAACGCGGGCACTGTTTCGGTTCCTTCCACTTTGGGCGGATCGCCCTCTCCAGTTCCTTCGCTCGCGCCGCTCTACGAAGGCGGAGGCGGCGCGGTTGAATCGTCGAGTAGTTTTGCGTGGTCGGAAAAGGGCGCGCCCTCTTTCACCGTCGACCAGGCGGTGATCACTGCGCTGCAGCAAAATCCGCAAATTCTGAACGCGCTGGAACAGATCAAAGTGGCCAAAGGCGTAATCATCGAGATTCGCGCCGAAGTGCTTCCGCACGTCGGACCGGACGCAACGATTGATTGGATCGATCATAATCTTAACGAATCGAGCAGCTTTTCGACGTTCGGTGGCGGGGGCGGCGGCGGTGGTGGTGGCGGTGGCGGAGTTGGCGGAGTCAAGAATCTGCAGAACGATCTGAATTACAATATTAAGGTCACCGGCAAGCAATTGGTTTTTAATTACAGCACGTTCAGCTCACTTCGCGGGACGTTCTTCCAGCGCGACTCCGCCTACTTCGCGCTTCGCAATACCGTCGATCAGACTATCTCGACCGTGAAAACGCAATTTTACCAGGTCATCTTGAACCGCGAGCTGATCACTGTGCAGGAGGAGTCAGTCCGCTTGCTCGAAAGTCAGCTCAAAGATCAGCAAAATCGTTTTGAGGCCGGCACGGTCCCGCGCTTCAACGTCCTCCAAGCCCAGGTGCAATTGTATAACCAGATTCCACAGCTGATCACGGCCCGGAATAATTATCGGATCTCGATTTTGCAACTCGCCAAAACACTCGGGTTGGACTTCAACCCAGCCCGCGGAATCTCGGCGCCATTGCGGGCAGTTGGTCAGCTCACTTACATCCCGCGCGAGATCAATCTGCTGGCGGACATCGAGACGGCAAAGCAAAGTCGGCCGTTCTTAAAACAACAGCGCGCAAATGTCCTGAACCAAATCGAGCAGGTGCATGTCGCGCTGGGTACTTGGTTGCCCAATATCACCGGTCTTGGCGGCGGTGAATGGGTCAGCTCACAATTCAATTCGAGTTGGGGCGACATTCGCAAAGGATGGATTGCGACCGGGCAGGGCAGCTGGGATATCTGGGACAGTGGCGCTGCCTATGGAAGAATTAAGCAGCAACGCGCAATCTTATCGCAACAAGAGATCACTTACGACGACGACGTCCGGCAGGTCGAGCTGGAGGTTCAGCAAGGGGCTTCGAATTTGTTGCAGAACCGCGAATTGATCAAAGCAACCGAGAAAACGGTCGAGCAGGCCGATGAAGCCGTGCGCCTGGCTAAAGCGCGTCTCGATGCTGGCGCCGGAACGCAGCTCGATGTCTTGAACGCGCAAGTGCAATTGACCACGGCCCAGTCAACGCGATTGCAAGCGCTGTTTGGTTGGCTCTCGGCGCTCGCTGAGTACAACCGCGTCACCGGCGCGCAAAGCACCTACACCGAACAATTCGATCCGATGGCGCCGCATTCGACTAAGACGCGAACTTATTACACCGGCAGCGATGTCGATGCTCGTGGTCGTCCGAAGCGTGCCGTTGGCTTCGAAACAACAACGACGACCACTACTTCGCGCCCAAGCTCGAAGTAGCCTTATCCCTATTTTCTTCGGTGAGTGCGCGCGCTCCGGTTGAATTTTTTCCCGCGCTGAGCGCGATCAAGATCTGCCGTCACGCGTTCATCGAGCGCGTTCCGGGCATCGATGTTTCGCACGACAAAGCCCAGGCGCTACAGGCGCTTGAAGCGGTGCATCGGGAAGCGCGACGCGAACTTGGGATCGCGGACTGGCCGTTGCTCACTGCGCAACAGGTTCACGGGAACAAGATCGCCGTCATCGATCAATCGATTACGGCCGACAAAGAATTCGCAGGTTGTGACGGGATGATCACGAACCGAAAGGAAATCGCGCTCGGCATTCACGTCGCCGATTGCTGCGCGATTTACATTGTCGATCCAAAAACGCCGGCGGTCGGCCTCGTTCATTCCGGCAAGAAGGGGACCGAACAAGCGATTGCGGCGAAAGCGATTCAGCAGCTGCGCGAAAACTTTGGATCGAATCCAGCGGACTTGATTGTGCAGCTCAGTCCGTGCATTCGTCCGCCGCATTACGAGATCGATTTTGGCGCGACGATTGTGGAGCAGTGTCGCAAGGCCGGCGTGCAGCAAATCTACGCGGCGAGCGAATGCACCGCCTGCGACGTTGCTCGCTACTATTCTTATCGCGCCGAAAAAGGAAAAACCGGCCGCATGCTCGCGTTGCTCGGCCTCGTTTAGATCGACCCGCCTTCGCCAAATGCCAGTCCGGCTCGGACCTACGGCGCGGCAGGAACGTCTTCGCCCGCGTTGCGTTTGAGTGGACAAATGCCGCGCTTCTTCGCATTCGCGATGAAGTCGATAAACTCGTGCGCCGCGCCACCGAGTTTCATGTCGGAGGCCTTTTTGAGTGCCTCGCTAACGTTCAGACCACTCGCGTAAATCAGTTTGAACGCTGCCTTGATTTCATCCCGGTCTTTGGCGCTGAATCCGGCGCGACGCAGCCCGATCACATTCAAACCGAAAACGTAATTGCGCTCCGCCGCGATCACGAACGGCGGAATGTCTTTACTGAACGCGGACGCGCCTTGCGTGATGGCCAATCTGCCGACGTTCATGTTCTGGTGAAAAACGCAACCGCCACCGAGAAAGGCCGCATCGCCAACCCGAACATGGCCGCCGAGCAGGCAATTGTTCGCGATGATCACGTTATTTCCGACTTCGCAATTGTGTCCGACATGCGCGCCGGCCATCAAAAAGTTCTTGTTTCCGATCTTAGTGGCGCTGCCCTCAGTGGTTCCACGATGAATCGTGCAATGCTCGCGGATCACGTTCTCGTTGCCGATCTCGACAAAGGTTTTTCGATCGGCCGAGTAGGACAAATCCTGCGGCGCGGTCCCAATGACCGCGGCATGGTCCACCACATTGTCTGTCCCGAGCGTCACGTCGGCCTCGATCACGACGTGTGATGCAACCGCAGACCGCGCGCCAATGACAGCGCGCGCGCCAATCACCGAATACGGGCCGATCGCTACGTCCGCCGCAATCTTCGCGGTTGGATCGACAATCGCCGTGGGATGAATTTTGCCCGCGCTCATTTGCTCCGGACTCAATATCCGAATTTAGCGGTATTGGCTAGAGCACGCCCGCTTCTTTGAAACTGAAGTAGCCGGGAGAATTGCTCGACTGCGCGCCGATGATGATGTGATCGAGCAATTTGATCTGCATCAGCTCGGCCGCTTCCGCGAGGCGTCGCGTCAGACTATGGTCGGCCTGGCTGGGCGACGGATCGCCGGAGGGATGATTGTGCACGACGATCACCGCATAAGCCGACGCGATCACCGCCGGACGGAAAATCTCTCGCGGATGCGCGATGCTCTCATTGAGCGTGCCGCTCGAAACGTCTTCTACGCGGATCAAATGATAACGCGTATCCAATAGAATCACGCGCATCGCTTCCTTCCGCAGCATTCGCATTTCGCGACCAACCAGTTCGTTGACCAGTTCCGGCGAATCGATCTTTTGTTTCGTCAACGTTTCTCGGGCCAGCCGTTGTCCAAGCTGGAAGGCGGCGACAAGATGGAGCGCCTTATCTCGTTTGATCCCGCGAATTTTCTTCAACTCGTCCACGCCGCAACGGCTCAGCTCGTTCAACGAGCCAAATTTCTGCAGAAGCTCGCGCGAAAGATCGACAACGTTCTTCCCGGTGACGCCGGTGCGAAGCAAAATGGCGATCAGCTCGGCATCGGAAAGAGATGACGCGCCGAGTGCCGCCAATTTTTCTCGCGGCCGCTCGTCTTCCGGCATTTCACGAATGCGCGATTGCAAGGCTGGGGGGATGTCCGATTATTCGATTGCTATCAAGTTCGAAATTGTTCGAGCATTTCGCGAAACGCGTCGCCCAAACTGACTAGCGCGTTGCTGTAAGCATTCGAGGGCAGGTTCTCGATCTGCGCTTGCGCTTCGGCAATTAACGATTGCCCGGCATCAATCGACGCGCTCAGCGCGCCATTTGCCTGCGTTGAATTCAACAGCCGGCCGATTTCTTCAAACCGCGCGTCGAGGATCAGCTGCGAAAGATGTTCTTTGTCCGCGCCGTTGTGTCCGCCGAGCAACATCAAGACCGGCAGCGTCAGCTTTCCCTTGCGCAAATCGCTTCCAAGCGTTTTGCCGGTGAGCCGTTCGGTCCCCGCGATGTCGATGCAATCGTCGTAAATCTGATAGGCAGTGCCGATTTTCTGACCAAAAATTTTCAATGCGTTCTGCGCGGCCGGCTCGGTGTTGCCCAGCATTGCGCCAAGATCGGCCGCCACCGCGAAAAGCGACCCGGTTTTCATTTCGATGATGCGAAGATAGTCGTCGATGCCGAGATGGAGATCGAATCGGCGTTGGGTCTGAATGATTTCGCCGGTGCAAACTTCGCGGGCCGCGCGCGCAATCGCGCGACTCACCTCAACGTCTTCGAATTGAGCCGAAAGATTTAGCGCGTGGGCGAAAAGCCAGTCGCCGAGCAACACGCTGAGCGAATTTCCCCAACGCGCGTTCAATGTCGGTTGCGCGCGCCGCCATTCGGCTTCGTCCACGATGTCGTCGTGCACCAACGTCGCGACGTGGATAAGCTCCACGATCACGGCAAGATCGACATGTTCGGATTTGATCGGACCACCAACCGCGCCGCCGGCCAGCAACGCTATCAGCGGTCGCAATCTTTTGCCGCGGCCACCGATCGCGTAACTGACGTAACCTTCGACCGCGGGATCGAAGCTGGACGCCTGGGAAATGATGCGCGCCTCGACGTCGTCCAATTCGCGCCGCACCACCTCCGTCACTCGGGTCAGCGGCCCGTTTGGAACTGTGGGCGCGAACGCCGAGGATACCGTGGCTTCCACTCCCGCAGAATAGAAGGGCACGCTAGCGCTTGTCAAAGCAACACGTAGTTCAGCCCCGTGATTTATCGACGTCGCAACCAGGCGGCCGTCGCGTATTTTTCGTCGGCAATTTGTTGTGCGCGTTCGACGTGCGCCTGTTCAATCGTCCGTTCGATGCAATTCTGTGACAACTGTCCGGCCAAGCTTTTCTCAAAGTCCGGGGCAAGATCGATATTTTGAATGCTCCCTTGTTGCAATAATCCTCGCCGCGTCCGGCGCTGAGCCGCGCCGGCGATCTTCTTATCGTTCCACAAGACGTCAGCCCGGACGGCATTTGCGAAACACGATTCCGAAACTTTTGGCGCGGCGCCCTCGGCAAGTTTCGCGCTTTTCCCGTTCGCGGCGAGAGCTGCGCGAATCGCGTCATGCGTTTTTTCGTAGATCGACATCGATGAATCCGCGAATGCCGGGTCGCTCGGAGGAATGACAATCGAATAAGTCAGGTCTTCGCCGTGAAGAACAATTCCGCCGCCCGTCCAGCGCCGAACGAGATCGCGCTTCTCTTTTTCGACGTCGCTTAATTTTCCAAAATATCCGAACGACAACGCGGGATGATCCCACCGATAAAAACGGATCGTCGGCTGGGTAGCGAATTCAAGCAGTGCTTCATCTATCGCCATGTTCAGCGCAGCCGGACGCGAATCAATGTCGTGATAAACATGCAGCGCGGCAAAGATCGACATCCGCTTAGCCGTTGATCTCGTCGAGAATTTTTTTGACGGCTTCGCGCGGATTTTTGTGGGCGATGATCGGTCTTCCAACCACCAGGTAATTCGCGCCTGCCTCGAGCGCTTCGCGCGGTGTCATAATTCTTTTTTGGTCGCCCGTTTCCGACCAGGCCGGCCGAATTCCCGGCACCACGAGCTCGATGTCATTTCCGAACTGCGGCCGCAGAACTTCGATATCGGCCGCACTTACAACCAATCCGTCAACTCCCGCTGCCACACCCATTTTCGCCAAACGCGAAACTTGTTCCTCGATCGTCGAAGCGATTCCAAGTGCGCGAATCGCGGTGTCATCGAAACTGGTCAGCACCGTGACGCCGAGAATAGACACTTCCTTCGAGCGGGCCGCGATTGCCGCTTTTACCATTGCTTCCCCGCCGCTCAAATGAATCGTAAGCATGTGCACGCCGAGTTTGGCAGCCGATTCGACCGCGTGTGCCACCGTGTTTGGAATGTCGTACAACTTCAGATCGAGAAAAACCTTCGCGCCCGTCGCGAGGACCTTGCGCACGATGTCGGGTCCGGCCGCGGTAAAGAGTTGCAGACCAATTTTGAAAAAGGAAATCTGCTTGCCAAGTTCGGCCACCAGATCGAGCGCCGCTTTTTTTGTCGGAACATCCAGCGCGACGATTATTTTATCAGTCGCTTTTGTCATCCGATCGGTTCGACGTAACAATTGAATCGCCCATTATGCAAATTCTCGCCCCGGCGAAGATCAACCTTTCGTTGCGCGTTCTCGGAAAGCGCGCGGACGGTTTTCATGAAATCGAAACGTTGATCTCGCCGATTTCGCTCTACGACAAGATCGACATCGAAAAGCAGACCCGCTGGATCGATTTCAGCTGCGACGATCCAACGCTTTCAACGGGTGATGACAATCTGGTCGTGCGTGCTGCGAAGTTGTTCCTCGAGCAGGCCAAGCTCAAAAGCGGCGTCGGGATCAAACTGGAAAAGAAAATCCCGCACGGCGCGGGGCTTGGCGGGGGCAGCAGCGACGCGGCGGCAACGTTGCGCGGGCTGAACGAACTATTCCAGTTATCGCGCAACGAACTGGAGAGAATTGCCACCGAGATCGGCTCGGACGTCCCATTTTTTCTTTTTCAATCACCCGCGGTCTGCAAAGGTCGCGGCGAAGTCGTTGAGCCGACGAAACTGAAAACCAAATTATCGATCTTGCTTTTGAAGCCGTCCTTTGGTGTTCCGACGACGTGGGCGTATTCGCGCTGGAAAGATTCCAAAGAAATTCCCGGAGTTTCCTACGCGGCCCAGAATTTCGACAGCCAAACTTTGGTCAACGATCTCGAGAGGCCAGTGTTCGAGAAGTTTGTTTTTCTCGCGCAACTTAAGAGTTGGCTACTCAAACAATCCGAAGTTAAAGCGGCGTTGATGTCGGGATCGGGATCGACCGTATTCGCCGTTTTGAAGAACAAAGCAGCCGGCGATTCATTAGCGAAGCGTGCACGCGTAGAGCTCGATCAAAAAATTTGGACGTGCGTTTGCGAAACGATTTAATTTGTTTCGCGCAACATCACCACCGAATCCTTGTCCCCCACTTCCCGCTCGTAAATCCTCCATCCGTTCTTTTCATAGACTTGCGCGGTTGTGGCCAGGCAATCGATATACAAACCATCAACCTTAATTCGGGACGCCACCACGGCGGCCTCCTGAAGGATCATCGAGGCAATGCCGCAATTACGCATATCCGGCTTCACGTACACAGCGGCGACCCACGGCGAATATTGCGGTCGATGAGGGCAGTCGTTTTCGATTACACAGCAACTACCGACAGGAACGTCATCTGCAAAACCCACAATCGTGTAAGGAACCTTGTCCTTCGTAAGGTGCGCTCGCAACTGACTGAAGACTACTTCGGGAGAATTACACCGCTTGTTCCACCATTGCTCATACATCCAAGTGCCCACGGTGGTGAGTTGCTCGGGGCACTCAGAGAGTTGCTTAACCTCTAGTTTCACCTAGGACCTACTCACCGGCGCTGCGTTTCAAACTCGCGCGCGAATATTCGCGATTCAGTTTGGCGATAAAGCTGGCGCTGATCTCGGCCGGGCAAACCGCTTCGCATTCATAGGTATTGGTGCAATTGCCAAAACCTTCGGCGTCCATCGCGCGCACCATTCCGACGACGCGCCTGATTCGCTCCGGCTCTCCTTGAGGCAAAAGCGCGAGATGCGAAACTTTTGCCGCGGTGAAGAGCATCGCGGACGCGTTCGGGCAGGCCGCTGCACATGCGCCACACCCGATGCATGCGGCCGCTTCCATTGAAAGATCAGCTTCGGGTTTTGGAACCGGAGTTGAATTGGCTTCCGGCGCCGAACCGGCGCGCGCGGAAATAAATCCGCCGGCCTGCACAATTCGGTCGAGTGCGCTGCGATCGACCACCAGATCTTTCACGATTGGGAATGATTTCACGCGAAACGGTTCGATCACGATCGTTTCGCCATCGCGAAACTTTCTCATGTAAAGCTCGCACGCTGCGCCGGGATGATCCGGTCCGTGCGCTTCGCCGTTCACGCTCAACGAGCAGGTGCCGCAAATTCCTTCGCGGCAATCGGAGTCGAATGCGATTGGCTCTTCGCCTTTGAGCAGCAAACGCTCGTTCACGATGTCGAGCATTTCGAGCACCGAGGCTTGCGGCGGAATGTCCAGCGCATCGTAATCGACGAGCTTGCCGTCAGCGTTCGCGTTCGGTTGCCGCCAGACTCTAAGTTTAAGATTCATTTATAGCTGCGCTGTGTCAGATGAACCGTTTCGAAGTGCAACGGCTCGCGATGCAATTTCGGCGGTGTCATCGCGCCATTGCCTCCCTGAAATTCCCACGCGAAGACTGCTGCGAATTTGTCGTCGTCGCGGAGCGCTTCGCCTTCGCCAGTTTGGTGTTCTTCGCGGAAATGCGCGCCGCATGATTCGTCGCGCGTCAGCGCGTCAGTGCACATTAGTTCGGCGAATTCGAGAAAGTCAGCGACTCGGCCAGCACGTTCTAGCGATTGGTTAAAATCCTCGCCGTCTCCGGGAACGCGGACTTCGCGCCAGAATTTTTCGCGCAGTGCCGGAATTTTCCCAAGCGCTTCTTCGAGACCGGCTTTGTTGCGCGCCATGCCGCACTTGTCCCAAAGCAATGTGCCGAGCTCGCGATGAATCGAGTCGAGCGAGCACGTACCATTTGTTTTGAGAAGCCGATCGATTTTTGCCCGGACTTCCTTCTCAGCGTCTTTGAACTCAGGCGCATCAGCGGAAGGCCGGCGATTCACTTGTCCCGCGAGATAGTTCGGAAGGGTATAGGGCAAAACGAAGTAGCCGTCCGCGAGTCCCTGCATGAGCGCGCTTGCGCCAAGCCGGTTCGCGCCGTGATCGGAAAAGTTCGCTTCGCCGATCACGAAGAGTCCGGGGATGTTGCTCATCAAATTGTAATCAACCCAAAGGCCGCCCATCGTGTAATGGACCGCGGGATAGATCCGCATCGGAACCTGGTAGGCGTTCTCGCCGGTAATTTTTTCGTAAACCTCGAAGAGATTCCCGTAACGCTCGCGAATCGTTTGTTCGCCCAGACGTTTGATCGCGTCGGCAAAATCTAGATAAACGCCGCGACCACCCGGACCGACGCCGCGGCCTTCGTCGCAAACTTCCTTGGCTGCGCGCGACGAGATGTCGCGTGGCGAGAGATTTCCAAAGCTCGGATATTTTCGTTCTAAATAATAATCGCGGTCCTTCTCCGCGAGTTCGCCCGGCGCTTTCGCGCAATCTTCTTTGCGTTTCGGGACCCAAACGCGTCCGTCGTTGCGCAATGATTCCGACATCAGCGTGAGCTTCGACTGATAATCCCCCGAATGCGGAATGCAGGTCGGATGGATTTGGGTGAAGCAGGGATTGGCGAAGAGCGCGCCTTTTTTGTAAGCGCGATAGGTCGCGGTCACATTGCAACCGCGCGCGTTCGTTGAAAGATAAAAAACGTTTCCGTAACCTCCTGTCGCCAACACGACGGCGTCGCCAGCAACCAGGTCGATCTTACCGGTGCGCAAATCTCGCGTGATGATTCCCTTGGCGTGACCATCGACGATCACGACATCGAGCATTTCGGTTTGCGGAAACATTTGCACCGTGCCGGCGGCGATCTGCCGGCAGAGCGCGGAGTAACAACCGAGCAAAAGTTGTTGGCCGGTTTGTCCGCGCGCATAAAACGTCCGAGAAACCTGCGCGCCGCCGAACGAGCGGTTCGCGAGCAAGCCGCCGTACTCGCGCGCGAATGGAACACCTTGCGCGACACATTGGTCGATGATGTTCCCGCTGACTTCCGCCAGTCGGTAAACATTCGCTTCGCGCGAACGGAAGTCGCCGCCCTTGATCGTGTCGTAAAACAAACGATAAACGCTGTCGCCGTCGTTCTGATAATTTTTGGCGGCATTGATTCCGCCCTGGGCGGCGATCGAATGCGCGCGTCGCGGAGAGTCCTGATGGCAAAAGCATCTCACGCGATAACCGAGCTCGCCAAGCGTGGCGGCCGCCGAACCGCCGGCCAACCCCGATCCGACGACGATGATCTCGAATTTGCGGCGATTGTTTGGATTAACGAGACGCGCGTGGTCTTTGTGGTTCGTCCATTTACGATCAAGCGGTCCGTGCGGAGTGTGCGCGTTGAAGTCGCCGATCATAGTGCTTGCGCCGGTTGAATGAATCCGAGCAGGACCGCGATCGGGATCGAGATGTAACCGATAAAAAGCAGCCAGGCGAAAATGCGACCGGCGATGGCGAGCTTCGGGGTTAGCCGGTGATTATTGAGGCCCAGCGATTGGAAAAAACTCGACGAGCCATGCGTGAGATGGAGCGTGAGGAGGAATAACCCAAGAATGTAGAAACTCGATACATAAACATTCTGGAATCCATAAACCATCATCGAGAAAACATCGTGGCGCCCCATCGCGTCGTGTTTAAGCAAATCGAAACGCGCATCAGTCGTGTGGAATGTGAAATGGAGCAGGTGATAGATGATGAACGCGAGCACGACCAGCCCGCTTATCAACATGTGCCGCGACGCCCAGCTCGCTTTCACGTAATTCCGGTCGCGGTACAATTCTGGTCGCGCGCGCTTGTTTTCGATCGCGAGCTGGATTGTGAAATAAATATGCAAAATCACGTTGGCGAGAAGGAAGATGCGGATCAACCAAAGCAACGGACCAAGATCGCGGAGATGCTGCGAGTAAGCGTTGATCCAATCCGGGCCGAGATAGATCTGCAAATTTCCCAGCAAATGGCCGATCACGAAAAGAATCAGGATCACGCCGGTGACGGCGACGATCATTTTGCGGCCAACCGAGGAGTGGCAGAACTCGGAAATGAAACCGCGTGTTTCGACCCGCACTGTTGCAGCGGCGGCTGATTTCGGTTCGCTCGTCATTTACTTCCAGGTTTTTGCACGGGAATTTTCGCCAGATCGGCCGGCAATTTGTCCGCTTCGAAATTCTCCACATTCATTTCGACCAAACTGACAAACGGGCAACCAAAATTCGGTTTCTGTTTGCCGCTTCGATCGACAATCACTCCGACTGCGCTAACAATCCCGCCGTTTGCGCGGACGATGTCGATTGTTTCCTGAACGCGACCGCCGCGCGTGACTACATCCTCCACCACGACAAACTTTTCTCCGTTGTCGATCTTGAACCCGCGGCGGAGCACCAGCTTGCCCTCGTCTTTCTCAACAAAGATGTGGCGCTTGCCTAACGAGCGGCCGACTTCCTGGCCAACGATGATTCCTCCGAGCGCCGGGGAAATGACGGAGTCGCATCCAAAGCTGCGCAGTTTGTCGGCCAGCATTTTGCAAACGCGCTCCGCGATGTCGGTGTGCGAAAGCAAGATCGCGCACTGAAAATATTGGCGGCTGTGCAATCCCGATCGAAGAACGAAATGGCCGTCGAGCAGCGCGCCAGTTTTTCGGAAGAGGGCGAGCAAGTCTTCGCTCATCCGGAAGTGTCCGCGACGCTTCGGTCGCCGCCGGCGGCGACTGCGATGACTTCGATTTCGATGCCGACATTCTTTGGCAGGGCACCGGCCTGCACGGTTGAGCGCGCGGGCGGCGCTTGTTTGAAATAGCTGCCGTAAATTTCATTCACCGTCTGGAAGTCGCCCATGCTCGCGAGAAAGATTGTCGTCTTAACAACATTGTCGTATCCGAGACCTTCGGCCTTGAGCAAACCGCCGATATTTTCCATGACGCGCCGCGTTTGAACGTCGATGCCGCCGGAAACGACCTGGCCGGTTTTTGGATCGAGGGGGATTTGTCCCGAATAAAAAATGATCGAACCGACGCGGACGCCCTGCGAGTACGGCCCGATGGCTGCTGGCGCGTCAGAAGTGG
This sequence comes from Chthoniobacterales bacterium, assembly GCA_035257485.1. Taxonomy (GTDB): domain Bacteria; phylum Verrucomicrobiota; class Verrucomicrobiia; order Chthoniobacterales; family UBA10450; genus AV40. The sequence continues at coordinate 13,436 of DATEWZ010000096.1, forward strand.
AGATGATTTTCTTCATAATTTGAGCTTAGCGAGGCCGCCATAGAATGACAAATGACTGAACCTCGTCGATATTAGAAACTCGATGGTTAATTGGATTTTAAAGAAACTTTTTGGGTCGAAAAACGCGCGCGAGCTGCGGCGTTTGGCGCCTGTCGTCCGTCGAATTAATGAGTTCGACGAGCAGTTCAAGAAGCTTTCGGATGACGAATTGCGCGCGAAGACTGCGGCCTGGAAAGACGAGCTTTCGAGAATTTTCGAGCCCGAGGAACAATGGCAGCAGCTCGATCGGATTCTGCCCGAAGCCTTTGCGGTGGTGAAGAACGCGGCGCGGCGTCTGAAAGATCGACAACACGAATTCACAGTGTGCGATCAGCCGATGAAATGGGACATGGTGCATTTCGATGTCCAGCTGGTCGGCGGCATGGTTTTGCATCGCGGACGGATCGCGGAAATGGCGACGGGCGAAGGCAAGACGTTGGTCGCAACGTTGCCCCTTTATTTGAATGCGCTGACTGGTCGAGGCGCGCACCTGGTGACGGTGAACGATTATCTCGCACGTCGCGACGCCGAATGGATGGGCCAGCTCTACACTTTTCTCGGAATGACAGTCGGCTGCATTCAACACGATCAGGAGCCGGACGTGCGCCGTCAGCAATATGCCTGCGACATTTGTTACGGGACAAACAGCGAGTTCGGTTTCGATTATCTGCGCGACAACGGCATGGCCACTTCGCGCGAGTCGCAGGTCCAGCGCGGTTATCATTACGCGATCGTCGACGAAGTGGACTCGATTTTGATCGACGAAGCGCGGACGCCGTTGATCATCAGCGGTCCGACCACGATTTCGACGCATCAATACGATAAATGGAAACCATTGATCGAACAGCTCGTGCGCAAGCAAACGATGTTAGTGAATCGGATCGCGAGCGAAGCGGCAGAGGCGTTCGAGAAGGACAACGCCGAACTTGGCGGGCGATTGATGTTCAAAGTGAAACTCGGTCAGCCGCGCAACAAGCAGCTGCTGCGGATGATGGAGGACCCGGACAAACGGCGCGCGATCGATAAAGCCGAGCTTTCGTTCTACCAGGACACGCGCAAGGAAGAGCTTTTTCAGCTCAAAGAAGAATTGTTTTTCACGATCGACGAGAAATCGAACGAAGCGGACTTGTCGGAGCAAGGGCGAACGTTTCTAAATCCGGACGATCCGAACGCGTTCGTGTTACCGGACCTGATCAACGAGTTCAGCGAAATCGATCTCGATCAAGCGTTGTCGGACGAAGACAAAGACAAGAAAAAATCGGAGAGGCAGCAACTCTGCGATTCGCAGGCCGAACGGATCCATAACATCTCGAATCTGCTGCGCGCTTACTGCGTGTTCGACAAGGACGTGCAGTATGTCGTTGAGGACAACAAGGTCGTCATTGTCGACGAATTCACCGGCCGCAAAATGCCGGGCCGGCGCTGGAGCGATGGATTGCACCAGGCGGTCGAAGCAAAGGAAGGCGTGCAGATCGATCGCGAGACGCAGACGCTGGCGACGATCACGATCCAAAATTATTTCCGGCTTTATCAAAAGCTGGCCGGCATGACCGGAACCGCCGAGACAGAAGCGGCCGAGTTTCACGACATTTACAAACTCGACGTGAACGTGATCCCAACGAATCGTCCGGTCGCGCGGCAGGATTTCAACGACCGTATCTACAAAACGCGCCGAGAAAAATACAACGCAGTGATTGCCGAGATCAAAGAACACCACGCGAAACAACAACCGGTGCTCGTCGGCTCGGTGAGCGTGGAAGCGAGCGAGTTGCTCAGCCGAATGCTGAAGCGCGAAAAAATTCCGCACAACGTGTTGAACGCGAAGTTTCACATGCAGGAAGCGGAGATCGTCGCGCGCGCGGGTCAGCCGGGAACGGTGACAATTTCAACTAACATGGCCGGCCGCGGAACTGACATTAAACTCGGTCCGGGCGTGACGGAGATGGGCGGATTGTTTGTTCTCGGAACCGAGCGCCACGAAGCGCGCCGGATCGATCGACAATTGCGCGGACGTTGCGCGCGCCAGGGCGACCCCGGCGCGTCGCGGTTCTACGTTAGCTTCGAAGACGATCTCATGCGCAACTTCGGCGCGGCCGATCGCATGACGAAAATCATGGAACGCTTCGGACTCGAAGAAGGCCAGGAGCTGGAGCATCGCTGGCTGAACAAATCGGTCGAGACGGCGCAGAAACGCGTTGAGCAGCGCAATTACATGATTCGCAAGCGCACGCTGGATTTTGACGACGTAATGAACATGCAGCGCGAGGTCGTTTACACCTATCGCAACGAAGTGATCGATTCCGAAGATCCGCGTACGCTCATCTTTGAAGTGATCGACGAGGCGATCCCGGGCAAGGTGAAAGAGTTCCTCGATGCCGATGAGCCGAACTACAACGGCTTGATTCATTGGGTGAACACGACGTTTCCCCTCGGTCTCAACAAGGAGAGAGCGCAGTTCGAGACGCGCAGCGTCGACGAGAACTCGCAGTTCCTGATCGGGAAGGTGAGGGAAGCGTACGAGCGAAAATCGAGTCACGAAGAACCGACGGCGGTGAAAAGTCTCGAGCGTTACATCATTTTGAACGCGATCGATCGGCTCTGGCAGGAGCATCTCTACGCGATGGACGCGTTGCGCGAAGGCGTTTATCTCCGCGGTTACGCACAAAAGGATCCGCTCATCGAATACAAGACCGAAGCCTACGACATGTTCGTTGAGTTGATGTCCAATATTAAGAACGAAGTGCTCCATAATCTTTTCCGCAGCACCTCGAACCTTCAGGCGTTCGAGAATTTTCTCGCGACCCTTCCGCAATTTCTCCTCAAGGAAGACGCGCCGAGTTCGGCGACGGCTGGTTCGGATATACCAACGAAGCGCGCGCGCCAGCCAAGTCCAATCGGTGGAAATGGCGATGGCGAAGTGCCTCTCGATCTTCCAGTTCGTCGAAATCTGCCTAAAGTTGGCCGGAACGAGCCTTGTCCGTGCGGCAGCGGGAAAAAATACAAAAACTGTTGCGGGCGCACCGCATAGGCTTTCGATTGACGAATCGTTAGAGTTCGGAAATTCTCTTCAGGTCACAATGCCAAGTATTTTTTCTCAACGCGTCGTCTCTGCTTTTCTAGTGCTGGCCTTCATGCCGGCCTGCGCAATTCATCAACCGACAATTCGGGAATATTCGACCGATCCCGGCGGCCGGACCACGATGAAAACCGTCAGCGAGGAGGAATATTGGAAGGAGCGCGTTGACGAACGGATCGCGGCCGAGATTAAGAAAGAGAAGCCGGAAGCCGGTTACGACACGTGGCAGAATTATTGGCGCTGGTGGTACAGCGTGCTTCGCAAAAAAAAGAAGGTGCCGTTCAAGTCCGCCGACTTCAAAACGCCGGAAGATATGGTGAATTACATCAAGGAAAAACGGCGCGCCAAGGGTTTGCCCACCTACGAAGACTAATCAGACGTCGGCGGTCACAGGTCAGACGTCAGTTGGCGAACTCATTGAATCACGGGTGCCGGCGCGGCTCGACCGGATGCCTTGGAGTCGCTGGCATTGGCTGATTGTCATTTCGCTCGGCGCGACGTGGATCCTCGATGGGCTCGAAGTTACGCTGGCCGGTTCGTTGGCTGGAATTCTGACGCGTCGCGAAACGCTTGGATTGAGCGAGAGCGAAATCGGTGCGAGCGCCAGTTGTTATCTCGCGGGTGCGGTGATTGGCGCGCTGCTTTTCGGTTACGGGACGGATCGATTTGGCCGGAAGAAATTATTTTTCATCACGGTCGCGGTTTATTTGCTTGGAACCGCGCTCTCCGCCTTCTCGTGGAATTTTTGGAGTTATGCTTTCTTTCGCGCGCTGACCGGCGCCGGTATCGGCGGTGAATATGCGGCGATCAATTCGGCGATTGACGAATTAATTCCGGCGCGAGTGCGCGGCCGTGTCGATTTGATCATCAACGGTTCGTATTGGATCGGCGCCGCTCTCGGTTCCGGCGCGACGGTAATTCTTCTCGACCCACAGCGCTTTCCGATCTCATCAGGCTGGCGACTCGCGTTCGGAATCGGAGCGACGCTTGGGCTCATTGTTATTTTCTTTCGTCGCTGGATTCCGGAAAGCCCGCGCTGGTTGATGATTCACGGCAGAAATTCGGAAGCGGAGGCGATTGTCGATCAAGTGGAGCGCCAGATCGGCGTCGTGGCGAGCAATGACTTGCCGCCGACGCGCATTCACACGCGAACGCACACACCGTGGCACGAGATTTGGAACGCGGTCGCGCACCAACATCGACATCGGTCGTTTCTGGGCTTCGTCTTGATGACGACGCAGGCATTCTTCTACAACGCGATCTTCTTCACTTACGGACTGGTGTTAATGCGCTTTTACGGCGTGCCTGAACAAAACGTCGGCGGTTATCTGTTACCTTTCGCGATCGGAAATTTTTTCGGGCCGCTCGTGCTTGGACATTTGTTCGACACGATTGGCCGTAAACAAATGATCGCGGCCACCTACGGCATCGCAGGGATTCTGCTCGCGCTGACCGCATGGTTGTTTCGTGCCGGCGTGTTGACTGCGCAGACCCAGACAATTGCGTGGACCATCATATTTTTCATCGCGTCGGCCGCCGCGAGCTCAGCCTATCTGACGGTGAGCGAAATTTTTCCGCTCGAGATCCGTGCGTTTGCAATCGCGATCTTTTACGCAGTGGGAACGCTGGCGGGTGGCGTCTTCGCGCCATGGCTGTTCGGCTGGATCATTGGCGCGGGATCCAGCGCCGGACTGTTCACCGGTTATCTCGTCGCCGCCGGGTTGATGATCTTCGGTGCCATTATCGAACTCTTGTTCGGGGTTCCGGCCGAGCGTCGTCCGCTCGAGCATATAGCCGCGCCGTTATCGAGCCGGAATTGATAGCTGACAGGTGTGGATTGGACCGGCGGGCGTCAATTTGCTGCAATAAAGATGAAACGCCTCGACACGAAACATGCCGGCGTTGATGTGGGCGTTTGATTTCAAGAATTTGCTCAAGGCGCCACGCGAAACATCTCGACAGCGCGCGAGCGTGAAATGCGGATGCCATGGCCGCAATTCTGGTTCGAGTCCGATCTGGAGCGCCGCTTCCTGGACGCGTTTGTGAAGTTGGAACAAGTGCGGATGACCTGCGCCGATGCCGACCCAGATGATTTTCACAATTCCTTTCGGCGGAAATGTTCCAACCCCTTCCACCGGCAAAAAAAACGCGCCAAACTCGATCCCGCCGAGTTTTTCCTGCAGCGCAAGTTCGACAGCCTCCGGCACGTCCGGAAAAAAACCGAGAGTAAGATGAATTTGATCACTTGGCGTCCAGCGCACGCCTTGAACATGCGGGTCGAGATCGACCAGGACTTTGCGCACGGATTGTGGCGGATCGATCGAAACGAAAAGACGCTTCACTTGCCGCGACGGATTTCGGCGCCGGATCTCGCTTCATTGCCGCTTGTGCTGACGTGCGGCGGCAGGGAGCGATTAAACGTTCCCATCGCGCGCGCCATCAAGTTCGGAAACACCGCATTCGCGGCGATAATGAGATACGCGGAGAACGGCATGACAAGATTCGGCTTGCCGCGCGCGCAGGCGTTCACAATTTTGCGCGCGGCGCGCTCCATCGAGATCGACGCGAACGGAATTTTCAGCGACCGATTGAACCATCCGTATTCTGCGCTGTGATCGCCCTTGAATTTCGCATGAACATGCGAGCCGGTGCGCATCAGTCCCGGTGTCACGGTGGTTACGCAAATCTTGTCGCGCGCGAGCTCGGGCCGAATCGAATCGGAGAAGCCCGCGAGCGCGAATTTGCTGGCGGAATAGGGGACCATGTGTGGAACGGCAACGCGTCCGCCGATCGATGAAATGTTGACGATGCGTCCGCCGCCTCGGCTTCGCATTTGCGGACTGACCAGAAAATAAAGAATGAAGGGCGCCCAAAAATGGAGGCGCATCGCGCGATCGAAATCTTTGAACTGCATGTGCGCGACGGGGCCGACTTCGATGATGCCGGCGTTATTAACGAGGATGTCGATCTTGCGGAAATGCTGGAGCGCTTCTTGGACGGCGGATTGAATCTGCGCCGACTCGAGCAAGTCGCATTGAAGGGTCAGGACGTCGGTTTTGAAGCGAGCGAGATCGTTTTTCGCGCGCTCGAGCTCTGCGTTATCGCGAGCGAGAAGGGCGACTTTTCCACCGCGCGCGCAAATTTCCTTCGCGATTTGCAAACCAAGACCGCGCGAGCCGCCACTGATCAACGCAACTTTATCTTGGAAATCGAACCGAGCCATCCCGCAACCTTCAACGTTTAGCGCGCATGTCCAAGGTTGATTCAAACGAGAATGTCGATCTAACCGTGCTTGCGATTGAAGCGAGCAACTTCCCGCGCCGTCTCGCGATCCGTGGCGCGTTTTTTCAAATCGGCGCGCTTGTCGCGCGCAACTTTACCCTGACCGACGCCGAGCTCGGCTTTGAGCTTGCCGTTTTTCCAATAGAGCTTCAACACCACGAGCGCGCGACCTTTGATCTGACTCTCGCCGTAAAGCTTGTCGATTTCTTCGCGATGAAGCAGAAGTTTGCGAATGCGTTTCGCGGCCGGAACTTCGTGGCTCGCTTTTTCGTACGGTTGAATATCGGCGTTGTAGAGAAACGCTTCACCGTTCTCGATCCGAGCGAACGCATCGCTGATGTTGGCTTTGCCGGCGCGGATCGATTTTACTTCGCTGCCTTTCAGCTCGATACCCGCTTCGTAACGATCGAGAACGTGAAAATCGCGGAGCGCCTTACGATTGAGGATCGACTCGGCGGACATGTTCGCGCGCTGAACGCGCCGAGGATTTAGGCGTTCTCCGGACCTTTGACGGGTTCGAACGCGAGTTTGCCGGCAATGATTTCCTTGAGCGCGATGTCGGTGAGCGACATGCGCGGCGTCGTTTCAACCATTGGCCGATGTCCGAGGCCGAGCTGGCGAACGCGCTTGGAGACAACGTTGATCAGGAGTTGCTGATTTGGGATTGTTTGAGCGGCTTCCTGGAGGAGTTGAGTCGTCATATGGCGCAAGGATCTGACAGGACGATTACCGTCCGTCGGGAATTCAAGAATGGTCGGCGCACTGGAGGCGAGAGCGGAGGGTGTAAGCTGCGACGCGATCATAAAATTGGAGCGGAGACATTGCCGCGCCATGCGGCGTTGTCAACCGATTTGTTAATCGAGGCTGAGTCGAGCCTCGCGATTAACGAGTGTCTTCGACGTAGCTAATGACGCGATAGTCGACCGCGTCCCCGGTCCCATCGAGCAGGCGGTCGTAGTGCCAGTGTACGTTACCGTTGGCGTAGAAGTTCTTGCAAACCACTGCCCCGACGAAATCTGGGCCGCCGTTAACTGTTAGAATCGCCGACGGTGCATAGAAAACGGCGGCGAAGCCCGCAGTCGAGCCACTGCCGGAGTTCAAGTCGACGGTTTGTGTGACGGTGGGATCGGTCGGGCTGACCCCGTAGATCTGCAGGTTTCCGGCAAAGCCGGTGTTATTGACAATGTTCGTAGCCTTGGCTCCGAAGTTTCCATCGAAGTAGAACTCGAGATGAACGTGATCGGCGATTGTGATGGTAGCGCCCTGACCTGTGCTGCTGCCGACATCCCCCGTCACATGAATAGCGACATACGTTTCCTGGGTCGTTCCGTTATCGGTGTAGGCATTGACGGTCAGGTTCCCATTCGTGGCGTAGGAGCTCATCAAATAATAACTGGGGCTTTGCGGACTTCCCGCCGCCGGAGGATTGATCGTCGTGTTACCCGCCACCACCGAGGGACTCGAAACGTAAGTCCACGCTGAGGTGTCCGGCATATAAAACGGCGGAAGAGTAAACGGCACGTTGTTGTCGATGACGCCGTAGATGTCGCTGGTTTTTTTGGTTACGGAGCCGCCATTGGTATAAACGTTCCCGTAGATGCTACCCATGATGGTTGCAATGGAACTGTTAATTTCCACCGTTCCCGACCGCGCATCAACATATCGCGGATCACTCGGGTTCTTATTTACACTGGGATCATAAGCCCCGGCACTGGAGCGAAAACTGTCAATATAGGCGGCGGAACCCAGGCCATAGAAAGTGCCGTTGGCCTTGATCGCAGCTTCGAACGGCGTGATCGGCGCGGCGATGAGCTCGACTCGGCGCGTTACCTGAGGCCGCGAAACAGGCACCAGCGCTTTGTTGAGCCCATCGCCGTTCGGACCATAGGTCGCGACGAAATGATCATAATTGAAATCGATCTTACGCAGTAAACTATCGCCGCGATTGTTCGGGCCCATGCGATCATCCATCCCGACACGCTTCAATCCATTGACCGGAGCAGTCCCATTGGTGCGAATCCGATACCAGGGATTGCCATTGCTATCGTAATGAAAGAGGTCGGCTTTAGCGCTCGTGCTCAAGCTGTCATTGCCATAAGTGATAGCCGAATTGCTGTAAACTCCGCCAGCGTAAGTCCACCCGTTGAAAGCGTGTGTCGGATCCAAAATCGTTTTGCGAACTTCGGCGTACGCTATGTCGCCGCCAGTCTCGGCCGCATCGAGTGATTCTTTCCAACTGCGGACCTGGCTCGAAGCAACGTTGTACCGCGTCATGCAATTCAACAGCACATTGCCGCCAATGACTGAAACAACGAGAATTGTGCACAACACGCACAACAAAACGTTGCCGCGCTCCGACGATTGGATCGACATTCGCATGCGATTTCGCCCTTGTTTCCCGGATTAACCGCGGCGCTTGTTTCGGAGATAGCCCGTCGCGTAAAGGCTCGTGCCGCTCCGCGCAGCAGCGCTGCCGTTAGACGAGAAGATGGGCGAGAAGGTAACGGACGTTTTCGCGTACTCGGTGTTCGCAAGCTCCACATCCGTCGTCGTTGGCACCAATTGATCGGTGCTGGAAGCGATCGTGGTCACGACGCCATTCTCCGTCCGGGTGATCGAGTTTCCGCTGATCGTATAAACAACGGTTGTGGTCGAAGGGGCGTAATTAACCTGCCAACCGCTCGAGTTGTAGGAAATCGTGGGTGTCCGCGGCGTACCGACCAACGACGGATCCGAAATTGCCTCAGGATCGCCCGACTGAATGATGTAGTTCGGCAGGCTCATCGTGACGCTTTGCAAATCAACCGAGGTAGTGACGATCAGACCGCGTTTCACATCGCGATTCAGATAGTCGATAATACGGATCTGCTGCATGTGGGTCGTGAAATAGTTGTCGACCGCGCTGAAGCTTTTTTGGAGCGAAACGCCCGAGGTGATGGCGGCCAAAAGGACGATCGAGCTGAGGCTGGCGCTGACTAACATTTCGCTTAGGGTGAAGCCGGCGATTGATTGTGAGGACTTGAGTTTCATTTCTTGGTTCCGTTTGAGATGACTGTGCTGGTTTGTTCTGAACGTGCCCGACCACCGAGCATGTTCCATGAGGTTGAGACATCTACTTGGACCAGGGTGGTGCCGAGGCTGGTCGCAGTCGAATCAGTGGTGACAGTTCCGTCTGGCGTGCGAGTGAACTGCGTCACGCCGTTCGCCGTCGGATAAGCGGTGATCTTTACTACTTCGTTCGCTTTTTTACAAAATTCAGAACCGTTGGCCGGGGCGGCGAGAAGCGATTGGACGGTGCCGGTTGTCGTCAAATCTGTAAACGAAAGATTGCGCAGGACTTCGCAGCGATCATGCACGCTCTGCAGTGCAGAAATCGATTCTTTGCTGGCGTCGATATAACGCAGGCAGACGGCGTTGAGTTCGAAGACAGATGCGCAGAACATGCCAAGCAAAAGAACCGCGACCATGACTTCTGGGAAGGTCATTCCGGTGGTTGCTGTCTTTCCGATCTTCATTGTCTTCTTGGGCGCAAAACTGAGCACAGAGCATGCCTATTTCTCGCAACTGCGATAGTTACAGTAAATCTTGAGAAATTATCATAATTTATCGCAAAATTGAGACAACCCAGGGGGTCTCTCCTCAATAACGCGCGATAATTTTTTGAACACTCGGCGGGTTCCGGCTTGAGTCGGCAAGCTTGGGAGCCTACTTGCTATCTCGTCGTAAATACGCGAGATAATCCCACTCGACGCTAGATCGTCGGGCCTAATTCGGGCTGTGGCTCAGCTTGGTAGAGCGCCTGCCTCGGGTGCAGGAGGTCCAGGGTTCAAATCCCTGCAGCCCGATAGAACCTCCGTGATGATAGGCGCACGGTTATACGCGAGGTCTCCTTTAGAAGGCGGTTGAAATCTGACCCGCTTCGTGTTTGGATCGACCATCGTAGAACGCGACGTATGGGTTCTCTGAAGAAACGGCGAAAAGCGAAAATCTCAAAACACAAGCGTCGTAAGCGCATGCGGGCGAATCGCCACAAGAAGCGTTTGCGATATAAAGCCTAGTTTGTCTCACTCGTTAGGCCAGGCGGAAAGTTTGCGCACAACGGACCGCGCGAGTAGAATCGGCAACATGATGGAGCCCAACGTCCGCTTGAAGCGGATTCTCCATCGGTTGCTTGTCGCCATATTTTTTCTCAGCCTCCCCTCGTCTCTCGTCGCTCGTCCACGGTCGCCCGCGACGGACGCCCAAGCATCTCCGAAACCGGTCCCTAAAAAAAAGTCAGCGCGGCAAAATGATTCCATTTCGATAACTCCGGCCAAGGATCTCGTGCTTCGCAGTGAAGGGGAGCACAAAGCCGACGCGCTCGCCCATTTTGTTGAAGGATTGACCTTTGAGGAAAATGGCGAAATGGACAAGGCGTTGGCCGCATATCGGAAGGTGCTCGATGTCGATCCCGGCCAGGCGGAGTTAGCGTCGCGCGTTGCTGTCCTGCTTACGCGCCAGGACGACTATCCCCAGGCGATCGACATTTTGAAAGACGCCGTTAAGGCCAGCCCGAAAGCCACCGAGCCTCTCCTACAGCTTGCCTTCATTTACACGAAGTACATGCGCCGGGTCGATCAAGCGATCGAGTACGTAAACAAAGCCATCGCGATCGATCCACAAAACATCGACGCCTACGAGCGTCTTTGCGAAATCGCTCTCGCGGCCGGCGATGAAAAGAAAGCGATCCAAACACTCGATCGTGCGGCCTCAACCCATAGCGATAACGCCGCATTCTGGTCACGGCTCGGAAAACTCTACGCCGCGATTGTCTTCAAACCGGATCGGCCACCAAAACCGGAGGACATCGCGCGCGTGAACGACATTTTCAAGAAAGCGGCGGAACACGCGGGTGAGGACAGCAAGGTGGTCAAAGACGTTGCCGATTATTACGCCTCTACGCAGCAAATTAAGGAAGCGATTCCGCTTTATCTGCGACTACTCGAGCTCGAGCCGGACGATACTAGCGCGCGCGAAAAACTTGCGACCGGCTTCGTTTTAACGAACCAACGCGACAAAGCCATCCAGATGTTGGAGCAAATCATCAAGGAACATCCGGAAAAATATCAGTCCTACGATCTTCTGGCGGGATTATTGGACGATACGGCGCGCTCTCTGGAGCGGGAGAAAAAGAGCGACCAGGCAAAGGCCGCGTTTGCCAAAGCAGCCGCCAATTATGAGCAAAGCCTGATTGTTAATCCGGGGCGGCCGAGTCCCTACCTTCATCTTGCTGAACTTCTTCTCGGGCCGTTGAAAGAACAGGAACGTGCCGTGAAAGTGTTGACCGAAGCGCGTCAACGCTTCCGGCAAACTCCCGAGATTCTCTACTATCTCGCGATTGCTTTGCGCGAAGCGAAACATTCGCAAGAAGCCGTCACCGCGTTCGAAGAAGCATTGCATGAAGCCGAAGCCGAAGGCGGTGAAATCGCCAACGCCCGATTCTATTTTGATTATGGCGCCGCCGCGGAACAGGCCGGGCTCTATGACAAAGCCGCCGATCTTTTTCGAAAATCGATTGCCGTCGATCCAAGCAATGCGTCCGACGCTTACAATTACCTGGCCTACATGTGGGCCGAGCACAACATGCACCTCGACGAAGCCGAGCAAATGATAAAGCTCGCGTTGCAGGCGAACCCGGACAACGGCGCATACATCGACACACTCGGCTGGCTCGAATTTCGCCAGGGAAAATTCGAACAGGCATTGACCGATCTTGAGCGCGCCGCGCGAAAGTTAGCTCGCGACGATCCGGTTGTGCTCGAGCATATCGGCGACGCTTGCGCGAAGTTAAACCAATCCGCCCAAGCCTTGGACGCCTGGCAAAAGGCGCTTACGCTCGATCCGAAAAACAAAATGCTCGCGGAAAAGATCGAGAGTGCGAAAACCAAAATGAGCAAGGGCCAGACGCCCAATGCGAACCCGTTCCACTAAATTTGTTTCGCCTGAAGTTTGTCTCGATCACGATCCGTGCCGGAAATAAGTTCATGCCATGAGCGCCTACCCAACGGATTGGCAGAAGAGAACAATGTGGGCCGCGCTCAGCGCGCTCTTCGTTGTTCTGCTGATTGTCATCGCGGGCGGGGTCGTTTACGTCGGCGCAAACCTGATCAGTTTTCTCCAGCCGATTCTGATTCCAATCGCGGTCGCGGTAATCCTGGCCTACTTGCTCGATCCGCTGGTCACGGAGCTTTGCCGTCGGAAATTTAGTCGAACGTGGGCGATCGCGGTGATCTTCGCAAGCGTTCTGATTGCCCTAGGTGGTTTGGTTTGGTGGGTCGTGCCGACGATTTCGATGCAAAGCGCGAATTTGGCGCGCGATCTTCCGAGTTACACGCAAAAGGCGCGTGATCGCATTATCGATGTAATCGTTCAATACAACCGATTCGTTGGTGGAACGACGCGTGGTAAAGCGGGTTCATCGGGAATTGTAAATTTCCTTCTCGGAACGCCGCCGCCGCATTCGCCAACTCCAACCCCAGCGCCATCGGCAACCGCAGCCGCTTCACCTCAGGGCGCCGCCGCCGCCCCGGCCGAATCGATCTCGGCCGCGCCGGCCAAGATCAGTTCGGCCGAGCGACAGCAGCTCGAAGCGAAAGCCGAGAAAATTATTCCTAACCTCGAACGGTACGTTCCGACGCTGGCCGAGAAACTTTGGAACATCGTTCAAAAAAGCATTGGTGGATTTCTCGGAATCACCGGGTTTCTGCTCAGTCTCATCATGGTGCCGATTTACCTTTTCTTTTTGCTCAAGGAGCGGCCGCGAATCGAGGCACATTGGAAGGATTATCTGCCGATGCGTCCTTCACCGCTGAAGGACGAAACCGCGGACGCGCTCTTGGAGATCAATAGTTACATCATCGCCTATTTCCGCGGCCAGCTCCTCGTTTGCCTCGTGGACGGCACCCTCATCGGAAGCATTCTCACGCTTTACGGGCTCAACTTCGCGCCGTTGATCGGCCTCCTCGTCGTCATCCTGACGATGATTCCGTACATCGGCATCGTCATTTGTTGGGTGCCGGCGGTTTTGATCGCGGCCTTTCAATTCGGCGATTGGACCCATCCAATCGTCGTCACGATCATCTTCATCGTCGTCCAAAATCTAGAAGGAATGTTTTACGCGCCGAAAATTGTCGGCCAATCGGTCGGTCTCCATCCCATGACTGTCATCGTCTCGATCTTCGTTTGGGGATTATTGATTGGCGGATTGCTCGGACCAATTCTGGCCGTGCCATTAACTGCGACGATCAAAGTGCTTCTCACCCGTTACGTCTGGGGGCCGCGTCAGCGTGCGCGCGTGCGTGAGCAGGTCGAGGACGTGCCGGTTGTTCAGGAAGCCAAAGGCAAGGCATAAACCTCTTCCGTTGGCCAGAGGATGTTGCAATCTGGCAAACGCGCACGCATAAAGAATAGATGCCGGAAAAAATCAGACGCGTGCGCCGCAAGAGACGCAGCCGATCTTTACCGGGCGTCGAAACTTTTTCCGACTTTCGTCCACACCTATCACCCGCGCGGCTGGGAATGTTCGTCGCCGGCGCGATTCTGGCCCTGTTGCTGATCGTTTTTGTCGGGACATACGGCTCGAAAGCCTATTCTCGCTGGAGCGAGTCGCGATTACTGAAACGCGCGAGCGTTGCGCTTGAACAAAGAGACTTCACCGCCGCGAATCGATTGGCGAAAAGAGTCTTGGAACACGATCGCGATTCGCTTCCCGCCTTTCAAATTCTTGCTGAGGCCACTGAAAAACAAAATTCGGAGGAAACCGTTTCGTGGCGCGCGCAAATCGCGCGTTTGCAGCCGGACAGCATCGACAGCCAGCTCAATCTTGCCTCCGCGGCTCTTCGTTTCGGGCAGATCGATCTGGCTCGGAAAACTCTGGAACGGGTTGCTCCACGCGCGCAGGACCTGGCCGCTTTTCACGTGGTCGCCGGCTGGCTCGCGCGCGCCGAAGGAAATTTTGCCGAACAAGAACAGCAATTCTCGATCGCCGTAAGCAAGGATCCGAAGAACGACCTCTACAAATTCAATCTGGCTGCGATCCAGATCCATTCGTCGCAGCCTGAAAAAAGCGCGCAGGCTCGCGCGATTCTCGAGCGACTCACTCAAAATGCAGAATTTCGCGCCGGCGCACTTCGCGCATTGCTGAACGACGCGGTTGATCGCAAAGATCTCGAATCAGCCGATCGATTCGCGCAGCAGCTGCAAATGTCGTCTGAAGTCAGCTTCAGCGATTATCTCCTCTGCTTGAATTTTTATCGCAAGCTCGACGCTAAGAAGTTCGACACCGTCCTTGAAAAAGTGAAACCGGTTGCGGCACGCAGCCCCCGCGATCTCGGAATGCTGATGGATTGGATGGACGGGAACGGGCTTTCGGCTGACGTGATCAAATGGATGGATAAATTGCCGGCTTCCGTTACTTCCAAGCCACCGGCCGCAATCGCGATCGCGGCTGCGTTCGCCGAACAAAAGAGTTGGTCGCGTTTGCGACGGTGGACTCGAAGCGAATCGTGGGGCGACGACGATTACCTTCGACTCGCCTATCAAGGATTCGCTTCGCGCCAATCGCGCCAATCGAGCGCCGACGCCGAGTTCGATACGCTGTGGCGCGCAGCCTTGCACGGTGCTGCCGCTCAACCGGAACACGAAGTTCGGCTCGCGCGTCTCGCCAGCAAATGGAACCTGCCAATTGAAAGCGAAGAACTTTGGTCGCGCCTTTCCAAAAATCCGCCGAGTCGCCGTGAAGCGCTGGATGCACTTTACAAGCTCTATCGTGGGGGCAACGACGCCAAAAAACTCTACGACGTGCTTCAGCGTTTGCACGACGCGTCGCCGAACGAGATCGGGATCACTTCAAATCTCGCGCGCCTCGGATTGAACATCGAGCAGAATACGAAACAAGCGCA
>DATEWZ010000097.1:0-29757 GCA_035257485.1 Chthoniobacterales bacterium
CAACGCCAGCACCAGCCGGATGGCGGCGAGCTGAAGAAAGATCGTTCCAAAAACGAGGAAGACGCGCGAGTTTTCCCGAAATGTTTTTGGGTGATTGATCCACAAGGCAGCGACCGCGGTCGCGAAAAACAAAAGCGCGATCACGAAACTCTTGGTCGGCTCGGGTTGCGGACTGCTGAAAATCAAAAACGCCAGGCCGGCGATGAACGCGGCGAGGATCAACACTTTGACGTAGCCCGCATGCTCCAACGCATGGAGCAGCTCGTTGCGCGTTCGCTTGCGACGTTGTTTTTTCGAAGCGAGTCCGCGGCGAAGAAGTCGTCTGCGTTTTAGAAAATCAAACATGATCGTTCTTCACTTTCTCGTGGAAGGCGCGGGCGAACGGTGTTGCTGATAAGCGGTGATAATAGAACGAACAAGCTCGTGGCGTACCACGTCTCGCTCGTTGAGATAGACGATGGAGATTCCCGGGATATTTTTCAGCGCCTGAAGCGCTTCGACCACGCCGGAGCGTTTGTTCGCCGGCAAGTCGACTTGCGTCACATCACCAGTGATCACGCATTTGGAATGCGGGCCGATGCGGGTGAGCAGCATGAACATTTGCTCGGTCGTGGTGTTTTGCGCTTCATCGAGAATCACGAACGCGTTGTTCAAGGTACGCCCGCGCATGTAAGCGAGCGGCGCAACCTCGATTGTTTGACGCGCAATTGAGCGCTCAATCTCTTCCGGCTCGAGCATGTCGCGGAGTGCGTCGTAGAGCGGACGCAAGTAGGGCGCGATTTTTTGTTCGAGCTCTCCCGGCAAAAACCCGAGCGCTTCACCCGCTTCAACGGCCGGCCGCGTGAGAATGATTCGGCTGACCTGATCTTTTTTCAGCGCAGAGACCGCCATCGCGACGGCAAGATAAGTTTTGCCGGTGCCGGCGGGGCCAATTCCGAACACGATGTCGTGTTTGTCGATCGCCTCGAGATAATTTCTCTGACCGACCGAGCGCGCGACGATCGGCGGTTTGCGCGGCGAGGTCGTGATCTTCATCGAGACCGCGTCGGTCAAGTTGTCGCCGCTCGGTTCGTTCACGGAATTGAGCGCGTATTGAAATTCATGTTTCTGGATCGCGACGCCTTTCTTTTGCGCTTCCTCGAGTTGATTGAAGACGCGTTCGGCCTTTTCGATCGTTTCCGGTTCGCCTTCGAGCTTCACCCAGCCTTCGCGCGTAGTGACTTTCACGCCCAACGAATCTTCCATTCGTTTCAAGAGTTGGAGATCGTTCGCGTAAAGCGATTGCAACTGGCGCGCGTTATCGAAATGCAGCGTTCGCGTTTCGGTCATTAAAGATCGATCACTCCCAAGATCGACATCGCCAACTTTCGTCTAGCGGAATCCGTAAACAAGTGCCCAGTGCGTCCGTTCCTCGGGCGATTCTTCGACCGCGACGATGATGAAATAACTTCCGGTCGCTTTCGGAATCACGTGCGCAGCGGCGAAGTGGCCTTTTTCCCAACTGTCGGGTTGTTCGGCCAGTTTTCCTTCCGAATCATAAATGTGCACGGAAATTTTCCCGCGCTCGACTTCGGTGCCCATCCAAAACCAATATTCGTTTCCTTTGAACAACTGCTGCCGCACCGCTTTCTTTTCGCCCGAACCGAGATCACCGCCCCAATAATCTTCCCGGACCTGGAAACCTTCTTTGACGTACGGCTCGGCCGCTTGAAGCGCGAATGATTGCGCGTCATCCACTGTTCCGGCGGCACCGAGCCGGAGGGCAAAAAAAACAATCAGGCAAAGACTGACTCGAACACCAGTTTTTGTGAATCCGTTCATGGGTGGGCTTATTCCTTGGTCACAATTCCGTTATCGAGTCGCGTGGTGATGTCGTTGATCTTCCGGACCGATTCCGGCGAAATTTTTGGTGCGTCGACGAGCGGTCTCACTTCGCCGAGCGATTTCTGAATGTCTTTGATGATCGGGACATTAAACTCCGGCATTCCTTGAAGCTGAGTTTGAAAATGCATGAGCAGATCAGGCTGATGAAGCAACTCAGCGCCGTCGGCCGAGAAATGTTTGTTCACAACCGAAGTCAACACTTGAGTGCCGCGCAACCAGCCGCCCAAGCTCACCAGCTGCGATAATTTTTCGTCGTGCAATTCGTTCATTGCCGCCTGGACGCTGCTCTGGGTGCTGTCCAGTTCCTTACGAACGCTGTCCCATCTCCGTTTATCGGCCGCTTCCGTGATCGCCTTGGCGTGGGGCGTGATCGACTTCTCAACGCCCATTCCTTTCGACAAATTCAACACGCGGTTGCCGATCTCTTTCACTGCGGGTGCGTCTTCGGCCTGGACGGCGATGAAACCGTCGGCGATCACGGTTCCAAGAAGCAACGCGATCCGCGGGCGATCGCTGAAATTGCTCGTTTTCTCGGTGCGCACGTATTCGCGCCAGTTGACCGATCCAAGCTTGTTGAGCGCACCGAAGATTTCGTTCGGCAACGGCACCACCACGTTCTCGACTTGTTTCGACATCTTACCGATGTCGATCCGCTGGGGCGCCTGCGCACCATGGGCACCAAAAGTCACCCCGATCAGGGCGATTGCGCTAAACTTTAAAGATTTAGAAAAGGATATCATCGGCACGTTCGACTGTTGATTTCGGCTTAGTATTCAGGGATTAATGACCACATTGTAAGCAGAACTATCCCGCCATACAAACTCTTGCGCCTAACACTTTAGACCTACTCACGCCAGACTATTCTTCCTGCTGACCCATCGCATCTGACCTACGCTATGGACTTAAAAAGGCTTCGGCAAATCCTGGATCGCGCGAGTTCCAAGCGAATCTTGGTCGTTGGCGACCTGATGCTGGACGAGTTTGTCTGGGGCAAGGTCGGCCGGATCTCGCCCGAAGCGCCTGTGCCGGTGGTGCAAGTCACAGACGAAACTTTTTGCGCGGGTGGCGCCGCCAATGTTGCGCGGAACCTGTGCGAGTTCGTTGGCAAAGCCTCAGTGATCGGCATGATTGGCAAAGATCGCGGCGGCCAACAACTGCGGGAACTCTTGGCCAAGGGAAAGATCGACGTCTCCGATTCGGTCGAGGACGACAAGTTTCCAACAATCGTGAAGACGCGGATCATCGCCCGCCATCAACAAGTGGTCCGCGTTGATCGGGAAAAGATCACGAAGCCGTCGAGCGCCCAGATCAGCAAAGTCGTCGCGGCAGTGAAAAAGAAATTGCCGAACATCGATGCGATTATCTTTGAGGATTATGGGAAAGGGTTTTTGACGCGGGAGCTCGTCTCGCAGGTTGCGCGTGAAGCGCGCGCGGCAAAGAAAATCATTACCGCCGATCCGAATCCTCACAATCTGATCGATTGGAGCGGCATGACCGCGGTGAAACCGAACCGCGCGGAAGCATTCCTCGCCGCCGGCGTTCCCGAACGCGATTCCGACACCGCGCCGAACAAAGATGTCGATCTCGTTCGCGCCGGGAAAGATCTGCTCCAAAAATGGGGCGTTCAATACTTGCTCGTCACCCTCGGCGAGCACGGCGTCATGTTTTTCGAAAAAGGAAAACATCCGCATCATATCCCAACCAAAGCGCGCGACGTGTTCGATGTGTCCGGCGCGGGCGACACGGCGATCGCGATGTTCACGTTGGCGCTCGCCAGCAGCGCGACGCCACTTGAAGCGGCGCAGATCGCGAATCACGCCAGCGCGGTCGTTGTTGGAAAACTTGGAACCGCGACGGTCACTCGCGACGAACTGATCGCTAGTTTCGAACATGACTTCGGCTGATTCGAAGTCGCGAGCTGTCTTTGTCGATCGCGACGGCACGATCATCCACGACGCCGATTATTGCTCGGATCCAAGTGAGGTCCGGGCGTTCGAAGGCGCGGCCGAAGCCCTATGCCGCCTGAAGTCCGCCGGGTTTAAGATCATCGTTATCACCAACCAAAGTGGGATCGGGCGCGGTTTCTTTACCGAGAAACAATACCGTGCCGTGGAGGCTGAAGTTGCCCGCCAATTAGGCAATGGCTTGATTGATGCGACCTATTTTTGCCCGGATGCGCCAGGAAAGCCCTCCAAATGCCGAAAACCGGAGCCTGGAATGATCTTGCAGGCCACGAGAGACCACAGTGTTGATCTTTCCCGGTCGTATTTGATCGGAGATAAGGAGGTCGATGCCGAATGTGCCCATAACGCGGGCGTCCGCGCCATTCGGGTCCGGACGGGTTTCGACAAATCGACCGAGACGAGCTGTGCCGATTGGGTGGCGGAAGATCTGCCGGCGGCTGCAGAAATCATCCTGAAAGGCGCAAATGGGTAAAGCCGCCGGCATTATTCCAGCACGGTGGCGCTCCACGCGTTTTCCGGGAAAACCGCTGCATCTCATTGGAAACAAAACGCTTCTTGAGCTCGTTTGGGAGCGTTGTTGCCGCGCGAAAGAACTGGACGCCGTTATTATCGCGACGGACGACATGCGAATCGCCAAAGCGGCCTTTGATTGGGGCGCAGAGGTCGCCATGACTTCACCCAAGCATCAAAGCGGGACCGATCGGGTGGCCGAGGTTGTCCAACATGCGCCGCAGTTCGAGTACATTATTAATATCCAGGGCGACGAGCCGCTGACCGAGCCGGCCTTGCTCGCCCGCATGGTTCAGACGCTCCGGCAAAATCCCAAGATCGACATCGTCACAGCGGCACATCCGTTCGAGAGCGCGGCCGCGGCCTCATCACCGCACCAGGTCAAGGTGATCGTCGATCGCGATAACAATGCGCTTTACTTCTCGCGTTACGCGATCCCCTTCCCGCGCAATCGCTCGCTTCCGATAAAATATTTGCGACATCAGGGCATCTACGGATTTCGACGCAAGGCGCTGTTGGATTTCGTCAGGTCAAAACCGACGCCGTTGGAGCGCGCAGAATCGCTCGAACAATTGCGCGCTCTCGAAAATGGTGTAAAGGTTCATGTGCTCCTCACTAAACATGGATCCCCCGGTGTAGACACACCGGCAGACGCGAAAGCGCTCGAGCGAAAAGTGGCTCGCGCTAAAGGACGGAGAATCTCCCGATGAAATACATTTTCGTCACCGGCGGCGTGGTCAGTTCGTTAGGCAAAGGCCTCGCCGCGGCTTCGCTCGGCACGTTGCTTGAAGCTCGCGGGCTCCGCGTTGTTCTGCAAAAATTCGATCCCTATCTCAATGTCGATCCTGGGACGATGAATCCGTTCCAGCACGGCGAGGTTTACGTGCTGAACGACGGCGCCGAGACCGATCTCGACCTTGGACATTACGAGCGCTTCACCAATTGCGTCCTCTCGAAGCACAACAATCTGACCAGCGGTCAGGTTTACGAATCGGTCATCTTGAAGGAACGCCGCGGCGATTATCTTGGCAAAACCGTTCAAGTGATTCCGCACGTGACCGACGAGATCAAGGACCGCATTCGCGAAATCTCGGACGAATCTAGATACGACGTCGTGATCACGGAGATCGGCGGAACGACCGGCGACATCGAAGGCTTGCCGTTTTTGGAAGCGATCCGGCAATTCATTCTGGAAGTCGGCGCGCAGAACATCGTGAACATGCACGTTACGCTCGTCCCCTACATCAAAGCGGCGGCGGAATTAAAAACCAAGCCGACGCAGCAAAGCGTCGCGAAACTGCGCGAGATCGGTTTGCAACCGCAGGTGCTGATTTGCCGCAGCGAAAAGCCGATCGATCGCGAATTACGACAAAAGTTGTCGATGTTCTGCAGCGTTTCCGAGAAGGCGGTCATCGAAGCGCGCGACGTGGCGCACACGATCTACGAAGTGCCGCTGATGTTGCACGAGGAAGGTTTGGACAAACTCGTTTGCGATCTGCTTCAGCTAAAAACGCCGGACCCGAACCTCACGGGCTGGAAGAAGTTCGTCGATTGCGTGATCAGCCCGCAGAAACGGGTGAAGATCGCCGTGGTCGGCAAATACATTCATCTCCAGGACGCGTATAAGAGTATTTACGAATCGCTCACTCACGCCGCGGCGAGCGAAGATTGCGGGATCGAGTTGAAGCTGGTCGATGCGGAATCGTTACAGGACCGCGTTGGCGAAAAGCTCAAGGACGTTTCAGGGGTGCTGATCCCCGGCGGATTTGGCGAGCGCGGCGTCGAAGGCAAGATCAAAGCGGCGAAATGTGCGCGCGAGCACGGCATTCCCTATCTCGGACTTTGTTTGGGAATGCAGGTCGCGACGATCGAGTTCGCTCGCGATGTTTGCGGCTTCGAGAAAGCGAATAGCACGGAGTTCGATCCGGAAACGCCCGACCCGGTAATCTCGTTGCTCGAAGAGCAAAAAGATAAAATTCAAACCAAAGGCGCCAGCATGCGGCTCGGCACCTGGCCGACCAAGATCGCTAAAGGAACACTCGCGGAAAAAATTTATGGCGCGAACGACGTGATGGAGCGGCACCGCCATCGTTACGAGTTCAACATGAAGTATCGCGACAAAATGGCGAAGAAAGGATTCGTCATTTCAGGAACGTCGCCCGATGGAACGCTCGCCGAGCTGATCGAGCTTCGCGACCATCCGTATTTTATCGGTTGCCAATACCACCCGGAATTTCAGAGCAAGCCGAACAAGCCCCACCCGCTTTTCAAAGGATTCATTCAGGCGGCGATCGCCTTTGAGCCTAACCGTGAGAAGCGCGCTGGAGCCGATCCAAAATCGCAGCCCCGAGTCCCCGAGAAGGAACTCGTTCTGCAACGATAAGATCGACCTTGAGCTCATCGAGCTCGCGTAAATAGCGAAATAAATTCGCGGCCGCTTCGCGAAGGTCTTGTTGCTCGCTCAAGTTTCGAATCGTGACGAAGCGATCGTCTTTCGTGAGCGGGTTCCACGCAAGCAGCGCGCAGCGCTCGGTTGATTGGAAAGATTTCACATCGTCGACCAAACGCAGCGGCGTTTTCGGCGCGTAATGTGACGGTAATTGCCCGGGCGCGGAGATTTTCTCGCGCCCGGATGCGACGTCCACTTTGCCAAATTCCGACAATTCTTCCGAGCTAATCGGTCCGCGCCGCAAGATCGAGATCTTGCGGTTGCGGACGGCGACGATGGTCGATTCGATGCCGTGCCTAGTCGCCCCGGCATCGATGATCAACGGCACGCGACCGCTCAGCTCGTCAAAGACGTGCTGAGCGGTGGTTGGACTGATCCGGCCGAAACGATTCGCGCTCGGCGCCGCCAAGGGCGCGCCGAATGCGCGAACGATTTCGGCGAACACCGGGTGGGCGGTGATTCGGACGGCTACGGTGTCGAGACCTGCGGTCGTAATCTCGGGCACGATTGTTTTGCGAAGCAAAACAATCGTCAGCGGTCCCGGCCACAAGTTTTCCGCGAGCGTCGAAACCAGTTGTCGATCTTCGTCGCGAAGATCGACAACCTTTTCCAACCAAGCGCGATCCGGAAGATGGACGATCAGCGGATCGAAGCTGGGTCGTCCTTTTGCTTCGAAGATTTTCGCGACGGCGATTCGGTCCAGCGCGTTCGCGGCGAGTCCATAAACCGTTTCGGTTGGCAGCGCGACGATTTCGCCTTTGCGCAGCAATTCAACCGCCGCGTTGCGGTCGGTTGAAATTTCAGTTTTCACTTCGGCAGTTTCGCCGCGAGAACGCTCTCAGATTGTTTTTTGCGAAACGCTTCCAGTTTATCGCGCAGCTTCTTGTCGTGCGTGGCAATGATCGCAGCCGCGAGAAGCGCGGCGTTTTTCGCGCCAGCATCACCGATCGCGAGCGTGCCGACTGGAATTCCGCCGGGCATCTGCGCGGTGGACAAAAGAGAATCGAGACCCTGAAGCTTTGATTGAATCGGAACACCGAGGACAGGCAATACCGTATGCGCCGCGATCACTCCCGCGAGATGCGCCGCGCCGCCGGCACCGGCAATGATAACGCGTAGTCCGCGATCGGCTGCTTTGCTTGCAAACTCCGTCGTTTGATGCGGTGTGCGATGGGCGGAGAGCACGTGCGCTTCGTTAGGCACACCGAGCTCGTCGAGCGTCTCGACGGCATGTCGCATGGTTTCCCAATCCGATTTGCTCCCCATCACCACCGCGACCAACGATTTCGATTCAGCCATACCGGAGTTTGGGCGGGCATCGTGATGCCGCAACTTCTTTTCAACTGCCCGCTTCAACGGCATATTGCGAGGTGAACGCGCCGAAATCGATCGTCCTCATCGGAATGATGGGCGCAGGCAAATCTTCGGTCGGACGTTGTCTGCAACGCCGGACCGGGCTGGCGCGATTGGACGTCGACGAAATGCTCGCCGTCGAGTTTGGAATTCCTATTGCGCAGATATTCGCGACCCATGGCGAAGAAAAATTTCGCGACGCCGAAACAAACGCGCTTCGCAAACTGGCACCCGATCGGCCGGTCATCATCGTGACCGGTGGCGGGATTGTTCTGCGAAACGAAAATGTCGGCCTTTTGAAAAAACTGGGGACCGTGGTCTGGCTCACCGCCGACGAAGCGACGTTGTTCGAACGCGCCTCGCGTCGAAACGACCGGCCGTTACTCCAAAAAGACAATCCGCGCGCAACGTTTTCGGAATTGTTTCGACAACGCGAACCGCTCTACGCGGCGGCGGCGGACGTTCACGTTGACACTGCCACGAAGACTCATGACGAGTTGGCAGACACGATCTTGAATAAACTCGAGAAAGTCGCGACACGATGAATGCGGCAGCTATGACGGCGCTCGAATTGAAAACTCGTGTGGTCGACCTTGCGCGCGCCCTGGGGTTTGATTCGTGCCGCGTTGCCGCTTGCTCTCCCCCAGCCCACGCCAGGGAATTTGGCGAGTGGTTAAGCGATGGTGCGCATGGCGAAATGAATTATATGGCGCGCAGCCAAGAGAAACGTCGCGATCCGCAAAATATTTTGCCGGGCACGAAATCGATCATTGTTTTAGCGCTGAATTACTTTCAGGGTGAACAATCGACCCCGAAAGCATTCGGGGCCGCTACAGGAAGAATCGCGCGTTATGCATGGGGCGATGACTATCACGAGTTGATCGAGGCGAAGCTGCACAAGATCGACAATTTCCTGCGCAACCTTGGCGGCGAACAAAAGTGTTATGTCGATACCGGTCCGATTTTGGAACGCGATTACGCCGCGGCGGCTGGAATTGGTTGGCACGGCAAAAGCACGATGTTGATCGATGAAAAACTTGGGACGTGGTTTTTCCTCGCGGAAATTTTGACCACGCTCGAATTGTCGGCCGATGAACCGGCGCGGGACCGTTGCGGCACTTGTAAGCGCTGCATCAACGCGTGTCCGACCGGCGCGATCACCGCGCCACATAAATTGGATGCGCGGCGCTGCATTTCTTATCTCACGATCGAATTGAAAAGCGCGATTCCGCTCGAGCTGCGTCCATTAATCGGCGATCGCATCTTCGGTTGCGATGATTGCCTCGATGCGTGCCCGTGGAATCGCTTTGCCAAGGCCTCCCGCGAAACCGCGTTCACGGCTCGAAGTCCGAGCCGGACTGGCACTTCGACAACGGCATTCTCGCTTCGTGGTTATCTGGCGCTGAACGAAACAGAGTTCCGAAACCTGTTTCGAGATTCGCCGATCAAGCGGATCAAACGGCGCGGATTTTTGCGGAACGTGTGCGTCGCGCTTGGGAATGTCGGAACGATGGAGGACTTGCCTGCATTGCGCCGCGCGACGCTCGATTCCGAGCCATTGATCGCGGAGCATGCGGCCTGGGCGATCGAGCAAATTCTGACGCGCGTCCAAGGCACACACGCAAACAGTTGAATCCAAGAGGCGCCGTTCCTGCATCCCAGTAGACGACCTGGGTGAACGCGTTTCGTTGGAAAAGGTCTAAAGTGAGGTAATTTCCGACGTCCCCGCTCCCTGAGTCCCTGATGCATCAAACCTTGACCACCCCTGAGATCGATCCGAAGGCCGCCAAGAAACAGCGCGCGCGGCGGAGACGCCAGATCATCATTGGCGCAGTCGCATTCTTTGTTTTGTGGCTGATCGTTTCGATCGCGTTATCGAAGCGCGAGAAACCGATTCCGGTCACGACCGACAAAGCGGTCCGCAAAACGATCCTGCAGACCGTTTCGGCGACGGGCAAGGTGCAGCCGGAAACGGAAGTCAAAATTTCGCCGGAAGTCGCGGGCGAAATTACCGAACTGCCGGTGACCGACGGAATGAAAGTGAAGAAGGGCGATTTGCTTGTCCGAATTAAGCCAGATTCGTATCGGGCGTTGCTTGAGCAACAGGAAGCGGCGATCAGCACGGCGAAAGCGACGAATCTTCAGCTAAAAGCGACGATGTTGAAGACGGAGCAGGATTTGAAACGCGCCGACGAGATGTACGCGAAAAAAGTAATGTCGATCCAAGAATACAACGCGGCGCAGGCCGCGGCCGATGTCGCGAAAAATACTTACGAAAGTTCGTTGCATGAGATAGAACGAGCGCAGGCGGCATCGAGCCAGGCGCGGGATCAATTTTCGAAGACGACAATCTATTCGCCGCTCGACGGCACGGTCACGCTATTGAACAGCAAGCTTGGCGAACGGTTGGTCGCGACCGGACAATTTGCCGGCACCGAAGTGATGCGCGTGGCTGATCTCTCGAAGATGCAGGCGGTCATCGACGTGAATGAGAACGACGTGCCGAACGTGAAAGTCGGCGACAAGGCTAGCGTCAAGATCGACGCCTACACGGACCGAAAATTTCAAGGCACGGTGGCGCAGATCGCAAATACCGGAAAGACGACCGGCAGCGGCACGCAGGAAGAAGTCACCAACTTTGAGGTGAAGATCAACTTGGAACGCGGCGATGTTTTACTCCGGCCGGGCTTGAGCTGCACCGCGGACATTGAGACGAACATCGTCAAGGACGCCGTCGCGGTGCCGATGCAGGCGGTCACGATTCGCACCGGAGACAGCAGTTTGAGCCCGGAAGAAATCGAAAAGCGTAGGTTGAAGACGGCCGCGCGCGATAAAGGCGACAACAATGCCGAATACGTAAACGAGCGTCAGGAAAAAGCTGCCCAAAAGGAAGAACGCGAGAAGCTGATGAAAGTTGTGTTTCTGAAAAAAGGCGCCAAAGCGCAGTCGGTGAAGGTGACGACCGGAATTTCGGACGACACTTTCATGGAAATCAAAAGCGGCGTCCAAGCTGGCGACGAAGTGATTTCGGGCAGCTACAGCGCGATCAGTCGCAAATTGAAAGACGGCGCGAAAGTTTCGTACGACAAAGAAGCCGCGAAGTAGATCGATCTAACAATGGACGGGCCGCAATCAGTCAGACCAGTTGGCCCGATCGTCATCGACATCGAAAACATCACGAAGGATTACGTGATGGGAGAAGAGATCGTGCGCGCGTTGCGCGGCGTCACGCTGCAAATCCGCCGGAACGAATATCTCGCGGTGATGGGGCCGAGTGGCAGCGGCAAATCGACGTTGATGAACATGCTCGGCTGTCTCGATACGCCGACGTCCGGTCGCTACGAATTCAACGGACGCAACGTCGCCGACATGGACGACGACGAGCTCGCAGCGATCCGCAATCGCGAGATCGGTTTCGTGTTTCAAACGTTCAACCTGCTTCCGCGGGCGACGAGTCTGCGCAATGTCGAGCTGCCGCTGATTTACGCCGGAATGGATCGCGAGAGCCGCGAAGAGCGCGCGACGGAAGCGCTGACCGATGTTGGCCTCGGCGATCGCATTCAACACAAGCCGAACGAACTTTCCGGCGGTCAGCGCCAACGGGTCGCGATCGCACGCGCGTTGGTCAACAATCCGTCGATTATTTTGGCCGACGAACCGACCGGCAATCTTGATTCCAAGACCGGCGAAGAGATCATGGCGCTGCTGGAAGATCTTTATAAGCGCGGGAATACGATCATTCTGGTCACCCACGAACGCGACATCGCCGCCCACGCGCGCCGCACGATCCATCTCCGTGATGGCCTGATTGAAATGGACCACGCCGGTTTTATCCCCGAATTGGATCTGGAAACCGTTTCCACGACGTAAACATGAAACGTTTTCTCTACGAGCTCGAAGAAAGTTGGCGAATCGCTTACGCGCAGATGCGCTCGAACCTGACCCGATCGACGCTGACCGCGCTCGGCGTGATCATTGGAATCGTCGCGGTCACGTTGATGGGGACGGCGATCGCCGGAATCTCAATCGGCTTCGACAAAAGCATGGCCGTTCTCGGCGACGATGTGCTTTACGTCACGCAATGGCCGTGGAAGCCAGTCGACGATTGGTGGAATTATCGCGACCGGAAAAAAATTAAGACCGAGTACGCGGAGACGATCAATCGCATCATCGCCGCGACGCCGAATTCCACCCTGATGGTCGCGGTGCCGACTTCGAGCTTGATGCGTTCGATCAAATACGGCGGCAACCAGGTGGAGAATGTTTTCACGCTCGGGACCACTTCCGATTTCACGCTAACATCGACAATCGACTGCAAGGAAGGGCGCTTCTTTAACGAGATCGAGTCGCGCGATGGTGCGCAAGTCGTGGTGATTGGTTACGATGTGGCGGACGCTCTATTTCCATCGGACAGCCCAATCGACAAATCGGTTCTGATCAACGGCCACCAGTTCAAAGTGATCGGCGTCAACGCTCGCCAGGGGACGTTTCTTGGATTGTTCAGCTGGGACTCGATGGTGGCGATGCCGCTGGCAGCCTTTAACAAATATTTCGACGTCAAAAGCGAGGTCGACGTCCGCGGAAACAACCAGGGCGAATCGGACGTGCGCGTGAAAGTAAAAGACAAGAGGAAGCTGGCCGAGGCCAAAGAAGAGCTGACCGGGATTGTACGGCGCGTGCGCGGTTTGGCGCCGGAAAAGAAGGAAGATTTCTCGATCAACGAGCAACAGGCGTTCAAGAGCACGCTCGATCCGGTGAAAAACACGATCGCGATTGCCGGTCTCTTCATCACCGGCCTTTCGCTCTTCGTCGGCGCGATCGGGATCATGAATATCACGTTCGTGAGCGTGAAGGAGCGGACGAAGGAAATTGGAACGCGCAAAGCGCTGGGCGCGCGCCGGCGCACGATTTTGTTGCAGTTCCTGATCGAATCGACCGCGCTTTGTCTGCTCGGCGGTTTCATCGGACTCATCGTCGCTTATTTTATGTGCTTCGGAATCGGCAAGGCGTTTCCGTCATTTCCGATTCAATTCTCTTTCGGCCTCGTCGTCGCGAGCATGATCGTCTCCGTGCTCACCGGTCTGATCTCCGGTTTCGCACCGGCCTGGTCGGCCTCCCGTCTCGACCCGGTCACCGCGCTTCGCTACGAATAAATCGAAATGAGATTTGCCGAGATCATCACCATGGCGCTCGGGTCGCTCGGCGTGAACAAATTGCGCTCTGGCCTGACGATGTTCGGGATCACGATCGGCGTTTTCTCCGTCATCTCGGTCATGACCGCGATCGGCGCGTTGCAATACTCGATCGAGAACGGGATCAGCTTTCTCGGTTCGAACATTTTTCAATTCGCGAAATATCCGGCGAACGTGGCCGCTGGCGGCAACGTGAAGAAAAAATATCAGAACCGACGCAATATCTCGTATCTCCAGGCCCTTCATTATCAAAGGCTCATGGAAGGCGAAGCGCGCGAGATCTGTTTGAAATGTTTCGGCTATGAAGTAAAAGGCCAGGCCGTTTATAACGGAGTGAAAACAACACCGAGCCTGCTGGTCGTCGGAACGAATCGCAGTTTCCTTACTGCGAATGCATTCACGCTAGGCTATGGCAGGAATTTGAACGACGAAGATGTCGATCTTGCACGCAACGTGATCGTCGTTGGCAAAATGGTCGAGAAGCGTTTGTTTCCGCACGAATCGCCGATCGGCAAGATGGTCCGCGTTTCCGGCCATATGTACACGATCGTCGGAGTCCTCGCGGAGAAAGGAACCGCGTTCGGTCAGACCCAGGACAACATGTGCATGATGCCAATCACGCGGTTCTTCGAAGATTTCGGTTCAGCGAAGCGGACGGTGAACATCGCGACGCAAGCGCCGTCGACCGAAACCTACAACGCGACCTTCGACAAAGCAGTCGGCGCAATGCGGATTGCGCGCGGGCTGCGCGCAGACCAGGAGAACGATTTTGAGATTTATTCCAACGATTCGCTCAAGAGCGCGTTCGTTTCGGTCGCGGGAGTGGTGCGTGTCGGCGCTTTCGTGATCAGTTTCATTGCGTTGGTCGCGGCCGGAATCGGGATCATGAATATCATGCTCGTGAGCGTGACCGAACGGACGAAAGAAATCGGCGTGCGGAAATCGATCGGCGCGCGGAGCAAGGACATCCTGAGACAATTTCTGACCGAAGCAGTTTTCATTTCCGAAGCGGGCGGCATTTTGGGGATCGTGCTTGGCATCATTGTCGGCGATTTACTTGCCCTCTGGCTCAAAGTTGACCTGATTTTCCCCTACGGCTGGGCAATTGCCGGTCTGGTCGTTTGCTCCGCAATCGGAATCGGGTTCGGGCTTTACCCGGCATATCGGGCGGCCAACCTCGACCCGATCGAAGCCCTTCGCTACGAGTAGGGCCGAAGCAGGCCGCATCCGCGAACAGTTCTCAGGGCAGACAATTTGCCCTGTTCCCTTTGACCAGCCATTGGGCTTTGTCTTACCCTAAAAATTTCGAGGTTTCGCCTAGGTGCCCAGTCGTTCCAAATCAGCGGGTGTTTTGCAGCCCAGTATTCTTCTGCTCGAAGAATACGACGCGCTTGCGGCTGCAATCACTTCGGCGCTACGAAAGTTCGCGCCGAAACATAAAGCGGCCGTCGCGCGATCACTCAACGAGGCGGAAAAACTGGCGACGGATCTAAAGCCCGGTCTCTTTGTTCTCGACGTCGATCCTCCCTGGCGAGGCCTGACCAATTTTCTCGAGAAAATTTCCGAGTCGCATCCAAACGTCGGCGCGCTTGTGATCGGAGGCGCGATTCCGGCCAAGATCGCGAACCTACGCGGACAAGCCGGCGCGCTGCAATTTATCGAAAAACCGTTCGAGCTCGCGACGTTCGGCGCCGCGGTCCAGGCGTTGCTGGGTCCGTGGCGCGAACAAGAGGGTCGCGGCACGCTCGGCGGATTGAGCTCGCTGGACGTCCTTCTCGCGCATCACGCGGCGAATTCGAACGTGCTTGTTCAAGTCGAGTCGCGTAAACGCACGGGCGAGATCCAAGTTTCCGGCGGACAAGTCGTGCATGCCACGACTGGAAAACTCAAAGGCGAAGACGCGTTTGAAGAGATCCTGAGCTGGTCGAAAGCACATTTCGGCGAACGAAAGTTGGCCGGCCCAGTGCGACGAACAATTTCCGATTGGGAAACGATTGCGCTTGAAGTCCTGGAGGAAGTCGCGCCTGCGGTCGTAGGGCGACCGACTGCAGAACCCGAACCGATCGAGGCGATCCGCGGCAAAAGCGTGGTTGTCGTGGACGACACTGAGATGTTGCTGATTTTTGTCGAAGACACTCTCTCGAGCGCGTTGCCTGATTTAAAAATCACTACCGCGCGGAGTGCGACCGAAGGGTTACGGGAGATCGAGCGCCGGAACCCGGATCTCATGTTGCTCGACTACAGCTTGCCCGATTTCAACGGCGACGAGCTTTGCGAGCGTCTCTTAAAAAACGAACGCACTGCGCGCGTGCCGGTGTTGTTAATGTCGGGACACGTGCCCGAGATGAACGCGGCGGCGGCGCGCTTGCCGAACGTGGTGGCCAAAATCGAGAAGCCGTTTTTCTCGGAGGCGCTTGTCGATCTTGTGCAACGAACCCTCGAAAAAGAGCACTGGTTCGAACCGCACATCGAAGAAGAACAATTCGAACCGGCAATTACCGACCCAACGGATGATCAAATCTCGATGCGCGCATATTTCATTTCCGAGCACCGGCGTCGGCTCGATCTTCCAGGCGACGCGAATTCCGATTGGCTCGAAGCCAAGCGGCAGCTCCTCGCCGAAGTCCGGCACTAAAGCGGCATCGAGAATTCAGCGCCGGGCAGACACTCTTTCTTGTTGATCGCGAACGGTTTGGCGACCAGACCTGCTACGCCCGGCTCCTTCAACAGCTCCTGCGCGCGTTTTTCCATCGGCTTTGCCTGAAACAAGAATCAGCGGCGGTATGCCGTCGCAAAGGAAAATCGCAATTGTGCCTGCACGACGCGCAGTTGTTCCTCCTCCATCGCCGCCTGCGCCAGTCGCCGCTGCACCGACGATTCGTGTCGCGCCGACCGATGGCAGCGCGGCGGTGCTCGGAATTTTTCTTGAAGTGCTGTCGATGCAGCTCACTTCGCAATTGCAAATGGGCGCGATTCGCGCGCGGCCGTCGTCGATGATCGCTTCGCTACGGTTGCAATCGGCCGCGACCCGGAGCGCGATCCCGTCCGAGCTGGGATTTCAACTCGGGCCGGCGAAGTTGAATGGCGAGGGCCGAATTGCGACGCTCCGTTTGATCCCGACGGCGAAACCATTTCAACCGGCGCAAACGCGGACCTCTTTCGAAATCGGCGGCGTGGCGTTGATTCCAAATGAAGCGCGCGCGCGTGTGCAGCTCACGCCGGCCGGAACAACGCCGATGACGATGGAGCTTTTCGCGCACCTCGAGTTGGATGCGGTCGAATTGTCCGCCAGTTTTCAAGTTGCGCAGTTGATCCTGAATTGGAACCCGAACGCCATCCGTGTGACGCTCAATCCAAAAGCGCCCGAGCAGAGCGCGGCGAAATTTGATATGCGTGTCTTAAGACTCGATGAATCGGGCAGGATGAGCGAGCTGCTCCTCAGCCCAATTCGTTAGCTACGGCGCGGGCGAGGCCGTCGGCTGCGGTGCAATCAGATCTTCGGCGGCGACGATTTGCCATTGACCGGTGCGCCGCAGCCAAGTGTCAGTCCAAACAAAACGGCCGCGTTCGCCGCCTCTTCGTTCCCACGATTCACTGCCCTGCGCGATCGCGGTGTTACCGTAAAAACGAATTTTCACATTGTCGAGGTGATTCGACGCAAAATACTTTTGCGCGTCGGCTGTTTCCGAAACCATTTTTGCTTTGTCGTAAAGCTAACCTTTCGGATCTACGCCGACGAAATCCTCCGCCAGAATTCGTTGAATAACAGTCACGTCACCGTTCGCGACTGATTCCGCCCATTCTTTCTCGCTGTCACGAATATATAGCTCGGCTTCTTTATGATCGTAACTCGGTTTGCAGCCGCTAATCGCGGCACAAAGCAGGCCGGCTACGATGACGATGTCGATCTTGCACATGTTAGTCCAGGCCGAGCGTTTTGAACGTTTCATCGACATGTTTGAGATGAATGTCGAGCGAACAAAGCCGATCGATCTCGTCTGCGGAAAGTTTTGCGGCGATTGCGGGCTCGGCTTTGACGTTGTTGGCCAGACTCCCCTCGCCTTTCCAGGTTTTCATTGCCGCGCGTTGGACAGCTTCGTAGGCCGTCTTGCGCTCCGCGCCGGCGCGGGTCAACGCGAGCAGGATCGATTGGCTGAAATAAAGACCTTTGGTCGCGTCCAGGTTTTGTTTCATCCGCTCCGGATAAACCAGGAGGCGCTCGACCAGATTGCGCAGCTCGTGAAGCATGAAATCCATGAGAACGCACGAGTCCGGCAGGATGATTCGCTCCGCGCTCGAATGGCTGATGTCGCGTTCGTGCCACAGGGCCACGTTTTCCAAAGCAACAAGCGCGTTGCCGCGGATCACGCGCGCGAGGCCGCTCAACCGCTCGCTCGCAATCGGATTGCGCTTGTGCGGCATGGCCGAGCTCCCTTTCTGGCCTTCGCCGAAATATTCTTCGACTTCCAAAACTTCGGTGCGCTGGAGATGACGAAACTCTGTCGCCCAGCGATCAATGCTGGACGCGATCACCGCCAGCGTTGTCATGAACTCGGCGTGTCGATCGCGCTGGACAATCTGCGTTGAAAGCGTGGCTGGTTTCAGTCCGAGCTTTTCGCAAACGGCGCGCTCAACTTTTGGATCGACATGTGCATGTGTGCCCACTGCGCCGCTGATTTTGCCGACGCGAATTCGTTCCCGCGTTTGCGCCAGTCGTTCTTCGGCGCGGCCAAATTCGTCGTACATCAGCGCCATCTTCAATCCGAACGTGATCGGTTCCGCGTGGACGCCGTGACTGCGGCCGATCATCGGCGTCATTTTATAGCGACGCGCCTGGTTGGCGATGACGCGGCGGACTTGTTTTAAATCCTCAGCCAACATATCGCTCGATTGCGTAAGCTGGACCGACAACGTCGTGTCGAGAATGTCGGAAGAGGTCAGTCCTTGATGGATCCACCGCGCCGCCGGGCCGACCGACGACGCGACGTTTTCGAGAAACGCGATGACGTCGTGGTTCGTCCGCTTTTCAATCTCGAGAATCTCCGGAATGGAAAACTTCGCTTTCTTGCGAATTTCGATCGCATCCTCTTTTGGAATTTGGCCGAGATCGGCCATCGCCTCCGCGGCGAGAGTTTCAATTTCGAGCCAGATCTCGAACTTGCGCTGATCGGCCCAAATGTTCGCCATTTGCGGCCGCGAATAACGATCGATCACGCGGCAAGATAGATAGCCGCGCCAAAGGCGAAAGCGTTTTGTGCCGGAAAACAAAATCGCTCCGGCAGACAACCCACCGGAGCGATTTGAAAATTCGCTAATGCTGCCTAGGGCTAGCAAACCTTGGCCTTGAGAAACTTGCCGTCGCTTTGGAGACGGACTTTCCCGCTGCCCAAAAGATCGGCCACGGTCGCAACCGTTTCCTTGGTGTCTTTGGTGCAGGAACTCACGGCAAGAATCAGATCGCCGAGTGAAAGTTTAGGACGGGGTTTCAAAATGAGGCTGTTTTTCTTCATTGCTGTTGGTCTTTTGACAGCAGCTTGAGTGCCGGTGTTCAAATTTATTCCGCGTCACCGACGCCGCGAAATGTGAATAACTTTTGCCCACTCCCCTTTAATCCGCTTTCCGCTTGGAAAGCCACATCGACAAGACGTAAAGCGCTGCGAATGCGAGAACTATGAGCAACAACCACTTCGATTGTCCGCGAACGAAATGTGCGAGCCCTTCGGGATCGTTCAACAAGTTCGGCGCCACCCTCTGCGCGCGAACGCCGAGATAAGCCAGGATTGAACACGAGATGGCCGAGCCGATCAGGGTCCAAATACTGAAGACCGTGAAATTCATCCGCACGATTCCGGCCGGTATCGAAATCAAGTGCCGCACCCCTGGTAACAAACGGGCAAAGAAAATCCCGCCCGCTTCGTAGCGGGCCAGCCAGTGTTCTGCTTCCTCCAGTTTTTTCGGTGGAAATAGAATGAATCGCCCGAATTTCACGACTAAAGGACGACCCAACCAACGTGAGAGCCAATACATTACCGCTGCTCCGAGATACGCGCCGAGCGTGCTCGCCAGGATTACGCCAGCGAGACTCAGCCGCCCTTGCGCGGCCAGGAACGCCGCCGGAGGCACGACCAATTCAGCCGGCAACGGCACCGGCGTGCTGCCTAACGCCATCAGGGCAATAATGCCGATGTAGCCTCCGGTGAGGACCCACTCCGACCAATGTTGAAGCAATTGATGCACGCGAAGAATTTCAGATTTCGTGATTTAGCCTAGCGGAATTCTGGCTGTGTAGTTCAATCTGAAATCGGCAATCTGCAATCTTAAATTCCCATGTCGATCTACCGCCGCGTCTTTCAGTATTACAGATCGTTTCTGCCACACACGGTCGCCGGACTATTGCTGTCGATTATCGGCATCGGATTGAATCTGCTGAAGCCGTGGCCGTTCAAAATCATCGTCGATAACGTCATTCCAAAAATCGACCATGCTTATTTTAGCGTCGAACCACGCGATCGCGCGCTTGTACTACTCTGTCTCGCGCTAGTCGTGATCCAATTTCTCTGGGGCGTCTGCAATTGGGCGACGAATTACATTTTGGTGAAGGTCGGACTACAAGCGCTGCTGAAGATGCGCACCGACTTGTATTCTCATCTCCAGCGCCTGTCGTTGAAGTTCCACGACACGCGGCGCTCGAGCGACTCGAGTTTTCGCGTCGCCTACGATTCGCAATCGGTCCAAACGATCTACAACAAAGGGTTCACCGGCATTTTCGGCTCGGTGGTCACTTTGATTGCCACGTTTGTGATCATGGTCCGGCTCGATTGGCAACTCACGTTGCTCTCGTTAGGCATTGTGCCGCTCATTGTCCTCGCGATTTATTTCTTCTCTCACAAGATTCGCAAACAATCGACTTCCATTCAGGAACAGGAAAGCGCCGTGCTCACGCAAGCACAGGAAGGGTTGAGTTCGATTCGCATGGTGCATGCGTTTGGCCGCGAGGAGTTCGAAGCGATGCAGTTTCGTCAGCAGGCCCAACAAAGTTTGCAGGCCAACTTGCGATTGACGCTCACGAACGTGAACAGCGCGCTCGTGATTAGCACGCTGACCGTGCTCGGCACTGCTGCCATGTACTATGTCGGCGCGCTCCACGTCCTGGCTGGAACTTTGACTCTCGGCACACTGCTCGTTTTCAGCGCCTATCTTTTGATGCTGTATGGGCCAATCGAATCTCTCACCTACACGGCGTGGGCGATGGAGGGCGCGACCGCGGGCGCGAAGCGTTGCTTCGAAGTGTCGGATCGACAAGATGACGTCGTCGATTCGCCGAATGCCATTGAGATCGAATCGGCCAAGGGCGCGATTGGATTTCAAAAGGTGGCGTTCCGCTACGCGGTTGAGCGGGAAATCCTCCACGATGTCGATCTTCAGATCGAGCCGAACCAAATGATCGCGATCGTCGGCGGGACTGGCGCCGGCAAGAGCACGCTGTTGAGTTTGGTCCCGCGCTTTTACGATCCAACTTCGGGATCAGTCACGCTGGACGGCCGAGACGTGCGCGAGATCACGAAGAAATCGTTGCGCGCGCAGATCGGAATCGTCTTGCAAGACACATTGCTTTTTTCGACCACGATCCGCGAGAACATCGCCTACGGCCGGCCGGACGCGACGGAGGATGAAATCATCGACGCGGCGAAACGCGCACAGGCTGACGAATTCATCCAGCAACTGCCGAATGGTTATTCCAGTACGGTTGGCGAACGCGGCCAGCAGCTCAGTGTCGGTCAACGTCAACGAATCGGAATCGCGCGTGCGTTTTTGAAAAATGCGCCCATCCTGTTGCTCGACGAGCCAACGTCGGCGCTCGATCCCGCGACCGAAGCCGCAATCATGGACACAATCAAAGAACTGATGCGCGGCCGCACGACGCTGATCGCGACGCATCGGCTGGCGACGATTCACAACGTCGATCGAATCGTAGTACTCGAGCGCGGGCGTGTTGTCGAGCAAGGGACCGGAGCGGAATTGCTCGCGCGCGGCGGTGTTTACGCGAAACTGTTTGCGTCCGGAAAATTTCCAACATCATGAGCAACGTCAAAAAAGATCGACATGTGGAGCACGATTGGCATCCGCATCCGATTCCGCCCAACGTCGAATTCGGCGAGGGTTTTTATTGCGAGAGCGCTCAGGTTTTCAAAAAGCTCGTCAGCAAAGAGCCGGACGCGGTGAAGTTCGGAAAGCACGTTTCCGTTTATGCCGGCTGTTCTTTCGCCATCGGCAAAAACGGAAAATGCACGGTCGGCGATTTTACTTTGCTCAACGGCGCAATCGTGATGGCGGAGGAACGGATCGACATCGGTTCGTATTGTCTCATCTCCTGGGGCGTTGGGATCGCGGACTCGGATTTTCATCCGCTTGAACCGGCGCAGCGATTGGTGGACGCGCAGGCGCTCGCGCCGTTTTTCAAAGATCGACCGCCGCGCCCAAAATTGAAAACCGCTCCGGTGAAAATTGGCGACAATGTTTGGATCGGAATGAACGCAGTAATCTTGAAAGGCGTAACGATTGGCGACAATTCGGTCGTCGCAGCGGGTGCGGTGGTAACGAAGTCAGTCCCCGCGAATACCATTGTCGCCGGCAATCCCGCAATCGAAGTGAAAAAGTTCGCGTGAGACAAAAAGAAAACGTCCGACGTCCAACGCCCAACGCCCAACGCCGAATGCAGAAGGCGTTTTTCTGTTTTCGAGATTCGATGTTCGGCGTTAAATGCCAGTCCGGATCGGACCGTTCGGCGTTTTCTTCTCCATGAAACGCAAGCGCATCGTCGTCATGGGATTCATGGGCGGGATGCCAATCGCCGGCGTCATCTGGCAGCACGTTCATTATGTCGTCGGCCTGCAACGGCTCGGGCACGAAGTTTATTATATCGAAGATTCGGCGCGACTTCCCTACAACCCCGAAACGTTCGAAGTAAACTACGACGTCGATTATCCGGGAAAAATTCTCGAAAGACTCGCGAGCGAGTTCGATTTCAAAAATCGCTGGGCCTTTTGCGCGCGCTATCTTCCGGAAGAAAAACCAACAGCCGGATTGCCACTTAAAAAAATCCAGCAACTTTATCGCGACGCCGACGCGATCCTGAACATTTGCGGCACGCAGGAGTTCAACGAAGACCTCCTGAAAAGCGAGCGAATCATTTATGTCGAGAGCGATCCCGGCGTTGAACAGATCAAGATCGACAAAGGTGCTAAACCGACAATCGACTATCTCAAGCGCCATCACGCTCTCTTCACCTTCGGCGAAAATGTCAGCGCAAAGGCGTTTCCAGTGCCGAAGCACGGATTTAAATGGCACGCGACGCGGCAACCGGTCGTGAGCGATCTCTGGAAATCCGATTGCGCACCGAAACGCGCCGCGGTCTTCACTTCGATCGCGAATTGGTCCACGAGCGGCCTTAAGGACATCACCTGGCGCGGCCGGAAATATCTTTGGAGCAAATCGCGGGAGTTTTTGCGCTTTGTGAAAGCGCCGAAAAGCTCCGGCGAGACGTTTGAGCTCGCGACCAACATTCCTGATGACACGACGAGAAAGAAATTCGAACAGAATCGCTGGCGATTGGTCTCACCGTTGCAAATGAGCATCGATTACTGGCTCTATCGCGACTACATCCAGCAATCCAAAGGCGAGTTCACGGTCGCGAAAGATCAGTACGTGCATTTAAACACCGGCTGGTTCAGCGACCGGAGCGCCTGTTATCTCGCCGCCGGCCGGCCGGTAATTACGCAGGAAACCGGGTTCACCAAAAATTACGGCGGAGACAAAGGGTTACTCGCATTTCGATCGTTAGGTGAAATTGCCGAGGCAGTGAAAATGATCAACGCCGATTACAAAAAACACTCCGGCGCGGCCCGACAAATCGCGCGCGAAGTATTCGAGGCGGAAAAAGTTTTGAAATCACTACTTGATCGCGCGGGGATTTGAGCCGTTGCTTTTCCCTCACATCGTTTCATCTTCCAGACTTTCCGGCATGAAGGGTTTTCGCATTTTCACTTTCGCATTGTTGCTCGCTGGATCGACGTCGTTCGGTCAACAGCCGGCGCAGCAACAACAAGAGCCGCCGCCACCGCAGCAACAGTTGCCGCCGCAACAACGACCACCGCAGCCAAACGGGCCGATGGGAGAAGCTCCCGGTCAGCCGCAACCTCCCGCACCTGCGGGACCATTGGGGCCAAAGGCGACTACGCCGCAGCAGAATGTCGTTGCCGTCCCCGTGCCGATCGCTCCGCCGCAACCGAACGGTCCCGTGCAAAAAAGTTTGGTGCGCATCACGGCAACGGAAGTTGCGCCTGATTATCGCGCGCCGTGGAACGCCGGAATGCTCGGACGTGGAATCGGCGCCGGGTTCGTGATCGACGGCAACCGGATCATGACTAACGCGCACGTCGTCAGCAACAGCCGCTATCTCACAGTCGAGCGCGACGGCGATCCGAATAAATATCCGGCGAAAGTCTTGTTCGTCGCGCATGATTGCGATCTCGCGCTGATCACGGTCGATTCGCCAGCGTTTTTCAAAAACATGCTGCCGCTGAAGCTCGGCGGAATTCCCGAGCTCGAATCGACCGTTTCGGCTTACGGTTATCCAATCGGCGGCGAACGAATGTCAGTCACCACTGGAATTGTCTCGCGCATCGATTTTCAACTTTACACCCACTCGTCGATCGACCAGCACCTCGCGATTCAAATCAGCGCGCAAATTAATCCCGGCAACAGCGGCGGGCCGGTGATGCAAAAGGCGAAAGTCGTCGGCGTGGCGTTTCAAGGTTACAGCGGCGATGTCGCGCAAGGGGTTGCTTACATGGTGCCCACGCCGGTGATCAATCGTTTCCTCAAAGACGTGAACGACGGACGTTACGACGGATATGTCGATCTTGGAATGACGTATGGAAAATTGCAGAACCCGGCCCAGCGAAAATTTTTGGGACTAAAAGACGATGGCCGCGGCGTCTTGGTGCAAACAGTCGTTCAAGCCGGACCTTGCGCTAAGATTTTGAAACCGGGCGACGTTTTACTTTCGATCGACAATCACCCGATCGCGAGTGACGGCAACGTCGATCTTGAAGGTGAGCACGTTGAGATGCCGGAAGTCGTTGAGCGAAAGTTCAAAGGGGACCAGGTGAAGTTCGATATCTGGCGCGACAAACAACAGATCAGCGGCAGCGTGCAGCTCGACACCGTGCCGCCATATCTGATGCAGAGTCACAAGTATGATGTGCGGCCGCGCTACGTTGTTTACGGCGGTTTGCTCTTTCAGCCGTTGAGTTTGGATTTGCTCGAAGCCTACCAACCGCAGGACCTGCGTCTCCGGCATTTCTTCGACTTTTATGTGATCGATCAAATCTACCTTGAACACCCGGACGTAATCGTGCTGACAAATATTCTGCCGGACCCGATCAATACCTATCTTTCGCCGTATCGCGGCGGAATCGTCGATCAAATCAACGGCAAGAAAGTCCGGACCCTCGAAGAGCTCAGCCAGATGCTCGCCCAGCCCGCGGACCGGTTCGTGATCGACATGATTGGTGACGGTCCTCCCTTAGTGCTCGATCCGAAACAGGTCGAAGCGGCACGGGACCGGATCAAAACTCGTTACAACGTCGTGCGCGAACAAAATCTCAGCGAACAGCCCAGCGGGAAGCCGGCCGATCTGCAAACGAAACTTTAGAATGCGCGCGCTTTTTTTCAGTTTGCTTCTCGCCTTGGCCGTGACCGGTGACGCTGCCGTAAAACAAAGCGCGTCGCCGGAGCCGAACAAAGACGTTAAACAAAAACCGCTCTCGCTCGTCCGCGTCAACGTGACCGGGCAGCCCTACGATTATTTTCGACCGTGGCAAAAGAAAGCGCCGGTTTCGAAGCGCGCACTCGGCGCGGTCTTGTCGAAAGGTCGC
Source organism: Chthoniobacterales bacterium (assembly GCA_035257485.1). Taxonomy (GTDB): domain Bacteria; phylum Verrucomicrobiota; class Verrucomicrobiia; order Chthoniobacterales; family UBA10450; genus AV40. The sequence continues at coordinate 25,292 of DATEWZ010000097.1, forward strand.
GTCCTCGTGACCGCGGATTTGGTCACGAATCAGAATTACGTCGAGCTCGAGCGCGCAGAATCCGGCGACAAGACAGCGGCCAACGTTCAGGTGATCGACTACGAAGCGAACCTCGCGTTGCTCGAGCCGACCGAGAAAAGTTTTCTCGACGGAATTGCGCCGCTCGATATCGCTGCCGATACGGTCGTCGGCGATCGAATCGCGGCCTGGCAGCTCGAGCCGACCGGCGCGTTGGTTGCGACCGAGGGACTGGTCACGACCATTCAGATGACGAAGTATCCGGTCGATGTCGGTCAATTCCTCACCTACCGCATCAGTTTGCCGATGCAGTATCGCGAAAACAGTTACACGATTCCGCTCGTCAAAAACAACAAGCTCGCCGGCTTGTTACTCCGCTATGATCCGCGCTCACAGTTGATCGACGCGATCCCAGCGCCGATCATCACGCATTTTTTGAAGGAAGCTGAGAGCGAACATTATCGCGGATTTCCGGCAGTCGGTTTTTCATTTTTCCCAACCAAAGATCCGCAGTTGCGTAAATTCGCCGGCGAAGCCGGCCGGGGCGGCGTCTATGTGACCGCGGTGGAACCGAACATGCCGGCGCAGAAAGCCGGGATGCAGGTCGGCGACATCGTGAAGTCGGTCGGCAACCACGAGATCGACGAGAATGGGAACTATGTTGATCCACTTTACGGCAAAATCGATTTCACCAATTTGATCAGCGCGCATTCCTACGCGGGCGACGTTCTTCCGTTTCAAATTCAACGCGAAGGCAAACCGATGGAGTTGAAGATCACGCTCGAACATCGCGACACGAAAGATTACGTGAGTCCGCCGTATGCGTTGGATGAAGCGCCGAAGTATCTCGTGCTTGGTGGCCTGATTTTTCAGGAGCTTTCCCGACAATATCTCAAAGAATGGGGACCGAACTGGCAGCGCGAGGCGCCCCAGCGTTTTGTTTATCTCGACCGCTTGCAGTCCGAGATTTTTCCAGGCGAACATCGGCGGATTGTGATTTTGAGTCAGGTCCTTCCGGCCAATAACACGATCGGCTACGACGAGTTCGCTTATCTCACGGTTGCGAAAGTTAACGGGAAAGAAATCAAATCCTTAAACGATCTGGCCGACGCGGTGAAACAGCCGGTCGAGGGCGGTTTCATCAAGATCGAGACCGAGGAAGATCCGAAACAGATTGAGCTCGACGCCAAATCGATTGCCGACGAAATGGCCGATCTTCAGGAAAATTACGGCATCCCCTCGCTGCAGCGCTTGGAATAACTTCCCAGCTTACTCTTTTGGCTGGACGAAGTTCGCGTCCTGGATCGAGAGAAATTTTCCCGAGAATGGAAACAGGGCGATGGCTCTGTTGTCCGAGCGTGTCCATGCTTTATCGCCGCCCTCTGCAGGAGTCTCATTCCACTTCGTTCCTTCGGGCGCGTTAAAGGCGAGAATTTTCTGAATGTCATCAGAGCTGAGGGCGGAACTATCGGGCTTACCAAAGCTTTCCCGCAGGCTCACGCCATTCACGAACGAAACCAGAATCATGAATCCTCCCGCCATGTAACCCACCTGGTGAATGTTGCCGCGCGTCCCCAAATCTTTCCCCGGCTGGCCATAAACCGATGCAATCTGTTTCTCGTCGTCGCCGATCTTGCCAAAACTCGCTGCGGCAAAGATCGCCGATAGTAAAGTGCTCAAAATTAATCTCTTCATCGCCTGTTTTCCCTTCGTGGAAACCCAAGCTGCGCAATCTCGTGCCCGTCGCAAGGCAGTTTTACTTTTTGGGCCTCTCTGAACCGCTTTTGGCTGGCCGAGCGCTGTGCGCATCGACTCGCGTTGCGGCGCAATATACTAGGGGGTCGTCGACCACGAGCTCGTACTCGACCACGACATATTGTCCAGACTTCAAGTCTCCAAATCGCGCTTTCTTCCTGTCGAGTGTAATCGGGATCGCGATCGGCACCGAGGCCACGAACAACGTATGCCTTCTGATGTTCCACAACGCATACACCCCAACAGGTGTTGGTGGGCCATAGAACGGTTTGTCCGCGAAAAGCGCAATCTTACTGTCTTTCGTAACGGTCTCGATTTTTCCCGAAACGGTGAATCTTGTCGCCCCGTGCAATGACGACGTGATCCATGTTAAACCGATAGCCAGCGCAACGCATACGATCGAACGCGGAGAGCAGGTCTTCATACTTGTTGACTTACGTTTCGTAACAAAAAGATGCCTGCGCGTATGGCTATGAAGTCTTCCTGCCAACCGCGCAGATCCAGCCTTTCTCGAGCTCTTCGAAAACCTGAACATCGGAGAAACCGGCATTCGTGAATAGCTCGCGATGTTCGTCCGGTGTGAACAGGTTCATGTTCGCCGCGAGATGTTTGTCGAAAATCTTTTTCCGAACCCCTTCGAGATGTTTTCCGCCTTTGTAAATCTCGGCGACGATCAACAATTCGCTGCCGGGTTTTAAGACCCGAAAGATTTCGCGAAAATCGTTCGGCAGATCCGGCCAAAACAAATGCGTCTCGATCGCGGTAACGAGATCGAATGTTTCGTTTGCGAACGGTAGCTGAGAAACCGACCCGTGTTGGATCTCGACCTGACCGACGTCGATCCAATGGGCGTTCGCTCGTCGGGCCGCGGCCACGCTCGATTCCGAGTAATCGATTCCGTAAACTTTTCCCGCGCTCGCGGCGACTGCCAGCTTGTGAATCGTCCGTCCACCGCCGCAACCGACATCCAGAATCGTGGCCGTCTTTTTGATCGCGACATGACTTAGACCCCAGTCGGTCAGCTCGGAATGCTGCCGATTCATCTCCCACAAAATGAACCGGCCGAACCATCCCGACGGCTTTCGGCATTGCGCGATGAGTTTGTCCGCTGCGCTCATTTTCGACTTGTGACTTTCGGCCTACGGCGTCGGCTTAGCGCCGGTTGGCGGCATAACCGGCCCTTTCGGGAATGGCATCTCCGGGACCGCGTTGGTGTTCTGGAAGGCAGCGATCAACCACTGGCCATTCTGTTTTTGCAGAACGTGGGTCTGAATTCCTTGTTGCGGTGTTGGAATTCCGCTCGGCGTTCTCGCACCCGTCATCGTCCACTGAACGTGCGCCACGGCGATGTCCGGTGTGAGAAATCGAATGTCCACATTGGTAATCGTGAGCGCGCTTTCCTTGAAAACGTAAACGTAGGCGTCAGTCAGTTTTTTCTCGATCTCGGCGCGGCCTTTCCACCACCAGCCGACCACGTTCACAATGTCACCGTTCTCGGTGAACAAACTCGCGTACGCTTTCGCATCGTGTTTGTTCCAAGCTTCCGGCTGCCTGGCTTCCAATTCACGGATCGCATTTTCATCGTCCGCTTGGTTGGCTGCGCAGATGTTGGTAATTGAAACGACGGTTACACCGACAAGAAACGCTTTCCAGATTCTCCGCTTCATTCCATCCGTTTCGGAAATGTCGCCGCGGATGTCAACGTTCGAATGGATCTCTTTAGCTGTTCCGGTAGATCAGCTGAACGATCCCACTCTTGAAGGGCTTCGCCGATTCGAGCACGAGCGGCTTTTGCGGACCGCCGGGAGCAAACACCGGAATGCCGCGACCGAGAATAATCGGCATGATGACGAGAATGTAACCGGAAATTAATCCTTCGGCGCGAAATGAAGTGGCCAATTTCCCGCCGCCCATTAACCAAGCGCGTTTCACGCCGCGCTCCTTCAGCAATTCGACCACTTGGCGCGGCGTCCGTGACGTGAGCGTGATACTCGAATGAAGCTTTTTCAGTTTACGATGCGTGAAAACCCAAGATGGAGTTTCGGGCGAAGGCCACGCTCCCAACTTCAGCGCGAACTCATAAGTGTGACTGCCGAGAAGCAACGCATCCGCCGAAGCCTGCAATTCACCCACGCCATGATCTTCTCCCGTTTTTTGGAAAGGCTCGAGCCAACCAACCCCGCCGTCCTCCGTGGCAATGAATCCATCAAGACTGCACGCCACGTAATAAATAATTTCCGGCGTCATATCCGACCCCGTCCTAATTTTTAATTCTTACTTCTTACTTTCTTGAGGCGGCCACTCCAAGCCCGCCAATTCTTTCGGCAATTGTTTGGGATCGACTGGATAAAACGGAGACATGTCGATCTTCGATTTCGAACCCCTCAAAAATTCAAGTTCTTCCGGCGCGCCAACGATCAACCAAAGCACTTCTTCATCCGTATCGTTGAAAACTTGTCGCAACATCTTCGGGCCGACGAGCACACCGCCATGTTTTGGAACCGTGATCGTTTCCCCGCCAATGCGCATCCGACCCGTGCCTTCGACGACGAAATAAAATTCTTCCGCTCTCGGATGCTTGTGAAGTGTGTTCGCACTCTTGGGCGGCAGTTTCCACAAGCGCGCGCCAAGGATTTCGCTTCCGGTCCGCTCCAGAAAATCCGCGTTCGGAATCTTCATCAGGTTCGACGGCC